>JBNVCE010000026.1:280-4759 GCA_050410885.1 Thermoplasmatota archaeon | reverse complement strand
TAAAGCAGTTGTTTTTCCACTGGCTGTTCCCCCACAAAAAAGTATTGAAGCGCCTTTTTCAATTGCCATCCAGAAATAAGCAGCCATTTCAATAGAAAGTGATTTAAAATCAATAAGATCAATTGGTGTTAAAGGTTTTTCTTTAAATTTTCTTATTGTGAATGTCGAGTTTTTTGTAACGGTTTTTGCCAAGGTTGTTTGAAGCCTGGAACCATCTGGTAACTTACCATCAACAATGGGTGAATAAATAGATATTTGTTTACCACTAATTTGCGAAAGACGCACAACAAAAGAATCAAGTTCTTCTTCAGAATCAAATTTTATATTAGTTGATATTGCATTATATTTCTTATGATAAATAAAAACAGGTACATGATGCCCATCACAAGAAATATCCTCAATTCCTGTATCATTCATCAAAATGTCTATTTTGCCATAACCTAGAAAATCTCTAAAAATATGATAAAAAACCTTTTCTTTTGCCTGTTTTTCTGCGGCTTCTAAATCTTCTTTACTTAATTTTATGTTTTCTTTTTCTTCTATTTTCTTTTTAAGAGTTTTTTGTTTAATATCTTTTTCTTTTAATTCAACTTTTTTAATAAGTTTATTTGTTTTTACTTTCTTTTTCATTGTTATAAATCTAAAATTATTATCAGCAATTATTTTTTCTAATGTTTCTTCTAAGTATTTTTCCTTACTTTTTTTATCCATATAGGTTATGTCTACGTCTGCAAGCATTTTGAATAAACGTGACAATTCTTCTTTTTTCTTTTTTTCATTCTCATCTAAAACAGGCTCTATGACCTCATAAACATACTCATTTAAATTATGATCATAAACAATTCTTCTACTACCAAGATTTTTCCAGCCAAAACCTTTTTTTTCTTCTATTACTTCTTTACCTGTTTTTCCTTTTAATTTTATACCAGTATATATTTTTAAAATCTGAGGCTCTTCAGTTATTTTTTCAATAACTGTTTGTAGTTTTTTTTGTTTTGCTTTTTCTAAAAAACCCAGATGTTTCATCTGTTCATTTACAGTTTCTGAATCTTTTGGATAAAAAATTTTGATTGGTTCCCCTCTATTTGTTAATTCTACAGGATAATAAATTTTATCAATTTTTTCTTTTTCATCAATATTTTTTTTTGTCTCTGATTCTAAACTATTGACTGTTTGCTTCTTTTGTGCTTTTTCTAGTAATCCCATAATCTATCCCTTGTTTTTGTATTTTAATAAAACTTTTTCATATAATTCAAAATACTCAGATTTAACAAATTCATCAACTGTTTCTTCAGGTAGTTTTTCAAAAAGATTATCTAATACAGGTAAAAGTTTTGCAACATCTTCATCAAATATCAAGTTTTGTCGGATGATCTTATCTTGCTCTTCTTTGGTATCTTTGATTTCTGGGGATATTTTTTCTTCTTCAACTACTTTTTTTTCTGCTTCTTTTATTTTTAATAATTCTTGTTTCTTTAATTCTTTTTCTTTTTGTTTTTGTGCTTTTTTAGCTAGTTTCTCTTTAATTTTTTCTTCTTTTAACTTCTTTTTAAGCTCTAATTTTTTTAGTTTTTCTAGTTTACGTTTTTCCTTTTCTTGTTTTTTTATTTCTAGCTCTTTTAGTTTTTCTTTTTTAATTGCTTCTTCTAATTCTTTTTTCTTTCTTTCAATTTCTTTTTTTGTTTCTTCTAATTCAATTACTAAATTATTTTTAATGTTTTTATTATTAGATTTTTTTTCTGGTTCTTCTGGTTTTATCTTAATTTTTAATGCTCCTAATCCTAAAAATTTTTTGTTATCATTTTCATTTTGTTTACTTGTTATCCAACTATCATGCATTTTTTGACTTTCTTGTTGTTTTTCTGTTAAAAAGTTTGCTGGTGATTCTATTTCTATAAACTCTTGTACATCTTCAATTTCTCCAATTTCTGTTTTTGAGCTTAAATCAGTTTGAAAAACAGGTATTTGTGGCATTCTGGTATAATGCTGTCTTATTTCTACAAAACTGGGTGGTGTTATCTTTTCATCAAGCCATTGCTCATCTGTTTTATTTTTTTCAATTATGTCATCGATTTTTTTTGTTAACTCTAAATGAAAATCAATACTATTTTCTTTATCACTTATTCTTTCTTGTTTATTTTTTTTGTTGGAAAATGATTGTGCAGTAAAAGCAATCTTTTTTTTTATATCATTGAAAAATCCCATTTGCGTCAAAATAATGTTAAGTTTTAAAAAATTCAGCTTATTTTTTTCATAATTTTTTATTTTATGCATACTATCTAAATCTCCTAGGATTCAGTAGATGCACTACAATGTTTACTTTTGCGGCATCCCATCTAAATTACAAACATGTAAGATATTATTAATTTAATAAATGTTTCGATTAAATATCAGCACGTAGATCAATTTAACATGTTTTTAAATAAGAAAACTTTTTTTGATTTTTTCCTTTTTTACAATTTATCATTATTTTAATAATATTGTTTTTGATATCATTCAATAATGATTGAAACTAAAACGTTACTGGATATAATTAGATTTGCTGTAGGAATAACTATACTTTTTTATGCTTCATATACAGATTTTAAAACTAGAAAAGCATCAAACCTTTTATGGCTTTTAATGGCTTTAATTGGTATAATCTTGTTAATAATCCAATTTCTTACCACAGGTTTTGAAAACCTGTTTTACATTTTATTCATACCTTTGATGATTGGATTGATTTATGTATTATATCAGTTAAGATTGATTTTTGGAGGAGCAGATGCAAAAGCCTTGATGACTATTGCAATACTTGTTCCTTTTGAACCAACAATGTACATGTTTCCGTTATTGAAAAATGGGATAATGCCTTTTTCATGGTCAATATTTTCCAATTCTCTTATTATTTTTTTGTTTATTCCTTTGAGTATTTTAGTTTATAATATTATCAAAAAGGATATAGAATTTCCATATGTTTTTTTTGGTTATAAAATGAGTTTAAAAAAAGCAAAAGAAAAATTCGTTTGGCCTTTAGAAAAATTGCAAAATGGTAAAAGAAAATTTGTTTATATGCCAAAAGATTTTGATGTAACTGAAGAACTTAATGAATTTGAAAAAAATAATATAACCGAGATTTGGGTCACACCAAAAATACCTTTTATGATTCCTTTATTGATTGGTTATATTTTTGCTTTTATCTTTGGAGATATTCTTTTTTATATATTTGGTTTGTTTTAAATTTTTTATTTATTCTTCTAACAAAAATCTTATACTAGTTTTTATTTTACCATTGGTTTGAGTTATGGAAAAAAAAGATTACTATGAGATACTTGGTGTTTCAAAAAATGCAAGTAAAGAAGAGATTAAAAAAGCATACAGAAAACTTGCATTAAAATATCATCCAGATAAAAATCCTGATAAAAATGCAGAAGAAAAATTCAAAGAAATATCTGAGGCTTATGCTGTATTATATGATGACGAAAAAAGAAAACTTTATGATCAATATGGTCATGCAGGTATAGATCAGCGTTACAGTTATGAAGATATATTTAGAGGAGCTGATTTTGGCGATATTTTTAGAAGCATGGGTTTTGATTTTGACTTTGATTTTGGTTTTGATGATATATTTGAAAGATTCTTTGGTCATAGGGTAGATTTTGATAGAAGAGCTAGCAGGAGGCGTGGTTCAGATCTAAGATATGATATTCAGATAAGCTTGGAGGATGCTTATTTTGGGGTTGATAAAACTATTTCAATTCCAAGAACAGAAACATGTGATAACTGTGGAGGATCAGGTACGAAACCTGGAACAAAACCCAGATCCTGTCCTCAATGTAATGGAACCGGTCAAATAAAACAAACTAGAAGAACTGCTTTTGGCTTGTTTACTTCTATTTCTACCTGTAATAAATGTCATGGTCAGGGAACAGTAATTGAAAGTCCTTGTCCTGAATGCAGGGGAAATGGTATAGTTCAAAAAACTAGAGAAATTGAAATAAAAATTCCAAAAGGTGTTGATGATGGTTCACAGTTGAGACTTGCTGGTGAAGGGGAGGCAGGTAGTGGTGGTCCTGGTGATTTATATATTGTTGTTCATATAAAGAAGCATCCGAAATTTGATAGGAAAGGTCTTGATTTATACACTGTTAAAGAAATTTTGTTCACTGAGGCTGCTATTGGTACAAAAATCAATGTTGAAACAATTGATAAACAAATTGAAAAATTGTTTATTCCACCTGGTACACAAAACGGTGATGTTTTTAAGCTTAAGGGTAAAGGTATGCCTGGTTTATATGGTAGAAGTAAAGGGGATTTGTATGTTGAAATAATGTTAAAAACACCTACAAAACTTACAAGAAGTGCAAGAATATTAATGGAAAAGTTGAATAAGGAAATTAAAAATTATGAGTAAGATATTCCTCTAAATGAATAACATCTCCCGATTTTCTGAAATACTCTTATCCATCTTCACCAGAAAAACATTCAGATACGTGAAGA
>JBNVCE010000026.1:0-270 GCA_050410885.1 Thermoplasmatota archaeon | reverse complement strand
CGTTATTATTCTCTGACTCCAGTGGATACAACTGGTAACAAAAAAAAAAATTGTATAAGTTGCAGCAACCTTTTTCTCCCAAGTGATAGTGGTATTTCAGCTTCTTCTGCCGGTGTTTTCTCAATACTTTGGTGTGTTCTGACAAAGTTGTAGATGATTCGCCTGAGATCGCTGAAGTTTTCTCCAGATTCTGGTGTTCTGAGTTCTCATGTTGTCTTGTATCCTTGTTTGAAATCTTCATTATGTCGTTCAATCGCATTGTTGTTATGC
>JBNVCE010000025.1:463-17873 GCA_050410885.1 Thermoplasmatota archaeon | reverse complement strand
TACAGGAAGGAATTAGGTTATTACAATCTAAAAATAATGGGAGGTAATATTTTTTTTATAAAGTGGGGCAAATGTGCCGTTGAAGGTCTGTTTAATTTATTAAAAAGTAAAAGTTTTTATTATTGAAGTTTGTTAACAAAAAAATACCATGGGCCTGTGGGGTAGCTTGGTCGATCCTTTTAGCTTTGGGAGCTAGAGACTCCGATTCAAATTCGGACAGGCCCACTTTATTTTACTCAACTAATCTAAATTGAAAATTAAAGAAATTATCAAATAGAAATATTTATAACAATGTAAATGTTTATTATAAAATATAAAAATATAAGGATATAAATAACTATGAAGAGAAATTCTAGCATAAAAATTTTAGTTTTTTTAATTTTTTTACTATTATGTGCAACAGTATTTACCCCTATCTCGCTAACTAAGATCATCATGAAAACTACGTACTATAATGATATTTTTAGTGGTCAGATCCTGTTTGCTCCTATGTATAGTGGAACAACATATTTAATAGATAATAATGGAGTAGTGAATCGTACTTGGTCAAGCAATTATTGGCCATACTGGTCAGTATATCTTTTAAACGATGGATCTCTTCTTAGATCCATACAAACAAGTAAAGAAGAGGCAACCCATGGAGGAATTGAAAAATATTCAAGTGATGGAACAATAATTTGGCATTATGAATATTTTTCGCCAAATCAATATTGGACACATCATGATTTTAAACCATTACCAAATGGGCATGTCTTAATGATCGCTTCAGAAATTAAAACACGTGCTGAAGCATTGGCTATGGGTCGTAACCCAATGTATATTCAGGGTGATAAAATGATATCTGATTTTCTTGTAGAGATAGAACCAAATGGTCCTAACAGTGGTAATATCATCTGGCAATGGCATGTATGGGATCATCTTATTCAAGATTATGATCCTTCAAAAGCAAACTATGGTGTTGTAAAAGATCATCCAGAATTACTTGACATTAATTTTGGTCCTTCATCAGAAGATTGGTTACATTGTAACTCTGTTGACTACAATCCACAGTTTGACCAAATTCTGATTAGTTTTCGGAATTTAAATGAAATATGGATAATCGACCATAGCACAACAACCAATCAAGCATCTAATCATTCTGGAGGCAAGTATGGACATGGTGGTGATATTTTATATAGATGGGGCAATCCACAAACCTATCGAGCAGGAAATGCAAATGACCAAAAACTTTTTGGGCAGCATGATGCCACTTGGACTAAACCCAGTTATCCTGGAGAAGGGGACATTCTAATTTTTAATAATGGTCTTGGACGTGGATATTCATCTGTTGATGAGATAACACCACCAGTAGATAAAAACGGAGAATATTACCTCGAACCAGGATTTGCTTACGGACCTGAGAATCTAACATGGAGTTATACAGCAACACCACCAAATAGTTTTTATGCAGACTACATTTCTGGGGCTCAACGTCTTCCAGATGGAAATACTTTAATTTGCGATGGGCCATCAGGAAGATTTTTCGAAGTCACTACAGACAAAACAATAATTTGGCAGTACATAAATCCATATCCAAATCCTATGATGAATAGAGTATTTAAAATTGAATATATCTCACCTTCGGAACCAGTACCACCAGTTCCAGATCTTGATTGTACGGGTAGTCTCACCTGGAATAATGTACGACCAGGTGAAACAAGAAATGGTAGTTTTCAATTACAGAATATTGGAGATCCTGGATCATTGTTAAACTGGAAAATCAATAGTTCATCACTTAACTGGGGCATTTGGACAATCACTCCAGACTGTGGTGAAAACCTGACACCTGAAGACGGGCAAGTAACAATTCATGTATCTGTTGTTGCACCAAATCAAAAAAACACACAATTTAATGGATATATACGAGTAGAAAACCTAGACGATTCCACTGATTATGATTTAATCCCAGTATATCTTAAGACACAAAAAAATATACCATTGTTTCTATTTTTAAAGAATCACTTCCGCTTCTTGCATTTGTTTTATAAACTCTAAACAATCGCCAAGCCCCATTTTTACTTTTTAATATTGTTGCTTTAAATAAACTTGTCAAAAATCACTATCATCATTTTTTATGTATAAGTAGTAGTAAATGATTAAATAGAAGTTTTTTATAAGAAGTTTTTCAAAATCCTTATTTATTTTGGATAAAATTTATTATTAAAAAAATGAGTACGTTATATAAAACATAACAAAGTCCTTTGCTAGAACTCTATTAACTATTTTGATATTTAAATTCTCCTCATTTTTCACTTTTGTTCTGTTATAATAATTATAAATTGCATATAATTTCATTGAGTTTTAAAAAATTTGTAAATAAATTAAATATGAGAAATTAATATTATACTTATGGAAATCAATTATATATACGGCCGTAATTATGATTCAAATATTTACATAATAAATGGCGAAAAACCAACTATTATAGACTGTGGTACAGGTTTACATAGTATTGAAATTACTGAAGAAATTAAAAGAATAATTAATCCTTGTTTAATAGTACAAATAATCATTACGCATGAGCATTTTGATCATTGTGGTGGTGTTAAGCAAATTTATGAATTAACCAATAAAAATGCTGAAGTAATGGCACACATTTATGCTTCTGATAAAATCGAGAAAAGTGAAAGCCATTTTGCTAAAATGCTTGGTTGTTCTATGCCTAAGATGCATGTTGATGTTAAACTAGAAAATGGTGACATTCTCAAAATAGGTGATGAAAATTTTGAAGTGATACATACTCCAGGTCATACCCCAGGAAGTTTATGTCTTTATAGTAGAAAAAGTAAATCGCTTTTTTCAGGTGATACAATCTTTTCTTATGGATCCTTTGGTAGGTATGATTTTCCAGAAGGTGATGCTGTTCAACTAAAAAATTCAATAGAGCGACTTGCAAAACTTGATGTTTTAAATATTTACCCTGGGCATGAAACTATTGTTGAAGGTGATGGTAATAAACATATGAAAATGACTCTACAAAATATAAGAAGTACATTTTTATTATGACAAATCCAAAAGAAATTTTAAATAAATTAAAATGGGATCAAAAATATAGTTTAGAATTAGCAGAGATTTGGTATAAACATAGAGGTGCACCAAAGGATACAAAGATAATTTTTGGTAAAGACATTATCAAACTTGAAAAATCATTTTTTGAAACAAGGGAAGCAATGATTCCTTATCATAGAATATTTAAGATAATTTATGATAATAAGATTATTTTTGAAAGATAAAAAATTGTTAAATTATTATTAAAAAAGTATATTTTATACAATAAATTTATATATTCGATATTATTTAATTTTATTTATAGAAAATATATTTAGGGTTGGATAGATGAAAAACGAACAAAAATGTTCAAGATGTGGTGTTTTAATGAAAAAGATTCCAATAAAAAAGCTTGATTCAACGTACATGATTGAATATTATTGTGAAAAATGTGGTGAAACAAAGACATTTTATACTGACTTTGGTAAAATAATATCAGAATGCCAGATATTCTACTATTAAAAAAATAATATGCTTAAATTTTTTTAAACAGGGTATTCCATAATAATTTCTAATTACAAATAAAACAAAATTTTATAAAAAAACTAAAAACTTCCGTAGAATATTTAGCCAAAGAAAACATACGCATATACAATTGTGAGGTAAATAACATGGGTTTCCTAGAAAGATTAGAAAAAAATATAGCAAAGCTAGAAAAACGTATTTCAAAAGAAGAAATGAGAATCGCTCAATTGGAAGAAAAATTTGAAAATAAAAAAATTACAAAAGCAAAATTAAATATTGAAAAAGGAAAAATAAATGAAAGAATCAAAGCAATGCAATCAAGAATTCAGACACTAAGAGGAATAACAGTAAAAGAAAAACAACATCAAGAAGAAAAAGCAGAGGAGAAAAAAAGAAAAGAAGAAGAAAAACAAAAGAAAAAAGCTGAAAAGATCAAAGAAAAAGAAATAGAAAAGGAAGAATAATCAACAATGCCTATATTTATTGAAAAAGGAGATTTAACAAAAATTTCTTGTGATGCTATTGTTAATCCTGCTAATTCTTTTGGATACATGGGTGGTGGTGTTGCTGGCGCAATAAAAAAAGTTGGTGGACAGATTATTGAAAAAGAAGCAGTTTCTAAAGCACCTATTGCTGTTGGCAAAGCAATTGTTACAACATCTGGGTCTTTACCTTGTAAATTTGTTATTCATGCACCAACAATGAGTAAACCAGCAACAACAATTGATGCAAATAATGTTAAACTTGCAACAAAAGCAGCATTTGATTTAGCATTTCAATTAAAACTTAAAAGTATTGCAATACCAGGTATGGGTACAGGTGTTGGTGGAGTACCAACTGATGATGCTGCAAGGATTATTATAGAAATAGCAAAAATGTTTGAAGATAAATTCGAAAAAATAATTTTAATTGATAGAAATGATGAAATGATTAAATCATTTCATAAATTTTTAAAATAAAAAAAATTAGTATACTGGGTTAATTATTTTACCCATAAACAAAATAGCACCTGTATCTTCATGTTGGATTAAAAAAACAAATGGATGATCGGCATTAAATGTAGGAGTCATTGCAGTTGTTGTGACAATAACTGAGGTAGCAGCAGCAGCTTCAGTACCTTCCTCATTAACCTCAACAAAAGCTTTATGTAAAATATCACTTATAAAAAGACTTCTTGTTCCATCCATTCCAAAAAAATCTGCATCGATTTCAGAAAAAGCATCAACCATTCCCATGTCTTTTAAAATATTATTTAAATTATATTCTGCTACAAATTTGAATTTAGGAAGAAAGATATTTATCTGTGTTTTTTGAAAATTTTTATACCAATTTTTAATATTCAAGGTGTTTAATAAAGAATCCACAATAGAAAGATTATTTTCTTTTGGAAGAATAACAATCATTGATAAATTTTTACCTTTGTAAGGTAATTTTAAAATCTGTAAATCATCTGTTTCAGTATAATCAAATGAGCAATCAGAAAGACTCATCATATCAACTTTTACTGTTTCAATATGGTTTATTTTAAAATCCATTTTAGAGGTATATTTGGGATCAAATGGATGTTCCCATAATCCTTTAAAATAAATGGCATTTGTTAAAACCAAACGTGTTAATTCTGATAAAGACCCTGGATCTATCATATCTTTTATTTTACCATTAGTTTGATTTTCAATCCAAGAATTGATTATACTGGCAGCTTCAACGTTATTTGAAAAATCCAATTTGTTTGCTTCTGCCATATAATAATTCTGAAGTAAGTTAATGTATTCTGGTAAAAATATGTACTTTTGGTGAATCCAAAAAGCATTTGCCGTACTAATTTTATAACCAGTTTGTTTTTGATTAAGTAGATTATAAATTCTACCAAAGGAACCTTGAGTTTCTGAATCATTTTGTAAAAAATTTAAAATATTAAACATCTGAATAGCTGTATTTCCACAAGCACCCTCATAAGCCATTGATAAAGCAACAAATATACTGTATGGTGAAAAGAAAATGTTTTCATGTTTATTTTCTGAAATTTTTTGATAAAAATCAAAAGAGAACTTATTAATTGAATCAACCAAATTACTAAGTTTTTCAGCAGTATAATTTGAATCATCTGCTAGTTTAACAGGAGTTGTTGTATATTGAAAATCTTCAGATTTTTTAAAATAAACTACTGAAATAATACCTGCTATGAAAATCAGGCAAAAAACGCCTATTGTGATTAAACTTATTTTATTCATTTGAATCACTCATTATATAACATGTATTATCAAAAAGTATTTAAAGAATAGGAAAATGTTTGGGAAAAAACTAATGATTTGATATTAATACAACTAAAAAATTTTTTTCGATTATTTTAAAAAATTAAGAAAAAATAGATTATAATGGTTTTGTAAAATAAATAGAAAAATAATTAAATAAAAATAAGATACAATACTCCATCTTTTACCACTTTGAAATTAGATGAGGTAAAATTATGAGGAGAGATAAAAATATGAATAAAAAAGCTGGTGTTTTTGCAATCTTTTTATGTACATTATTAATCATAGTTACTTTTAGTGGATGCACAACAACAGAAAAACAACCAACGAAAATAATTTTGTATTATAATCAAGGTAATGATGCTAGGAAACTTGGTTGTCAATTATTAAAAGACAGTATTGAAGCAATCACTTCAGATATAAAAATAGAAATACAGGAACTTGCCTGGGCTCAATATTTAGATAAATTACAAAAGAAAGAAATGCCGATTTTCTTCTTAGGGTGGGCACCAGATTATGCGCATCCTGACAACTATCTAGATCCTTTTGCACGTTCAACTGGGACATATGCAAATAGAGTAGGATTTGCTGATCCTGAGGTTGATACATGGATTGATCAAGCAAAACAAGAATTAAATGCGACAAAGGCAAAAGAGTTATATAAAAAAATAGAACAACGGTTATTTGATCAAGCAGTGTATTTGTATGTTGATCAACCTATTAATTTCCATGTTGAGCGAACATGGGTACAGGGATACTTTTATAACCCAATGTTTTCAGATTTGATGTTTAAATATCTTAGTAAAAATGGTTCATCTGATGATACAACCTTTGTTCAATTTACAATAGGTGGACCTCGTTCCTTGGATCCAGCATGGGATTATGAAACAGCAGGTGGACAAATTTTACAAAATGTTTATGAAACTTTAGTTTTTTATAAAGGAGCAAGTGCAGCAGAGCTTGAACCTTTACTTGCTACAGAAGTTCCAAGTATTGAAAATGGAGGAATAAGTGATGATGGATTAACCTATACATTCCATTTGCGTCAAAATGTAACATTCCATGATGGTACTAAATTTAACGCATCAGCAGTTAAATACTCAATTGATCGTGCGATGTATTATGATGATCCAGAAAGCCCTGGCTGGATTCTAACGCAGGTTTTAGATCCTGAAAATACTAGTAGTGTTGAAGTTATTGATGAATACACTGTTAGATTCCATTTACAATATCCTTATAGTCCATTTTTATATTGTCTTGCATACACTGTAGCAGACATAGTTAGTCCTACCTATGTTGAAGAACATGGCGGGATACAACCAAGAAGTGAAAACAACTGGATGGATAAACATACTTGTGGAACAGGGCCTTACATGGTTGATTATTGGGCAGAAGATAATACTTATATAGTACTTAAAAAGAATCCAAACTACTGGGGTGAAGAACCAGTTTTGGATACAATCCGTATTGAATATATTGATGAGTACAATACTCGTTATCTTGCATTAATCGGAGGAACAGCAGATACAATATATGTACCCAGGGAGCACGCCAATGAATTAATTAATAGAGAATCTGAAGGAATAAGGGTAGTTACTGGAACACCAACATTTGATGTAAACTTCTTTGGATTTAACCTTGCAATGCCTCCATTTGATAATGTTAATGTAAGAAAAGCATTCTGTTATGCATTTGATTATGAAACATATTATAACCAGGTACAATCAGGTATTACAACACCACTACAGGGAATTATACCAAAAGGTATGTTTGGGCATTATGATGAACTACCGATTTACACAAAAGATTTAGATAAAGCAAAATCATATCTTGAACAAGCTGGCTATTCTACAAAATAAAACATTTTTTTTCATTTTTTTTAAAAAAAATAGTATTACGATTAAATTATTGATAATTTAAGGATGGAATGCTGGATTTAATATGAAGATGTACCAGTATATTATCAGAAGACTTCTTTTATTAATTCCAGTATTAATTGGAGTTACTATTATTATTTTTGCTTTAACAAGAATAGGTGGAGATCCTGCAGCAGCGTATATAACCCCAAGAATGACCCTGGAGCAGATAGAAAAAGTAAAAGAAATACATGGGTTTAACCAACCTGTATATATTCAATATTTGTATTATATGAAAGATTTACTTAGCGGGGATTGGGGTATTTCAAAAGCTCATCAAGATATGCCTGTTTTAGATGTTATTAAACTAAGATTACCTGCGACAGTAGAACTAGCAATTGTTGCAATGACTTTAGCAACTGTTGTTGGAATTCCTCTTGGGGTTATCTCAGCAACAAAAAAAGATAAATTACCAGATCATGTAACAAGATTATTTGCTTTATCTGGAGTTTCTATACCTATTTTCTGGTTAGGTTTTCTAATGCAGTATGTATTTTTTTATCTATTAAAAACAAATGGATTACCTTATTTACCACTTTATGGGAGAGCAACTTCTGGTGCGTATCCTCCAAGTGTTACAGGTTTTTTTGTTATTGATAGTATTATTGCAGGAAAAATAGATATGTTTATAGATGTAATTTCTCATATGATCATGCCTGCTTTTTGCCTTTCTTATATTTCTTTAGCTGAAATTGCCAGAATGACTCGTTCTAGTATGCTTGAAGTTATGGGTCAGGATTATATCAGAACTGCTAGAGCAAAAGGATTACCAGAAAATAAGGTCATTTATAAACATGCATTTAGAAATGCATTAATACCTACTGTTACAATTATTGGTTTATCATTTGGAGGTTTACTGGCAGGAGCGGTTCTTACTGAAACAATTTTTAATTGGCCAGGATTAGGTTCATGGGCAGCAGAATCAATTGTTAGAATAGATACTGCAGCAATTATTGGATTTACCATTATTGTTGCAATAATGTATACTATTGTTAATCTTGTTGTAGACCTTATGTATGCTTATCTTGATCCTCGTGTAAGGCTGGAATAAAAATGGAAAAAATACTTCAAAAACATTCATTAATAAATAAGATTTTTTCAAAAGAAAAAAGAAAATCTTTAAAAAAATGGTTCTCACCACGTATAAGGGAGTTAAAATATAGTCTCCATTTATTAAAACAAAGTCCATTAGCAATAGTTGGAATAACAATTATATTATTACTTGTTTTAGTTGCATTACTTGCTCCTTTTATCAGTCCTTATGGACCTGAAGAACACATTTGGGATGAAAGTAAACAACCACCAAGTTGGAAACACTTATTTGGAACTGATGAAACTGGCGGGGATATTTTTTCAAAAGTTATTTGGGGTTCTAGGATTTCTATACAAATAGGTTTAATAGTTGTTCTTGGTGGTTTAGGATTAGGAATTCTACTTGGTGCCTTTGCAGGATATTATGGAGGATATTTAGATGAACTAGTAATGCGGATAACTGATATTTTCTTATCAATTCCTTATCTTATATTAGCAATGGGAGTAGCTGCAATCCTTGGAAAAAGCATTGAAAATGTTATGATTGCAATGATTGTGGTATGGTGGCCAGCTTATACACGTCTTGTTAGAGGACAGATTCTTGTTGTTAGAGAAAATCAATATGTAGAAGCTGCAAAATCAGTTGGATCTGGGGATACAAGAATTATTTTTCGACATATTCTACCTAATTCAATGGCACCACTTATAGTTCAAACTACAATGGATTTAGGTAATGCAATATTAACTGCAGCTGCATTGAGTTTTTTAGGATTTGGAGCAGGACCTGGGGCAGCAGAATGGGGGAGAATGGTTTCAGATTCAAGAAATTATTTTATGAACTACCCGTGGATGATGATATTTCCAGGTCTTGCAATATTTTTTACAGTACTAGGATTTAATTTATTGGGTGATGGGCTTAGGGATATTCTAGATCCACGTTTAAGACGAGGAGGGGGAAAAACATAACAAATGAAACACTTCTTTTAGTAAAAAATCTAAAGGTTTATTTTGAAACTTATGAAGGAACTGTTAAAGCATTAGAGGACGTTAGTTTTGAAATACATGTAGGGGAAACCGTTGGACTGGTTGGTGAAACAGGATGCGGAAAAAGTGTTACTGCACTTGCCGTTATGCGTTTAATTCCAGATCCACCAGGTAAAATCGTTAATGGAGAGGTATGGTTTAATAACGAAAATTTATTATTAAAAAGCAATGAAGAAATGCAGAAAATTAGAGGAAAAGACATTTCAATGATTTTCCAAGAACCAATGACAGCCTTAAATCCAACATATACCATTGCTGATCAAATTGCTGAAGTTATTTTATTACATGAAATGCCAAAAAATAATGAAAAAAAATTTTTGGATAAATTGAATTTTATAAAAAAAAGATACCAACAGAAAAAAATAAAAAAAATAGTAGAGGAAAAAGTCATAGATGTATTGAAAATGGTTAAAATACCTAATCCTGAAACTGTTGCAAAACAGTATCCCCATGAGTTAAGCGGTGGTATGCGTCAACGAGTTATGATTGCTATGATGCTTGCTTGTAACCCAAAATTGCTTATTGCAGATGAACCGACAACTGCTTTAGATGTAACTATTCAAGCACAGATTCTTGAGCTGGTAAAAGATTTACAAAAAAACACAAATGCATCAATATGGTTAATCACTCATGATTTAGGAATAATTGCTGAAATGTGTAACAATGTTGGAGTAATGTATGCAGGTTATATCACTGAGTTTGGTGATACAAAAACTATATTTAAATGGCCTTATCACCCTTATACTCAAGGCTTGATGAAAGCGATACCAAAAATTACTGAAAAACGTGAAAAATTAGATATTATACCTGGATCGGTTCCTAATCTTATCTCGCCTCCATCTGGTTGTCGATTTCATCCTAGATGCAACTACGCAACCGACATATGTAAAAAAGCTCCACCACCATTAAACGAGGTAGAACCAGGGCATTTTGTTGCTTGTTATAGATATGAAGATGTAAAATATGCGTTGATTCCAAACAATAAAAAAGAGGAAAAAAGAAATGAATAATGAAATTCTTGTTAAAACACAAAATTTAAAATTATATTTTCCAATAAAAGAAGGAGTTTTTTCAAGAATAAAAAATTATGTTAAAGCGGTTGATAATGTTGACATATTCATAAAAAAAGGGGAAACACTTGGAATTGCTGGAGAATCAGGATGTGGAAAAACTACTCTTGGTCGAGTTATTATTCAACTTATAAAACCAACTGACGGTATTGTATATTTTGTTGATAATGATTTAACAAAGCTTAATAAAAAAAAGCTAAGAAAAATCAGATCGCACATGCAAATGGTTTTTCAAGATCCTGCATCTTCATTAAATCCACGTATGACAGTAAGAGAAATTTTAGCCGAACCTCTTATTATTAACAATGTAGAAAAAAAGGAAAAATTGAATAAAAAAATTGTTGAATTACTTAAAATAGTTGGGCTTGATGAGCAGCACATGTATCGTTATCCTCATGAATTTAGCGGAGGACAAAGACAAAGGATAGGCATTGCACGTGCCCTTGCTTTAAATCCTGATTTTATTGTACTGGATGAACCAACTTCTGCATTAGATGTATCAGTTCAAGCGCAGATTCTAAATTTATTAAAGGATCTTCAGAAAAAATTTGGTTTAACATATCTATTTATAACACACAATTTAAGTGTGATTAAACACATTAGTGACAGAATAGCTATTATGTATGCAGGAAAAATTGTTGAACTAGCACCAACCCAAGAATTATTCAAAGACCCATTACATCCTTACACAAAAGCCTTACTTTCTGCAATACCTATCCCTGATCCCTTTTTAAAAAGGAAATTTATTCCTTTAAAAGGAGAGGTACCCAGCCTTGTAAATCCTCCATCTGGATGTCGATTTCATCCTAGATGCAATTATGCAAGTTTAGAATGTTCACAAAAAGAGCCGGTTTTATTAGAAATAAAAAAAGACCATTATGTAGCGTGTTTCTCATATGCAACTTAGAAACTTTTTTACTAAAAATTATTTTTCAAAAAAAGAAATAAAACCTATTAATACTGAAAAACAAAATACAGAAAAAAAAACATTGGATAATTTATTTAGTAATCGTATAAATTATCTTTTTAAAAAAAGACGTGAAAGTATTATAAACAGTATGACACGGCCATTGTACCAGGAAGTTTTAAAATCATTATTTTTAATCTTTGTACTTATAATTGATGCCTTAATTCCACTTGAGATAATACGAGTATATTCATTTACATGGGGGTACATAATTGCATTGATTGTTTTTTTATTGTTTTTGTATGCTGAGGGGTGTATTTATAATCATTTTTGGGGAAAAAATGGACGCTGGTCAATTGATAAATATAAAAAAATATCTGAAGAAATTAAAAATAACTAAAATTAACAGTATATTTTTTACGCTCTTATTTTTATTAAATAGGATAAAGAAAGAATTTTACATTTTTAATATCTTATTGAAAATTCTTTAAATCCAATAGGTTTTTGTTTTTTTACTATAACGTCTTCAACTTTGGCCATCGGTGGACCATGATGACACCAGGTGAGCATTTTTTTAACGACCTCTTCTTCACCTTCAAATATCGCTTCAACATTTCCATCAGGAGTGTTTCTAACCCATCCAGTTAAACCTAGTTCTTCTGCTTTTTCTTTTGTACTTGCTCTAAACCATACTCCTTGTACCCTACCAGAAATAAGAACATGCACAGATGTTTTCATTTTTACACCTTATGGTTTAAATCTTAAAATAGTTCTTGGAAATGGAATAGCATCTTTGATATTATCAATACCACAAATCCATGCAACAACTCTTTCAACACCAAGCCCGTAACCAGAATGAGGAACAGAACCATATCGTCTTAGGTCAAAATACCATTGATAATTATCAACATTTTCACCCATTTCTTTTAATCTTTTTGTCATATCATCAATATCATTACCTCTTTGTGAACCACCTATTATCTCTCCGTAACCCTCCGGAGCAATCATATCAAAACATAATGCAGTTTTTGGATCCTTTGGATCTCTTGGTTTATAAAAAGCCATGATCTCAACAGGATAATTTGTAATAACAACTGGGGTATCAAAAAACTCCATTAGCTTATCTTCCTCAATTGTTCTAAGATCTTTTCCCCATTTTATATCCATTTTTGCCTTTTCTTTAAGTATTTTTAAAGCTTCTGTATAAGTAATTGTTGGAAAAATAGATTTTGAAATTTTTTCTAATTTTTTTATATCCTGACCAAGTATTCCTAATTCACGTTTATTATTTTCTAAAACTTCTTTTAAAATAAATTTCACTTCATCCTTTGCAATCTCTGTCACATCATGTAAATCAAGCCATGCTGCCTCCATTTCAGCCATCCAAAACTCAGATAAATGTCTTGATGTTTTAGATTTTTCAGCCCTAAAGGTTGGTCCCATATTATATATTTTTTCTAATGCAAATATTGCTGCTTCTGCATAAAGCTGCCATGTTTGTGATAAGTATGTTTTATTATCATAATATTTTACTTCAAATAATGTGGATCCACCTTCGCATTGATTTGGTTGAAGAATGGGTGCATCAAACTCATAATAACCCATTTGTCTAAAAAATTTATGTATCGCACCAACAATTGTTGATCTAATCTTAAAAACAGATGTGAGTTTTTGAGAACGGATCCAAAGATGTCTTTTATCAAGTAAAAACTCAGGACTTTGGTCTTTAACAATTGGAAAAGGTTCTGCAAAATTAATAATATTAACCTTGTTTACAAGAATTTCATATCCTCCTGGTGCTCGTTTATCCTCTTTAACAATACCTCTTAATTCCAAAGAAGACTCAACAAGTGCTTTTTTTGCATCTTCAAATTCATTATCAGGAAGATTTCCTTTTTTAACAGTAGCCTGGATAATACCTGTAACATCTCTTATAACCATAAAAACAATATTTCCACTAGAGCGGGTACGGTAAATCCATCCTCGTAGATTAACTTCTTTTTCTTTTTTTTCTCCTGTAAGAATTTCATTTATTTTTATCCAGTTTGTTTTCTGCATATTAATTCACTTATTAATCATTGTTTTAAAATACAGAAATTAATATAATGTATAAAAACTAATCTCATATTCTATAAAAGATATAAAAATATCATAAAATTTTATTAAAAATTTTATAAATTATTTACTTATATATTTTTTAACAGCCGTTAATTATAAGTATTAGGAATGTTATTTGTATTTATATACTAAATGTTAAAAAAATGGGGGAATCATTATCTACAATAGATATAATAAAATAAAATTTATAAGTTTAGGCATTTTACTTATATTTTTATGTAACTTGTCCTTACAAGCAGAAAACATCAATTTTTTATTTAAACCATTTGATAATAATCCTCCATACCAACCAAGCAACCCAAACCCAGCAAACAACTCAAACAACATACCCATAAACACAAACCTAACATGGACAGGAGGAGACCCAGATGGAAACCCAGTAACATACGACGTATACTTTGGAACAGATATTCCACCTCAATTAGTATCTTCCAATCAATCAGAAAATTTTTATCAACCAGATGTGTTAAATTTCAATACCACATACTACTGGAAAATAATAGCATGGGACAATTATAGTGCATCAACAACAGGCCCGGAATGGAATTTTAAAACATATGTAAACAATCCTCCATACCAACCAAGTGACCCGAAACCATATAATGGAGCAATAAATGTAGAGATTAATGCAAATCTAAAATGGACTTGTGGAGACCCAGATGGAGATTTTGTAACCTATGATATTTATTTTGGTGACACATTTCCATTACAAAAAGTAGAAAGTAATTATACAACAACTTCATATTATCCTGGAACTATGAAATTGAATACAACATATTACTGGAAAATAGTTGCATGGGATGCTTATAATTATTCAACTGAAGGGCAGGAATGGTATTTTACAACGACTAATAAATTAAATAGCCCACCAATTAGCCCAGTTATAGACGGTGTAATTGGAGTGGTTGTACCAGAAAGAGCTTATAATTACACATTTAATTCAATTGATCCTGATCAAGATGATGTTTTTTATTTTGTTGACTGGGGTGATGGAACATTTGAAGATTGGATAGGCCCATGCTTAAGTGGTAAGAATATAAGTTTAAAACATACATGGCCTGCTAAAACCAAGATATATCAAATAAAAGCAAAAGCAAAAGATATTTATGGTGCGGAAAGTGACTATGGAACATTTTTGGTTTTTGTTTTAAATCCAAGAACTTCCAGATCACAATTGTTTGTTCGAATTATGCAAAGACTTCCAATTCTACAAAAAATATTAATGATTTTTACAATAATTAACAAAATTCCAAAATAATAAATACAATTTTAAATTAAATATTTTTTTCTTTTTATTTAATTAATGAATGTAACTTTAAATTTATGAAAAGATTGTTTAATCAAATAACCCCTAAACACTTAAATATACCTTTTATTATTTAAGGCAATACTTTCGTTTAAAAAACTATATATCACATTAAATAAGAGGTCATAGGTGTGAATGATAAAAAGAATTTAGAAGAAAAAAAACAAATTGAAGAAGAATCCAATAATGTAGATTTGAAAACTGATCAAGAAATCAAGAAAAAAAAAGGAAAAGATGAAACAAAGAAAAAAATTGATAGAGGTCCTGATTTTAAATATATTGTTAGAATCTCAAACACTGATTTAAATGGCGAAAAAAATGTTGTTTATGGTTTATCAAGTATAAAAGGAATAGGAGTACACATGGCAACTTTAATAGCAGATCAAGCAAAAATAGATAAAAATATTTTAATAGGTAATTTAAATGATAATCAGATTCAACAAATTCAAGAAATTATTAACAATGTAAACAAAACAGCTCCAGGTTGGATGCTTAATCATAGAAAAGATTATGAAACTGGTCAAAACCTTCATTTTGTTTCAACAGATGTTGATTCCAGATTAAGAGATGAGATTAATATCATGAAAAAAATTAGATCATATAGAGGTATTAGACACGAGCTTGGTCTACCGGTTAGAGGACAACGTACTAAATCCAATGGTAGAAAAGGGTTAGCCCTTGGTGTGTCCAGGAGAAAAGTTGAACCGAAGCAGTGATTTTTATGGGTAAACCAAAATTTTCTAGAAAAAAATATGAAACCCCAAGTCATCCTTGGCAGGAAGATCGTATAAAAGCAGAAAATGAATTGGTTAAAAAATATGGTCTTAAAAATAAAAGAGAGGTTTGGAAGGCTAGAACCAAACTAAGGAAATTCAGAGGACAAGCACGGGAATTACTAGCCAAGGTTAAACGTGAGGATGTACAAGGTAAAAAAGAAAGCGAGCAACTACTAACACATCTTAATAGATTAAATATTTTACCACCAAACTCATCACTTGATGATGTTTTAGCTCTTGATATTGAATCTATTTTATCACGTAGATTACAAACTCTGACTTACTTAAAAGGATTTGCTAGAACTCCTGATCAAGCAAGACAGTTAATTGTTCATGGACACATTGCAATTGGCGATAGAAGGGTTACTATTCCTGGTTATCTTGTAACAAAAGATGAAGAAGGACAAATTGAATATTCCAAGGATTCACCTTTAAATGATACCATGCATCCTGCAAGACCAAAAGCTGATTTTAAATCAATTCCAAGTGTTAAAAAAATAAAACAGGATGAGATTAAAAAAGAAGAAAAAATCACAGTTGAAAAATCAGAAACACCTTCCATAAAAGAAAGTACATCTGTTTATGATACATCTAAACAAAACAATGATAATGTTAATAATTTAATACAGGAGAGTAAGTAGACATGGGTAGAAGTGGGATTGCACATATTTATGCTTCATTCAACAACATAATTATTACCATTACAGATTTAACTGGCGCTGAAACAATTGCACGTTGCTCTGGTGGAATGGTTACAAAGTCTGCAAAAGACGAGGGTTCTCCTTATACAGCAATGAAGGTTGCTCAAATTGTTGCAGAAGCTGCTTTAGAAAAAGGAATAGACAAGGTTAATGTTAAGGTTAGAGGTCAGGGAGGAAACAAGATATTAACACCTGGTCGAGGTGCTCAATCAGCAATTCGTGCGCTTGTAAGAAGTGGTCTTAAGATTGGTAAAATAGAGGATGTTACTCCAATCCCACATGATGGTTGTAGAAGAAAAGGTGGCAGACGAGGAAGAAGAGTTTAGGTGCAATTAATATGAAATTGGATATTCTTGAATTGAAACCTAAAAAAGCTGTTTTAAAAATTGAGGATACTAAACCTTATTTTATTAATTCCATAAGAAGAGTGATGCTTGCAGAATTACCAAAACTAGCAGTTGATGATGTAATTATTTATGATAACACAACAGCTCTTTTTGATGAAATAATTGCACATCGACTTGGTTTGATTCCAATCCCAACTGATTTAAGTCTTTTAACTTTTAGAAATGAATGTGTTTGTAAAGGTAAAGGATGCCCAAATTGCACAGTAAGATACACTTTAAGTAAGGAAGGAGCAGGAACTGTTTATTCTGGTGATCTGCAACCAGCTGAAAAAAGTTGGGCGATAAAAGAAGATAAAATACCTATTGTTGAGCTTTACAAGGACCAACGT
>JBNVCE010000025.1:0-453 GCA_050410885.1 Thermoplasmatota archaeon | reverse complement strand
TGGAAAAGATCATGCAAAGTGGCAAGCTGTTATAGCACCAGGTTACAAAATGGAAACAACGATAGAATTTGATAAAAAAAGATTAAATGATGTGAAAGAATTTTTAAGTAAAATTCCAGAGGATATTGCAGAAATTAAAGGAGATAAACTAGTTTTAAAAGATGAAAAAAAACTGGCTAAACTTCAGTATTATTTAGAAAAAGAAAATATTGATTTTATTACAATAAAAATGGATCCTACAAAAATAACATTCACTTTTGAAACAGATGGCTCATTAACTACTAAAGATGCAATGATTGAGTCTTTAAAAATACTTGAGAAAAAATACTCAGAATTTGGTAAGCTTTTAAAAGAATTATAATTTTTATTTGTTATTTAAAATTACCAAAAATATTTTTTATCTGTAACTCCTCAAATTTTTAGGGAATAATAATAATTAAATTGTAATTATAT
>JBNVCE010000024.1:17211-17952 GCA_050410885.1 Thermoplasmatota archaeon | reverse complement strand
AAAAGATTTACAAATACTAGATACTGATTCAACAATATTTATGGCAAGTAGATTATTTGAAACAATACTAATATCAGCTTATCCAACATTTCAAGATTATAAAGAAGATAAAATGTTTAAAATTCGTTATTTAAAAGAAAACAATTTAATATCAACAAACCCACGAATTGCTGAATATATGTTTGAGCGTATGGTTGTTATAAAAGATTTTGATTTCACATCATTAGTAAAAAAGACTATTTTATAATAATAATTTATTAATATAAATTAATATTATATCAAATTTTATTCTTAATAGTAATATTATGAAAAAATACTTATACTGAAATTCTATTCCCGCAAATGCTCCTTAAAAGTTGTTAAACTAGAATGGCTGTATACATTAAGTCGTTCTAAGAATAAGGGAATCTAAAGTCAAAATGATAACTAATTATTGGAGGATGTAAAATATGAACCTATCTGAAGAAATATCAACTCAAGTTTTCAAACCCAGTGAAGAAATTAGATCGAAATCTTATGTAAAATCAATTGAACAGTATAAAAAAATGTATAATGAGTCAATAAAAAACCCTAATAAATTTTGGGGAAAAATCGCTGAAGAATATGTATCCTGGTATCAGAAATGGAAAAAAGTTCTAGATTATAATTTTACTACTGCTCAAATTAAATATTTTGAAGGTGCTAAACTAAATGTAAGCTATAATTGTTTAGATAGACATGTTGAAAATGGGCATGGTAATG
>JBNVCE010000024.1:12687-17201 GCA_050410885.1 Thermoplasmatota archaeon | reverse complement strand
GGAAACGAACCAAGTCAGACAAAAAAATATACTTATAAACAATTATTAGATGAAGTTCAAAAGTTTTCAAATGTTTTAAAATCTAAGGGAATAAAAAAAGGAGATAGGGTTTGTATATATTTACAAATGATTCCTGAACTTCCTATAGCAATGCTAGCCTGTGCTAGGATAGGGGCGATTCATTCTGTTGTTTTTGGTGGTTTTTCCGCTGAATCCCTTAGAGATAGAATAAATGATTCTAGTTGTAAAATATTAATTACACAAGATGCTGGTGTCAGAGGATCAAAATCATTACCAATGAAAGTTACTGCTGATAGGGCTGTTGTAGGTTGTCCTTCTATTGAATCAGTCATTGTTGTAAAGCGTTTGGGTGAAAATGTTGATTGGAGCAGTAAAGATTACTGGTGGCATGAAGAAATGAAAAAGGCAAAACCCATATGTCCACCTGAGCATATGGATGCAGAAGATCCATTATTTATATTATACACTTCTGGATCAACCGGTAAACCAAAAGGAGTTCTTCATACAACTGGTGGTTATCTAGTTTATGCTGCTTTTACACATAAATATATATTTGATTACCATGAAGGGGATGTTTACTGGTGTACAGCGGACATAGGCTGGGTTACAGGCCATACTTACATAGTTTATGGTCCATTGACTAACAAAGCCATCAGCCTAATGTTTGAGGGAGTTCCAAATTATCCAGACTGGGGACGATTCTGGGCTGTTTGTGAAAAACATAAGGTAAATATTTTTTATACAGCTCCAACTGCCTTAAGAGCTCTTATGAGAGAAGGGGATCAATGGGTTAAACAACATGATCTTAGCTCTTTAAGGATTTTAGGTTCTGTCGGGGAACCAATAAAGGCAAAAGAATGGTACTGGTACTATAATCTTATTGGAGGAGGTCGTTGTCCTATTGTTGATACATGGTGGCAAACAGAAACCGGTGGTATACTTATTACACCACTTCCTGGAGCAATACCATTGAAACCTGGTTCTGCAACTTTACCATTTTTTGGTATTGAACCAGCAATAATGGATGATTCAGGTAAAGAACTTGAAGGAAATAATGTAATGGGTAATCTTGTAATTAAAAAACCATGGCCTGGAATTATGAGAACAGTCTTTGGTGATCATGAAAGATTTAGAAAAACCTATTTTACAGTTTATCCTAATGTTTATTTTACTGGTGATGGTTGTTTAAGAGATGAGGATGGTTATTATTGGATAACAGGTAGAGTTGATGATGTAATAAACGTATCAGGTCACAGGATAGGTACAGCTGAGGTAGAAGGTGCTATTGGTAAACATCCAAAGGTTGCAGAAGCAGCAGTTGTTGGTTTTCCTCATGAAATAAAAGGACAGGGTATATACGCATTTGTTACATTAAAAACTGGTGAAAGATCTGATGACAATCTTACAAAAGAACTAATTCAATTGGTAAGAACAGAAATTGGTCCACATGCAACACCAGATAAGATACAATATACTGAGGGTCTTCCAAAAACTCGATCTGGAAAAATAATGAGACGTATATTGCGTAAAATTGCAGATGGTGAAATAGAAAAAATTGGTGATACAAGTACTCTTGCAGATCCATCAATTGTTGATTCTTTAATCAAAGAGAAAAAATAGAAAAATCAACCGATTTTCATAAAATTTCTATTTTTTTAGAAAAATCATTAATTCATAAAATACATACTAGTTTGAAATAATGGAATATAAAAATCTTGTAATTGGTGTAGTTAAATTAATTAAAAAAGCTGAAATTGAATTACCTAATGATGTTATTAAATCATTAAAAAATGCTTATAAAATAGAAAAAGGTATAGCAAAAATTCAGATTGAAAATATATTAAAAAATATTGATATTGCAAAAAAAACTCAAAGACCTCTTTGTCAAGATACTGGTCTTCAAACCTTTTTTGTGAAATTAGGAAAAAAGTCCCCATATATTGGAATTTTAAAAAATTTGATTATAGAAGGAGTAAAAATTGCAACAAAAGAAATTCCATTAAGACCTAATACAGTTGATCCTTTTACCCAATTTAAAGACGCTAATAACATAGGTGATTTCATACCTGATATTACATGGGATTTTGTAAATGGAAGTAAAATAGAAATAATTGCTATTCCAAAAGGTGCTGGTAGCGAAAATATGAGTAAATTAAAGATGCTGAATCCATCTGAGGGTTTAAAAGGTGTAAAAAAATTTGTAATTGAAGAAATAATAAAAGCTAGTGGTAATCCATGTCCTCCAACAGTAATTGGAATTGGTATTGGGGGAGGTGCTGATTTAGCATTGTATTTAGGCAAAAAGGCACTTATTAGACCAGTTGGTATGCATCATCATGATAAAAAAATCGCCTCTTTTGAAGAAGAATTAAAAAAGGAAATAAATAAAAGTGGAATCGGTCCAATGGGTTTAGGTGGAAAAACTACTGTTCTTGATGTTCATATAGAAAAAGCTCATAGACATCCTGCAAGTTTACCTGTTGGTTTAATTGTTCAATGTTGGGCAAATAGAAGAGCTAATATGATTATACATGAAAATGGTGAATGGGAGGTTAGATAATTGGAGTATCATCTTAAATTACCTATAAGCGAAGAAGAAATAGAAAAATTGCATATAGGTGATATTATCTACATCTCTGGTAAAATTTTTACTGCTCGCGATCAAACCCATCAATTAATGATTAAAAAAAACAAAAAATACATTCAATTTAACCCGTCAGAAATGGCATTGTATTATTGTGGCCCTCTTATGAAAAAAGAAAATAATAAATGGATAGTTCTTTCTGCAGGTCCTACGACTAGTACCCGTATGGAGATTTTTGAAAATAAATTTATAGAAAAATTTAATGTAAAAATCATTATTGGAAAGGGTTTAATGGGTAAAAAAACAGAAAATACACTCAGTAAACATAAAGCAATATATGTTGTTTTTACCGGCGGTGCCGGTGCACTTGCTGCTGATAAGGTTGAGGAAGTTTTAAATGTATATTGGTTAAAAGAGCTAGGCATGACAGAAGCTGCTTGGATATTTAAAGTTAAAGAATTTGGCCCTCTTGTTGTGGCAATTGATTCTCATAAAAATTCTATATTTAAAAAATTTAAAAATTTAACATAAAAGGTGATATTTTTGGAAATTAATTTGTCTATAGAACCTAAAGAGGTTTCAACTATAATTAAAGATTTTATTAAAACATATGTTGAAAACTCTGGATGCAGTGGAGTTGTAATTGGTTTATCTGGTGGTGTTGATTCAACTGTTGTTGCTGTTTTATGTAAACAAGTTTTAGGAAAGAAAAATACTAGATGTGTTTTTTTACCAAATGATACTACACCTAAGCTTGATTTTAAACATTTAGATCTTATATTAAAAAAACTTGATTTATTTTGTGAAAAAAAAGAAATAACAAACGTTGTGAATAATGTAAGTAAATATTGTATTGTAAGACCAGATAAATATGCACTAGCTAATATAAAAGCAAGAGTTAGAATGGTAATTCTTTTTGAATATGCTAATATGACAAATAGTTTAGTTTGTGGTACTTCTAATAAATCTGAACTACTTGTTGGTTATTTCACAAAATATGGTGATGGTGGGGTTGATATTCAGCCTATTGGAGATTTATATAAAACTCAGGTTTTTGAATTGGCTAGTTTTTTGAAAATTCCAAAAGAAATTATATCTAAACCTCCAACTGCTGGTTTATGGAAAGGTCAAACTGATGAAAAAGAATTACGAATTAGTTATAAAAACTTGGATATTATCCTTGCAGGTTTAGAAAATAAAATGAGTTTTAAGGACATAGCAAATGTTTCTGGTGTTAAAATTTCTGATGTTCAACGTATTCATAATATGCGAGTTAAAAGTCAACATAAAAGAAGAACACCATTAATTCCAAAAATAGGTGTTAGAACAGTTGGTTTAGATTGGCGTTCACCTGTACAAATAGGTTAAATATTTATATAAATATTTAAATTAAATTAACAAATGTTTAATTTTAAATAGTTGCAACAGTTATATTCTATTTGGCAGGGTTAAATTATGAATAAAAAAAGCTTTAGCTTATTAATATGCCTAATTTTGTTAATAACAAGTTTTTCTATAAGTGCTCAAAATAAAATAAATAATAATTTAAACAAAAATTCTCATATTATTATTTATGTTGATAATCCACAAAACACAGCAGATATTTTAAAATCTAAAGGTTTTGATGTCCTTTATAATTCTATTACTGCAAACTCCTTAGAATTAATTGTTAATCAAGATGAATATAAAATATTAAATAACATGGATTTGCAACCTGTTGTTTTATCATATGGTAAACCTTTTTTTGAAATACAAAGTGAAAATTTTAAAACATTTAGTCAAATTCCACCAGGTTATCACAGTTTATCAGAGATTATTAATGAAATGAATAATACGCAAAACGCATTTCCGTCAATATGTAGAGTTTATGATTTAACTGAACATTATAATTTAAATACCACCTATGAGG
>JBNVCE010000024.1:0-12677 GCA_050410885.1 Thermoplasmatota archaeon | reverse complement strand
TATGAGGGGCGCCATATTTATGCAATGAAAATCTCTGATAATGTTTTAAATGATGAAGATGAACCAAATTTTTTAATGGTTAGTTGTCATCATGCTCGTGAAATTGTAACACCTGTTATTGCATTGTACTCGATATCGCAGTTTACTACAAACTATGGGATTGATCCAGTAATTACTGAAATAGTTAATAATTACGAAATCTGGATATCACCTGTTTGGAATGTTGATGGATATGAATATGTGTATAATGTTGATAATTACTGGCGTAAAAATCGTCACCCATACCCACCAGGTATTGGTGTGGATTTAAATAGAAATTATCCTTTTGGATGGTATTCATCAGGCTCAGGAAGCACTGATCCAACATCTGAAACATATAAAGGTCCTTATCCTGCTTCTGAAATAGAAACACAAACTATGATGATTTTTGGTAAAGACAGACATTTTGCAAAAGTACTTGATTATCATTCATATGGTCGTGAAGTTTTATTTGGTTATCTTTCTCTTTATCATCCTTTTCAAAGTTTTCTTCAAGCAGAAGCAGTGCAGCTTTCAATAGCATCTGGTTATGGTGGAGCTGTTCGTGTACCAAGTGCTGATGGGGAAAATTATCAATGGCATTTAGCATACAATGGTTCATATGCTAATCTTATTGAAACTCATACTGATTTTCAACCAAGCTATTCAAGTGCAATTTCTGAAGCTCAACTAGTTTGGCCGGGTGTTATATGGATGCTTCAAAGACCTATAACAATTAGTGGTCATGTTGTTGATTCAATAACACAAAAGCCTCTTGTTGCTGAAATTAAATTAAAAAATGTTAATTTTCAAAATGGCGAACATTTTTTCAGTGAGCCAAGATTTGGAAGGTATCATCTGTTTCTTCCATCAGGAACTTATACCATTGAATTTTCTTGCGAAAATTATATTAATAAAGCACTAGAAGTAACAGTGAATCAAACAAGTGCTTTAATATTGGATGTCCAACTTGAAAGGTTAAATGAAAATCCAAATAAACCAGTTATTAATGGTCCCACTGTTGGAAATCCTGGCATAGAATATGAATATACATTTAATGCAACTGATCCAGATGGAGATACCCTGGAATATTATATAAATTGGGGTGATGGTGATATTACAGGTTAGATTGGGCCATATGCCTCAGGTGAAAAAATAAGTCTTAATCACAGTTGGGAGAAAAAAGGAAATTACATAATATTTGCCAAGGTAAGAGATATTTTTGGAGAAGTTAGTGAAAGTGCTTCTTTAAATGTTGAAATACCAAGAAACAGAATAATCAATATTAACTCATTATTTTTTAATTTAATTTTATTAATAAAAAAATTTATTTTTTTTGGATGATTTTTTTTCAGGTGCATAATAAGCCATCTCTGTCTTTTCACCAATCCAGTCTTTATCTTCCTGACTCATCTTTTTTTTATCTTTCATTTTTTTATACCAACCTCTTTTTTTATCCCAATAACGACTATTACATTTAGGACATACTTTAGGCAGGAAAGGTGATTGTGGTATCCATTTATGACCACACCTTTCACATTCCAAAGTAGGTATTTTAATCTCTGTCATAATAACGATATAGTTATAATGATATTTTAATTTATTATAAAAAATGTTTTTTAGATATCTATCTTTATCTAAAATTTAATTCTACACAATTTTCAAGAAATATATCTTTATCAATCATACTTATATTCCTGTAATGAATCCCTTCTTTGCAGTCATCTGTTTGCACAAATAAGGTTGGGTATAAACTGCAATTCAATGAATTATTAAAACTGTAAACACATTCATAGCCGTCAAAAACTTCTGATTTATGTGTATGGCCAGTTAAAACAAGTTCAACATCATGTTCCTGGCACAAACTAATAAAAACTTCCCGATTATGGGCAATAACACCATGCATAACCCCCTTATCATTTCTTGAATTAACTGCAGGATGATGCATAAGAATTATTTTATAACTACAACTACAATTATTCAAAGCATTTTCAAGCCATTGTATATCGCAGTTATAAAGACCCGCACCGTCGATGTTATCAATCCAATTATACACTTTAGCATAATAATTTGGTCCTGAATCCATAAAAAACAAACATGTATTTTTATAATTAACAACATAGTTAGTATTGTTGTTAATAATTTTATGATAATTTTTTAAATTCCTATTAAAATTGTAATCATGATTACCTGGAGTGGTATAAACAGGAATCATGTAGTTTTCATCAGCGTATAACTGCCCATCTTTTTTATAAAAACAACTGGTAAATGCTATACAGTTGAGGGTACCAGAAATACGGCTTCCACCCCATTCTGTTAAATCGCCTGTTATAACAATAAAATCAGGTTTTTTTTCAAATGAGCAGATGTATGATAAAACATTTTTAAGCCTATTTTTTGAATTTTCATTACGATCAAATATTTTATGCATTACATGTGTATCAGTAATCTGAACAAAATAAAAATCCTCATTTTCTTTTACAACAATATTTTTTTTAGGAGAAAAGCCAAAAGATAGTCCACTGGTTATTAAAATCAAAATTATTAATGATGCAATTATCTGTAGTTTTATTTTCTTCATGAATTATATAATCCATTTATTAATATTTAAATTTAAATATTTTACCAGTGATTCTTTCGTATGCTTCTTTGTATTTTTTTTCTGTTTCCTTTACAACATATTCTGGTAGATGAGGTGGTTTGGAGTTTCTATCCCAACCGGTTTTTATAAGATAATCCCTAACATATTGTTTATCAAAACTTGGTTGAGATTTACCAGGTTCATATGTATCTGCAGGCCAAAAACGGGATGAATCAGGTGTAAGTAATTCATCAACTAAAATAATCTCGTTGTTGATTTTACCAAACTCAAGTTTTGTATCAGCAATAATAATTCCTTTTTTAAGAGCATATTCAGCACCTTTTTCATAAATACTCATGGAAAATTCTTTTATTTTTTTTGCATCTTCTTTACCGATTAACTCTTCCATTTTTTTATAAGATATGTTTATATCATGACCTGATTCTGCTTTAGTAGATGGAGTAAACAATGGTTCATCAAATTTTTCAGATTCGATAAGATTTTTCTTTATTTTTATTCCACAAACAGTTTTATCTTTTTTATAAGAATCCCAAGCAGAACCAGAAATATAACCTCTAACAATAGATTCTATTGGAAATGTTTTTGCTTTTTTAATAAGCATGAATCTTCCGTCTAAAACATCTTTAAATGTACCGATATTTTCTGGTAAATCAGCCAGATCAGTAGAAATAATATGATTGGGGATTGAATCTTTAAAATAGTCAAACCAAAATTTTGAAATCTGCGTCAGGCAGATCCCTTTAGCTGGAATAGGTTCATGCAATACAAAATCAAAAGCTGAAATTCTATCTGTAGCAATTAATAAAAGTTTATCGTTTAATTCATATACATCCCTTACTTTTCCTTTTTTAAAAATTTTTAATGGTAGACTTGTTTCAGTTACAACAACATCCATTTTTTTTCCTCCTTAATAAATTTATAAAATCTTTGCACCTTTTTCAATAATTTTATCAGATGTAACGTCTGATTTTTCAGCTCTTAAAATTTTTCCGTTATAGGTTGCTTTTTGTTCTTCACCTATAATCATGTTAACTTTTTTAAAATCTTCAAATTCCAAAACACTAACCGGTTTTCTAGGAATACTATCAATAAATACTTCTGAACCAGGTGTAGAACTACCTGGATTTAACAAAGAGCAAACACCTTTATTATCCTCAGCAGCAAGTAACATACCATTTGATTTAATACCTCTTATAACTGCTGGCTTTAAATTTGAAACAATAACAATAGATTTTCCTTTTATCTCATCCTTTGAATAATAAGGTTTCATACCAGCAACTATGATTCTTTTTCCCAATTTTCCAACATCAAGCAAAAGAAGATACAGGTTATCAGCATCTGGATGATCTTTAACATCAATTATTTTAGCAACACGTAAATCAAGTTTAGAAAATAAATCTTCTTGTTCTAAATAATCTTTTAATTCTAATTTTTTAAACAATGGTTCAGGTTTTTCAATAGGTGTACCAACATTTACCTCATTTAAACCTGAATCCCAATTAGCATCATGAACTGAATCATTATATCCTAAAATCTTCCAAATCTTGTTTGAAGAAACAGGAAGATATGGTGCCATACAAATGGCTAATGCATTTATTATTTTAAAGCAGATATGAAGTGTTGTGCTACATGCATCTTTATCATTTTTAATAAGATTCCATGGTTGTTTTTGATCAAAATAGAAATTACCAAACTGTGCTAAATTCATAGCGGATCTAAGCCCTTGTTTGAAACTACAATTACTAATAAATCTTCCAACTTCTTCTAATGTTTCATTAATTTTCGTTAAAGCCTTTTTATCTAACTCATCAATGTTTCCAAGTTTTGGTATTTGACTAAAATTTTTACTTGTAAATGTTACAACTCTATGGATAAAATTACCATAAGTTCCAACGAGTTCATCATTGTTTTTAGCGATAAAATCTTCCCATGACCATTCAGTATCTTTATTCTCAGGCATATTAATAGATAAATAATAACGTATAGCATCAACATCAAATTTTGATAAAACATCAGGAATCCAAATAGCGGTTCCACGGCTTTTTGAAAACTGCTCTCCTTTTAATCTAAGATATTCATTTGCTGGAATGTCATAAGGTAGATTTAAATTTTCATCATAAGCCATAAGTATGGAAGGCCAGATTAATGTGTGAAAAGGAATATTATCCTTTGCAAGAAAATAGTAATGTAAAACCGTTTTATCCTTCCACCATTTTTCCCATTCATCAGGTTTACCTATTTTTTGAGCCCATTCCATACTTGCTGAAAGGTAACCAATAACAGCATCGAACCAAACATAAATTCTTTTATCTTCAAAACCATCGATTGGGACTTTTATCCCCCAATCAATATCTCTAGTTATTGCTCTATCTTGTAAACCATTTTTTAACCAATTTTCAGTAAAATTTAAAACACTTGGTTTTAAATGTTTTTTATCCTTTAACCAATCAATTAATTTTTGTTCAAATTTACTGAGTGCAAAAAATAAATGATCACTACTTCTGATTTGAGGAATACTACCGCAAATTTTGCATTTTACTAGCTTTAATTCTTTAGGATCAAGTAACTTTCCACACTCATCACATTGATCTCCTCTTGCTTTATCAGATTTACAATAAGGGCATACTCCTTCTATGTATCTATCTGGTAGAAATCTATTACAATTTGTACAAAAAAATGCTTCAATACTTTTTTTATAAATATAATTTTTTTTGTAAAGAGTTAAAAATATATCCTGAACAACTTTTTCATGATTTTTTGTTGAGGTTCTGGTAAAAAGACTAAAAGATATACACATTTGTTTCATGTTTTCTGTATGTTCTTTGTTGAATTTGTCAACAATTTTTTGTGGAGTAGTTTTTTCGTTTTCTGCTGTAATAGTAATAGGTGTTCCATGTTCATCACTGCCTGAAACCATTAAAACATCATTTCCAATCATTCTGTTATATCTTGCAAAAATATCTGCTGGAATATAACACCCAGCCATATGACCTAGATGTAATGAACCATTTGCATAAGGCCATGCAACACCAATGTAGATTTTTTTACTCATGAATAAATCTTAAAGCAGAATACGAGCATAACATTTAAATATGACGTAAAGCTAATATATATTATAAAATTAAAAAATAAGTTTGAAAGATAGCACCTTATATAGGTGCATTAGTTAATTAAGATTAATTCATATTCAATAACATAACTAAAAAATTAATATTTAATCATTTAAATAAGATGCAAGGACAGTTTTGCCCACTGATAGTTGAAAAGCGGAACAAAGGTGCTATTTTTCAATAAACCATGATTGAGGTGATATTAAATGGTAATTGATCCAGCAACAACAAAATATTTGATTAAGGCTCATATTAAAGCAGATGGTATAATTGAAAAATCAGATGTAGTTGGTGCTATATTTGGTCAAACAGAAGGTTTACTTGGGGAAGAATTAGATTTAAGGGAATTACAAAGATCTGCTAGAGTTGGGAGAATAGAGGTTGAGTTAGAATCTAAAAATGGTAAAAGTGAAGGCATCATTACTCTTCCAACATCTTTAGACAAAGTTGAAACAGTTATTTTAGCAGCAGCTTTTGAAAGTATAGATAGAGTTGGACCTTGCAAGGCAACAATTACAGCTGAACATGTTGAGGATGTAAGAATTGTAAGAAGAAATAGAGTAATTGAAAGAGCAAAAGAACTACTAAACAAAGTAATGGAAGAAGGTAAAGTAGAAGGTGAAAGTATAGCAGATACTGTTAGACAGGCTGTTCAAGTTGAAGAGATAACTAGTTTTGGTCCAGATCATTGCCCGGCCGGACCAAACATTGATAAAAGTGATTCCATAATTATTGTTGAGGGTAGAAGAGATGTGCTTAATTTATTAAAATACGGTATAAAAAATGTTATTGCTGTTGGTGGAACTAATATTCCTAAAACCGTGATAAATTTGACAAAAGAAAAAATATCAACAGCCTTTGTTGATGGTGATAGAGGTGGTGAACTAATTCTAAGGGAACTTTTACAAACAGCTGATATTGATTTTGTTGCAAGAGCTCCTCAAACTAGAGAGGTTGAAGAGATTCCTCAAAAACTCATCATGAAAGCATTGAAAAATAAAATCCCTGCTGAGCAGTATGCTGAGATGTATGATATTAAATTTGATAAAAAAAGGTTGTCTGAAGAAGAATCTGAAAAACCTTCTAAAAAAGAAAAATTAGAAGAGAAAGTTAAATTAATGGAAGCAAAAAAAGATAAAGAATCAAAAGAAAAACCAAAAATTGTTACCGAGCAACAAAAAAATTATGGAAAAATTTTAAACGAGATAGCAGGCTCATTAAAGGCTGTCTTATTTGATAAGGATGATAAAGAAATAAAAAAGATACCTGTAAGAGAATTAACTGATTCGCTTAAAAAAAGTGATAATATTTATTCAGTTGTTTTTGACGGTATAATAACCCAGCGTCTTCTTGATATTGCAAGTAGTAAAAATATAAAAGAAATAATTGGGATAAAAATAGGAAATGTTGTAAAAATGCCTACATCTGTAAGAGTTTTAACTAAAAAGGATCTTGAATGATCCTTTTTATTTTTATACTCAACCAAAAATCTTAAATTATCAAATTTAATAAACAAATAATATTTAAAGCTTGTATAGAAAATCATAAAAAGGCTATAAATGATTTGTATTTAAAATTTATAAAAATAAAAGGGAAGGAAAATATGCAAAAAGATGAATTGATTCAACTTCACTCGTTTCTATTACAATTAAAGATACATTTAGAAGGGATGGTAAAAAACAATGGAGGAAATGAATTTAAATTATATGATAAACTAAATATAACACCTTTTCAGGTATACAAATCCAAAAGGGAACATAAACTAGCTGTTTTTACATTGAGTAAAGGTATTGCTGATCTTTTATCAAATAATAAATATCCTGGTTTAGAAAAAGTTTCAAGCAGATTGGAACAGATGTCAGAACGCTTTATGACTGAAAAAGAAAAACAGATCCTCAATTCTTAAAGAAATTTTATCATTGTATAAGCGCTCTTTCCATCCTGATAAAATTTTTCTATTTTTCCTTTTATTTTAAAACCATGTTTCATGTAAAAATTTTTTGCTTTGGTATTATCAACTTTTACCTCTAGTTCAACATATTTTACTTTTTCATTTGACATTATTTTTAAAAATTCGTTTAAAAGGGTTGATCCAATTTTTTGTCTTCTATATTTTTCTGAAACTGATAGCATTAAAATTCTAGAGCTTTTAATTGTTGTTTTTACACCAATTATAAAACCTATAATTTTATGATCTTTTTCAGCTACAATAAAACCTTCTGGATATGATTCGTAAAAGAAATTAAATAAACTTGGTTCATATTGTTCTGTTAAAGTTTCAGATGCTAGTTTGATTACTGAAAACATATCTGAAGGTCTAAATTTTCTTATTATAATCACAGGCTTATATCAACAATTTATTTATAAATAATAACTGCATTAATACAAAAATTTATTAATAATTAATACATTTTTATTAATAATTAATATGACTGGTAAAGCAATATTTATAAAAGAACAAGATACAGTTTTACTAAAAAAGGCATTAGCAAAATATCTATATTTAAAAAACTTTGATCAATTCAAAATTTCCAAAATATTAAACATATCGCAACCGATGGTTAGCAATTATTGCAACTCAAAAGAAAAAATTCCAGATAATATAATAAAAATAGCTGAAAATATATCCAAAGAAATTCTAAATAAAAATTCTCTTGATTTTTATACATGTGTATCATTTGCTGAAAAAAACTATGAAGGTCAATATTTTATTGCAGAAAAAAATGAAGTTATTAATGATGAAAAAAATAGAATAATTGATAATTTAACAGAAGCTTTTTTATTATTAAAAGACAAAGATATAGGTAAATTATTACCTGAGATAAAAATAAATATTGCAATTGCTCTTGAAAAAGCAGAAAATGCAGATGATGTTGCTGCATTTCTAAATGGATTAATAGTTGCAGATAATAAGGTTACAAGTAATAATGGAATACGATTTGGAAAAAGTAAACATCTTTCCTCATTATTACTATATTTGAAAAACATTATTGATATTAAAGCAATTATGAATATTGCTTTTATAAATGAAATAAAAAAAACAAGTTTTAATTATGATTATCTAACAAAGGATTACAGATTAAAAAATGTTAAAAAAAATTTAGATATTTTACTGCATAAAGGGGATTTTGGTATTGAGCCATGTGCTTATGTAATTGGTAAAGATGCAGTTGATGTTGCTAATAAAGTTATTAAATTAATGGAGGAACTAAAATGAAATTACAAGATGAAAAAATTTCAAAAATAATCATTGAAAGATATTTAAAAAAATTAATTAACAATCTAGATCAGGACGTAGTTATAGCTGGTGCAGGTCCAGCTGGTCTTACAACAGCCTACTTTCTTGCAAAAAATGGTTTTAAAGTTTCTATTTTTGAAAGAAAACTTTCTGTTGGAGGAGGTATGTGGGGCGGGGGAATGATGTTTAATGAAATCGTTGTTGGAGAAGCCGGAAAAAAAATACTTGATGAATTTGGAGTCAATTGCGAAAAATATGAAAAGGGATATTATACTGCAGATTCAGTTGAAGCAATTACAACAATTTGCTCAAAAGCAATGAAAGCTGGTGCGAAAGTTTTCAATGGGATATCTGTTGAAGATGTGATGATAGACGAAAACGGTGTTTGTGGAGTTGTAATAAACTGGAGCTCTGTAGACATTGCTGGTCTTCATGTTGATCCATTATCTGTAAGATCAAAATTTGTTGTTGAGGCAACAGGTCATCCTTTAGAAATTTTAAAAATTCTTGAAAAAAAAGTAGATGGTAAACTTTTTACAAAATCTGGTAAAATAATTGGTGAAAAATCAATGAATGCCGAGCTTGGAGAAAAAACTGTTGTTGAAAATACAAAAGAAATATACAACAATGTTTATGTTGTTGGTATGGCCGCAAATGCTGCTTTTGGGGCAAACAGGATGGGTCCGATTTTTGGAGGAATGTTACTTTCTGGTAAAAAACTTGCAGATATTCTTACTAAAAGATTAACAGAAAATAAAAATAAAAAAAGGTTGATTAAAAAACTATGATATTAAATGATATTGATTTTTATTTCATTACAGATTCAAAATTAACTAAAAAAGATATTTTTTCTGATGTAGAAAATGCTTTAAAAGCTGGTTGTAAAATTATTCAATACAGAGAAAAAAATAAGGATTATCAAACCATGGTTTATGAGGCAAGAATTTTGAAAAAAAAATGTGAAAACAAGGCATTTTTTTTAATAAATGACAAAATAGAAGTTGCTTTGGCTACAAATGCTGATGGTATTCATATTGGTAAAACAGATATTAATTATACAGATGCAAGAAAATTGTTAGGTCCAAAAAAAATTATTGGTGTTTCTGTTGATAATGTAAAAGAAGCAATTGATGCTGAAAACATGGGTGCTGATTACATTGGTTTGGGACCAATTTTTGAAACATCTACAAAAAAGGATGCAGGAAAACCATGTGGTATTAAAATGTTAAAAAATGTAAGAAAAAACGTTAAATTACCAATTGTTGCAATAGGTGGTATTACTAAAAAAAATGTTACTGATGTTATTAAAAATGGTGCTGATGCAGTTGCAGCTGTTTCTGCTGTTGTTGCATCTGATGATGTTTACAGGGAAGTTAATGATTTTATTAATATTATTAGAAGGTGTAAATACACATGACACAAATGGAAATGGCAAGAAATAATAAAGTTTCAAAAGAAATGGAAGAAGTTGCAAGAAAAGAAAATATTGAAATTAATTATTTGATTAAAAAAATCGCTAGTGGTAAAGTTGTTATTCCAGCTTCTTCTCTTCATAAAAACCTTAAACCTATTGGCATTGGTGAAGGTTTAAAAGTTAAGGTTAATGCAAATATTGGTTCTTCACCTGATAAAGCAGATTTGGCTTATGAACTTGAAAAATTAAGGGTTTGTATTGATGCAAAAGCAGATACTGTCATGGATTTAAGCACAGGTGGAGATATAGATAAAATAAGACGTGAGATAATAAAAAATAGTTGTATTCCTGTTGGAACAGTTCCTGTTTATCAAGCCGCTTGTATGGTTGATGATGTTGTTGAACTGGATGAAAAAGATTTTTTAAAAGGTATTAGAAAACATATTGAAGATGGTGTTGATTTTATTACTATTCATGCTGGTCTTTTAAGAAGTTCAATTCCTTTTATTAAAAAAAGATTAATGGGCGTTGTTAGCCGCGGTGGAGCTTTACTTCTTAGATGGATGGTTTATCATAAAAAAGAAAATCCTATTTATGAAAATTTTGATGAGATTTTAAAAATGGCAAAAAAATATGATGTAACTTTAAGCTTGGGTGATGGTCTACGTCCTGGTTGTTTAAAAGATGCAACAGATAAAGCCCAGATATCTGAATTAAAGGTAGTTGGCAAGTTAACTGAAAGGGCTTGGGAAGAAGGTGTTCAAGTAATTATTGAGGGTCCTGGTCATATTCCTTTAAATCAGATTGAAAAAAATGTTAAATTGGAAAAAAAAATATGTCATGGTGCACCATTTTATGTTTTAGGACCACTTGTTACCGATGTAGCACCAGGTTATGATCATATCACTAGTGCAATTGGTGGATGTCTTGCTGCTTATTATGGTGCTGATTATTTATGTTACGTAACTCCTGCTGAGCATCTGGGTTTGCCTAATATTGAGGAGGTAAAAGAAGGCGTTATTGCATCAAGAATAGCTGCGCATGCTGCCGATGTTGCAAGAGGATTAAAAGGTGCAATAACCTGGGATAATAAAATGAGTGAAGCTAGGGCAAAGCTTGATTGGAAGAAAATGATAGAGCTTTCAATAGACCCTGGCTTGGCAAAAGACATTCGTGAAAGATGCAAAGACGCTGATGAACAAGTATGCTCAATGTGTGGAAGGTTTTGTTCTGTCAAAATGAGTAAGAGTGCTATAAATGAAGATTAAAGAACTTGGTGAATTTGGATTAATTGAAAGAATTACAAAAAAACCTAAAAACAAAGATATTATTGTTGGTATTGGCGATGATGCAGCAGTTGTTAAAACAAAAAAAGCTTTACAGGTTCTAACAACTGATGCTCTTGTTGAAGGGGATCATTTTAGACGAGAATGGTTTTTACCAAAACAAATCGGCATGAAAGCAATTGAAATCAATGTATCAGATGTTGCTTCTATGGGAGCAATTCCAAAATATGCACTAGTTTCTCTTGCACTTCCTAATGATTTAGATGTTGAATTTATCGATGGTTTGTATGATGGGATGTGGAAAACTTGCGACAAATATGATATTGAAATTATTGGCGGCAATATGGCTCACTCAAAAGAAATAGTTATTTCAATTACTTTAACTGGAGTGGTTGACAAAAATCATCTTTGTTTAAGAAGTGGTGCAAAACCTGGTGATTTCATTTTGGTTTCTGGCCCTTTGGGAAATGGTAGAGCAGGGCTGAGAGTTTTTCAAGAAAGTTTAAAAGGTTTTGAAAAAGTAAAAAAAGCTTATCTAGAGCCAAAGGCTCAACTGAAATTTGCTTTAAAAGTTGCATCTTATGTAAATTCCATGGAAGATATTTCTGATGGACTTGCTTCTGAATTAAAACATATTTGTAAGCAAAGTAAATGTGGTGCAATTATCTATAAAGATAAAATCCCAATAAATGATGATGTTAGAAAAATTGCAAAAACTTTAGGCGAAGATGAATACGATTATGCATTGTATGGTGGAGAGGATTTTGAACTGGTTTTTACTGTATCTAAAAATAATATTGAAAAGATTAAAGGTTATTTAATTGGTGAAATAACAAAAGATAAAAAAGTAATGTTATCTCATTTAGGTAAAACAAAAAATATAACTAGTCATGGATATGATCATTTTCTTAATAGTGGATATAACTCATTAGTTAAAAGCTAATTGGTCGATTATGGCATTGGGACAGAATTAACTAGGTTTCATTCTTACAGTAAAAATGTTATGTAA
>JBNVCE010000023.1:17851-19624 GCA_050410885.1 Thermoplasmatota archaeon | reverse complement strand
TAGAAATGTTGTTTTTCCTGCCTGTCTTGCACCAACGACTGCAACCATGTTGTAACTTTTTATGATTTTATCGAACTTTTTCTTTATCTCTCGTTCAACATATGATAATATATTATACTATTGCAACTATTTATAATATTTATAATTTACTAAAATTGATATACTAGTCAATAAAAGTATTACTATAATTGATGTATGGTTTAATAAAAGTAAGGTAAAGATGCTAATTATTATCGATTAAACCATTCTGTTGCTTACTCCACTTTCGGCGTATTCTTCAACTATTCCACATATTTTATCAATAAACTCTAAACACTCCCCTAAAATTATCCTCTTTTAGTTTCTTCAGTTACTTTAAATCAACATGAAAAAGTCTCTTCTTCATAATCCATTTTATAAGAACTTAATACCACCCTCAGTAATTACAATATCCTGAGGTTTTAAAGTATGCTTTGTACTACGCATTTTACGAATAGTTAATTTTCTTCTATCCATTGTTGTATCCAAATCCAAATAAATAATACCATCTGCTAAAAACTCAGAAACAGTATCACGAGAATAACTACCAGTATCACCTGATACTTCTGAAGTAATTAACGCTGTACAATTATTCTTTGCAAAAACACTCATAATCCTACGAACATGCATCCGTGTTGCAGGAATTGAACCAACTGGATATTTCTTACTTTCATTAATATGATAAGAAGGATTAATTTCATAAACACCACTACCTAAAACAGGTACCTCAGAAACAGGAGTAATAGAATCTAGTACAACCCTTGTATAATTGCCTGATCTAATTTCTTCCTCTATTTCTTTATAAATACCACTATCGTCCAAATCTAGATAAATAAATTTTATTTTACCAGCTTCAATCCAAGGTTTAAAATCAAACCCAAGCTCTTTAGCCTGTTTAACAATGTTTGCGATTCTTTCATCAGATGTTATAAATAAACATTTCTCACCATTGTTTAATCCTTGCCATAAATAATGATAACATAAAATAGTTTTACCAGAACCAGGTGAACCAGAAACAAGTGTTATACTATTACTTGGCAGTCCCCCTGATAAAAGTTCATCAAGTCTGTTTATCCCAGTTGAAATTCTTGCAATAGAATTATTTAAAAAATTATTATTTAAACCGTTTATTTTGCTTTCAATACCCATAATAAACCCACTCCTAGTTTTGCTTTTAATTTTAAATATGCAATGAGTTTAAATAATTTCCTGTGAAAAATAGATATAGTTAATTTAGTTTTTAACTTTTTAATTAATCATGTTAAAAGTATCAATTATTGATGGTTATGTTGATGAACCAACATGCCTAGGTGTTCCACCATATATAAGCCCTTATCCTAGATACATTGCAGGTTCTATATGGAAATATAATGATACAATAAAAATAAATTATTCAACAATAGATCAAATAAGAAAAAACAACAATTTTTTAAATATTTTAAAAAAATCTGATTTAATAATAACAATTGCTGGAGTATCTGTACCAGGAAAATACTTAGGAGGTTACCCGGTAAGTCCCTTTGAATTTGTAAAACTTTTAAATGAAATCGAAAAACCGATTAAGATTTTATGCGGACCAGCAGCAAAACATGGTTTTGGTATATCAGGAGGAAAAAAAACCAAAGAAACAGGTTTTTTAAAAAATATTTTTCATTTAATAATCAAAGGTGATAGCGAAACAATTATTTACAAACTTTTGAAAAATAAATTAAATATTAACAGCATTGATGATACTGAATGCAGAAAAAATGCTTC
>JBNVCE010000023.1:12910-17841 GCA_050410885.1 Thermoplasmatota archaeon | reverse complement strand
AACAATTAGGGACTTTGCAATAATTGGTGCAAAAATTATAACCCAACATCCAAATTTCCCAAATTATTTAATAACAGAAATAGAAACATACAGAGGATGCCCTAGAACCATTGTTGGTGGTTGCTCATTTTGCAGTGAGTCAGCAAAAGGTTTACCAGATTATAGATCCATTAATGACATTGTTGATGAAATCAAGGCTTTATATGAAAATGGTGTTAAACATTTTAGGATTGGTAACCAACCATGTATTTTTTCGTACATGGCTAAAGATTCAGGAAAGCAAGAATTTCCAAAACCAAATACAGATGCTTTAGAAAAACTTTTCAGTAGTATTAGAAAGGTTGCACCAGAACTTAAAACTTTACATATAGACAATGCTAACCCAGGTATACTTGCTCATTATCCAATTGAATCAAAATCTATTATAAAAACAATTATTAAACATCATACACCAGGTGATGTTGCAGCATTTGGAATTGAAAGTGTTGATCCAATTGTAATAAAACAAAACAATTTAAAAGTCTCAAGTGAAGAAGCATTAATTGCTATAAAATTATTAAACGAGTTTGGCTCAAAAGTTGGATACAATGGCATGCCTGAGCTTTTACCAGGTTTAAATTTTGTTTTTGGATTAAAAGGTGAAACAAAAAAAACATATGAACTAAACTATGAATTTTTAAAAAAATTACTTGAAAAAAAACTACTAGTAAGAAGGATAAACCTTAGACAAGTGATACCAATACCAGGTACTCCAATGTATGAAATTGGTACAAAAATTATTAATAAAAACAAAAAATTTTTCAAACAATTTAAAAGAAAAATACAAATGGAAATAGATCAAGTTATGTTAAAAAATATTGTTCCAAAAGACACACTTTTAAAAGATGTTTATACAGAAAAACATGAAGGTAATTTAACATTTGGTAGACAGTTGGGTAGTTACCCACTTTTAATTGGTATACCTGGTATTATCCCGTTAAATACTTTTTATGATGTAAAAGTAATAGATTATGGTTTTAGATCAATAACAGCGATTCCCTATCCATTAGATATTAATAATGCTTCAAAAAAAATAATAGAAGCATTACCTAAAATAGGAAAAAATAGAGCAAACAGAATTATTTTAAAAAGACCTTTTAAAAACAAAAAACAATTAATGCAAGCCTTGGATGAAATAGACGTTTATAAAGAAATTGAAAAATATTTACCAGAAAAATTATAAAGAAAAAAAACCTGAAAAAAGTTATATATATACTGTGAAAGCTTTCTTATATGTTTAAATATATTTCTGTTATTACTAACAAAATTTACTTTAGCAAAATTAAACATTAAAAATGGGGTTTTAACATGGATGATAAAAAATTAGAAGAGCTTCAAGAAAAAATAGAATATCATTTTAAAGACAAAGAATTATTAAAAAATGCTTTAACACATAAAACCTATGCATTTGAGGCTAAAATTCCAGTTGAATATAATGAAAGACTAGAACTCTTGGGTGATAGTATTCTTAGTTTTGTTGTAGCTGAGCAACTATATAAAAGCAATAAATACTTTACAGAAGGTGAACTTACTAGAAGAAGATCAATTCTTGTAAATAATGATTTTTTAGCAAAAAAAGCAAAGCAACTAGATTTAGGTAAATATTTACTATTGGGTAAAGGAGAAATAAAACAAAATGGTGATAAAAATCCTACAAATTTAGCAAATGCTTTAGAAGCAATTATTGGCTCAATTTATTTGGATTCAGGTATGTCTAATACTAAAAAATTTATTTTAAAAAAAATTTACAATGAACAATCAGTTTTCTAAAAAATTTAATATTATGAATAAATGTCGATTAATGTTTAATGTAGGAAACTTTAAATAAAATAAAAGCATTATATTAATTAACAATAGTTAAGGGGGTTATTAAACTGAGAGAAAAATTATCATTTTTGGTTTTAGGAATACTCATTATTAGTAGTATTGGGGCTGTTGCTACACAAAATGAAAATATAAATTTTGAACAAATAACTGTTTCTTTTAGCCAACCGATTATTAAAAATGAAAATCAATATATTACTATCTCAGTTGATGAAGCAAATTCTTTTTTAATGGAACAAAATAAACCAATGATTCCTAGTTATGAAAAAACTTTTTATTATCCATTTAAAACAAAAATAAAAAGTGTTACAATAACACCAAAAAATATCCAAGAAAAGCCACTTACAAACAAGGTTCAACCAACACCTAAGATGCTTCAAGTTGGCCAAAAAGTTGAGATAAACTCAAATGAAATAAATTATGATATTGATGTTTATCCTCAAAACTGGTTTAATTATAAAATATTCAGTGGAATAGATAAAAAAGAAAGGAAAACCATTGTTAAAATAGAAACATTCCCAATTAGGTATTACCCAAATGAAAACAAGATGCAATGGGCAAGCTCTTTTGATATAAAAATAGTCTATGAAACACCAATTACTCAATTTAATTATGATTCTGAATACTCATATGTAATTATTACTAACTCAGATTTTAGTTCACAATTGAATTCTTTAGTTAATCATAAAATAAGCAGAGGAGTTTCAACAAAATTGGTTACATTACAAGAAATATATGGTGGAACATATTTCCCTGCAACTGGAAGGGACGAGCAAGAAAAAATAAAATATTTCATCAAAAATGCAATAGAAAACTGGGCAACAAGTAATGTTCTTTTGGTTGGAAGTGCCTCAAAATTCCCAGTAAGATTAACACATGTTTATATTGAGGATGACCCGCAGTATGGTAATGAACTTTTTGTCAGTGATTTATACTATGCTGATATATATGATGGAGATGGTGATTTTTGCAGCTGGGATTCAAATGGAAATAATAATTTTGGCGAATATAATTGGAACAATAATTATGATGAAGTTGATCTTCATCCAGATGTTCACCTTGGTAGATGGGCTTGTAGAAGCACTAGCGAAGTGACAACATGTGTAAATAAAGTAATTAATTATGAAACATCAAATGCTTATCAACAAGATTGGTTTTTAAACCTTGTAGTTGTTGGAGGAGATACGTTTACTGGTGATCAAAATGCTATTGATGAAGGTGAATATGTTAATCAAAAAGTTGTTGATTTAATGACTAGTTTTATACCAAATAAAATATGGGCATCAAATGGTAAATTATCTGGTTACACACCAACTGGAGTTGCAAATATAAAAAGTGCAATAGATCAAGGGTGTGGTTTTGTTGATTTCTCAGGACATGGAAACACAAATATTTGGGCAACTCATCCACATGAAAACCCTAATATTTGGTTACCAACACCTTACCCGCCAGGAGGGTATTGGAGTTCTAATGTCCAAAACCTTGGGAATGGAAATAAATTACCAATAGTTACTGTAGAAGCATGCTCAACAAGTAAGTTTAATATCGAAGAAAATAGTTTTAACTGGGCTTTTATGTATAATAGTGGTGGTGGTGCCATTGGAACATTTGGAGCAACAGGTATTGGTTATGGTTATATAGGTACTGGTGTAACACAAGGATTAATCGGTAAGATGGGGTTAGACACTTTTAGGGCATATAAACTAAATAGCGCAGGAACATTTGGTGAAATGTGGTCTGGCGCTCTTAATAGATACATAAAAGCTACCATGTCTGATTCTGATTATAAAACAGTTGAAGAATGGCAACCATTTGGGGACCCGACTCTTACTATTGCTGAAGAATCAAACCCACCCACAAAACCAACCAGACCAAACGGACCGATAAATGGAACTGTTGGTATTCCATATTCATATACTTCTTCAGCAACTGATCCAGATGGGGACAAAATTTATTACATGTTTGATTGGGGCGACGGAACCACAAGTGGTTGGATAGGACCATACAACAGTGGTGGCGTTGGAACAGCATCAAAGACATGGGACAAAAAAGGAACTTATTTAATAAAAGTCATTGCAAAAGATACTCATGGAAAACTAAGTTCATGGTCAGATCCATTATCAGTTGAAATGCCTAGAGCTAGATCTATTACTAAAAATATTAAAAGGTCATTTAATGCAGAAATAGGTTTAACAGGTAGTACTGATCCTCAGATTTTTTTAAACGGACAGTACTTAGTCAGACCTAGATTTACATTATTTAATGGTATTGCAACTTATGAAAACCAAAAAAGTAGATTTAATGGAGTACTTTTTAACAACCATTTTGCAATAAGATTACTAGTAGCTCAAAGAACAATAACAATATTTGGTAGATGTACATTTGATGAAAACCATGAATCTTTTACAGGGTCTTGGAAAACAAAATCTAATATACTAAATGGTTGGATACAAGGAACATTAAACCCTAATTAAAATTAATAAACACAATAAACAGAAATAGATTCCTCATCAAAATTATAACTTGAAACAATTTGGTAATTTAATCTGGATTTAGTTAAATAATTATGTAATTTTTTTCTATTACCAAGAGAGCTGAAAACAAAGTAAGCCTTACCAACATCAGTTAAATATTTTCTTAAATCCTTGATAAATCTTTTAATTAGATTAAGACCTTCAGTACCACCATCCACTGCAACATCAAACCAGCCTGAACCACCAACAAGCTCATTTTTTTTAGTTGGAAGATAAGGCGGGTTGAATATTATAACATCAAATCTTTCATTTTTAAAAATCGGAGAAAAAAGATTGCCTTTTCTCACCTCAAATTTTCCTTTAATAAAATACTTATTTTTATGATAATTATATTTAGCTAATTCAACAGCATAAGGATTTATATCTGTACAAACAACATTCGCGCCATTACTTGCACATTCAAGGGCAATTATTCCACAACCTGTACCAATTTCAAGAACATATTCACCTGGTTTTACACTAATTGATTCAAGCATCAAAAAAGTATCTTCAGCAGGTTCATAAACATCTGGATGAATTTTAATTATTAAATTT
>JBNVCE010000023.1:0-12900 GCA_050410885.1 Thermoplasmatota archaeon | reverse complement strand
TCCGATGAGGCGGTTAGTTCCTCAGATGAAGATGATAAAAGTTCAATGTGTTCATTTAATTGGTTTGTTATGATCGAAACATTATTTTTTATATTATAAAGTTTTATTTCTTGGTAACATATTTATTTAATAAATTTATTATAATAAAATTTTATAAATAGATAAGTTTATAATTATGGTAACTATTTTAACAATATTAAAGAGGTAAAATAAATGAAATGTATATCAATTAGATGTTTTTATAAATTATTTTTTATATTAATAATGATAAATCCTGTTATGTATTCTTATTCCATAAAAATAAAAATTCAGGATAACAGTACGTTGTTAATAGATGATACAGTTACAAAAAAAATTGATGACCAAAAAATATTACAAGCAATTGAAATGGTTAATGAATCCTTATTAAGACAATACCTTGAAGAACTTGTATCAAATGGTCCTAGAAAAATAGGAACCTATGGCTGTGAAGCCACAGCAGAATATATCTATAACCAATTTCAAGAAATGGGTTTAGAAACTAGGTACCAAAATTGGAAATCCTGGAGTAACAGAAGACCATTTAGATTATATAAAAGTCAAAATATCGAAGCAACATTGAAAAACAATAATTCAGAAAATAAAGAAATAATAATTTTCAATGCACATTATGATACTATAAAAATTTCACCTGGGGCAAATGATGATGGCTCTGGTGTAGCAGCAGTGCTTACTGCAGCATATGTTTTAAGTAAATTCGAGTTTAATAGAACAATAAAATTTGTAGCATTCTCAGGAGAAGAAGTAGGATTACTTGGAAGTAAAAACTATGTTAAGGAAGTTTATGAGAAAAATGATGACATACTAGTTGAATTAAACGCAGACATGATAGGTTACGCGGAAACTGCAGTGGGTGGTAAAAACGTATCCCTTTCATCAACAGAAGATGCTAAATGGATTATTGATGAGATAAAAAATGTTAACCAAAATTATGAAATTAATTTCAATATAAAAGATGGTTGGAAAATAACTCCTGGAGGCCCAAGAATCGGTAGTGACTATTATGATTTTGTATTATACGGCTATGAAGCAATAGCTTTCTGGCAGGATGAATTTAATGGTAACTATTTTCATACACCAAATGATACAATAGAACATATCAATTTCAGTTATTTGGTAAATGTAACAAAACTTATTGTTGCATCAATTGCACATTTAGCAGATTTTGAAGTAACCTTTCCAAGAATAAAAATTGTTAATCCAAAACATGGTAGACTATTTTTTGAAGATAGAACAATTAAAATTTTTAATTATGACAAAACCAAAGTTATTAATGACGTACTTGTTCATACTAAAGTAAAACAAGGAGATTCACCTATAAGATATGTAGAGTTTTATTATGATGGTAAAAAGTTTTTAATGACACAGAAGCACCATACCAGTTTAGACTTAATAAATTTTCCATAAGAAGACATAAAATAAAAGTAACAGTATATGATGAAAAAGGAAGAAGTTCAAGTGATGAAATCAAATTTTACTATTTCAACATAATCAAAAAATATTGAAGATATTTTTTTCCTTTTTTGTCAATCAACAAGGTTATAAAAATATTCATTATTCACTTTTTTGGGTTTTAATATGAAAATATCACTGATATCAACAAGACCAAAACTACTTGACAAACAAGCTAATATTAAAAAAATAGAAGAATGTATAAAAAAAACAAATGCGGATTTTTATGTTTTTGGGGAACTATCATTAACTGGTTACACTATTAAAGATGAAATAAGAGATGTTGCTGAGGATATAAACGGTAAATCAGTAAAACAAATAAAAAAAATTGCAGAAAAAAATAATTGTTACATAGTTTTTGGGATGCCACTTAAAAATAGTGAAGTTGAAGATTTGATTCATAATTCAGCTGTTTTGGCACATCCAGATGGTAAAATAGATACATACAATAAATGGTTCCTTACAACATTTGGTCCTTTTGAAGAAAAAATATACTATGATGAGGGTGAAAATATTCAGATCTGTGACACAAAATTTGGCAGAATCGGCTTGATTGTTTGTTATGATTTGTTTTTTCCAGAGTTATGCAAAATGTATTCCATGCAAGGAGTTGATGTTATTATTTGTATATCGGCCTCACCATCGATATCACGTAAATATTTTGAAACACTTTTACCTGCAAGAGCTATTGAAAACACAGTTTTTATGGTTTTTGTTAATTTAGTTGGTACTCAAGAGGATCTGGTTTTCTGGGGTGGTTCACAAGTTTATGATCCCTTGGCAAAATTATTAATTAAAGCACCTTATTATAAAGAAAGTATAACAACCTGTGAGATTGATATAAATTATATTAATATAGTAAGGGCAAATCGTCCTGTTTTAAGAGATATAAGACCTGAAATATACAACGATCTTTATCAAGTTGCGAGAAATCATTGTAAACCAAAAAATAATAAAAGTTAAAATTTACAAAAAGTATATACCCAAAAAAACTATTTGGGAAAAAATTATCCCTTGTTTTTCTTTGCGGGGAGCTAAATAATGAATAATTATATTGACAAGGACATAATTAAACTTAATTTAATTGCCGTGAAAATAAGAAAACATATAATCGAAATGCTTTACAGGGCTAAATCAGGTCATCCTGGAGGTTCATTGTCTGCTGTTGATGCGCTTGTTGCACTATTTTTTTCTCATATGAAACATAATCCCAAAAAACCAAAGGATCCAGGCCGGGATCGTTTTATATTAAGCAAAGGTCATGCTGCACCAGCACTTTATGCAGTACTCGCTGAATGTGGTTATTTCCCTGTTAAAGAACTTTGGAATTTAAGGGAAATCAATTGTATGCTGCAAGGTCATCCTGATTGTAATTGCATACCTGGTGTTGAGGCCTCAACCGGATCACTAGGTCATGGTCTTTCATTTGCAGTTGGTGTAGCACTTGCTGGTAAACTTGATAAAAAAGATTACAAGGTTTATGTTATGTTAGGTGATGGGGAAACAGATGAGGGACAGGTTTGGGAAGCAGCTGCAGCTGCATCACATTATAAACTTAATAATTTGATTGCAATGATTGACAGAAATTTTTTACAAATAGATGGTAACACTGAAGATGTGTTAAAACTTGAATCAGTTAAAGATAGATGGAGCTCATTTGCTTGGAATGTCATAGAAACAGATGGTCATGATATAAAAAAAATCTTGGATGCTTTAAAACAGGCTTGTGAAAGTAAAAGACAACCAACTGTTATTATACTAAACACGGTAAAGGGAAAAGGTGTTTCTTTTATGGAAAATAATATTGATTTTCATGGTGTACCACCAAATGAATTAGAGCGAAATTTAGCGATTGATGAACTTAATATCTTGGAAAAAAAGTTTGAGGCTATGCTATGAATCAAAAGAAGATGATGAATCCGAGGAATGCTTATGGTGAAGCACTTGTTGAATTAGGTGAAAAATATAAAAATTTAGTAGTACTTGATGCTGATTTATCTAAATCAACCAAAACTATCATGTTTGCAAAAAAATATCCAGAACGTTTTTTTGAAATGGGAATTGCTGAAGCAAACATGATATCAGCAGCAGCAGGACTTGCTTCTTGTGGAAAAATACCTTTTGTCAGTACTTTTGCTGTTTTTGCAACTGGTAGGGTTTATGATCAAATACGAATGGATGTTGCTTATTCTAATTATAATGTAAAAATATTCGCAACCCATGGTGGAATCAGTGTTGGAAAAGACGGTGTTAGCCATCAAATGATTGAAGATTTAGCACTTATGAGGGTGTTACCTAATATGACTGTAATGGCACCAAGTGATGCTGTGCAAACAAAAAAAATAGTTTATTTAATGGCTGAAAACAAAGGACCTATGTATGCAAGAATTGGTAGAGCAGATACACCACAAATTTATGAAAAAGATGATTTAAAAGACATAAAAATTGGAAAAGCAATTACAGTTGAAGATGGTTCAGACATAAGCTTTATTTCTTGTGGTACAATGGTTGAACCAGCTCTTGAAGCAAGAAAAAAATTATTAAAACAAAACATAGAAGCACGTGTAATAGACATGCATACAATAAAACCACTTGATGAAAAAACTGTTATAAAATGTGCAAAAGAAACAAATGCTATTATCACAGCAGAAGAGCATTCAATAATTGGTGGACTTGGCTCTGCTGTTGCAGAGCTTCTTGCAGAAAAAAATATTTCTACTAGATTTTTAAGAATGGGCGTGAAAGATACTTTTTGTGAAAGCGGGGAGCCAGATGATTTACTTGAAAAATATGAATTAAATGAAAAACATATGATAAAAAATGCAAAAAAACTTTTAAAAGATTTAACGTGAAATTATAATAGTTAAAACATCACCATCTTCCAGTACATGATCCAAACCGACTTTTTGAACAGTATGTTTTGCTGAAGGACCTGAAACAGAGGCATACCTGAATTTCCTTTTAAAATCTTTATGAAGTTTAACACAAGCTTGTTCAATTGTTGAGCCTTTTTTTAAGATCAATGGTTCATTAAAATCAGCTTGTTTACCAACAGGTTTCATATAAACACGTATGAAATTAAGTTCTGAAAAAATCATTTCCTTTAATTTATTAATCCCTGTACCATTAAGTGCAGAAATAGCGACAGTTTTCCAACCACGTTGTTTAATATTATTGATTTTTTTCTGAAGTTCTTTTTCAGAAACAAGATCAATTTTGTTAATTACAACAATTGCTGGAACGTAAACCCTGTTACCGGTGAAAACATCAATTAATTGATCCTCGGTTATATTATCACGAACAATGATATCAGCATTAATAAAATATTCAGAAGCAATAGTCTTTATCAAAGACTCATCCATGAATGTTTGTTTAACAGGTAAGGTTACATTAATTCCACCTTTACCTGTTTTTTTAATAACAACATCAGGTTTTTTTTGGTTTAACCTTATTCCTGCTTTATACAACTCTTGATTCATAATATCTATGGTGTCTTCAAACTGTGCATCAATCATAAAAAGTACTAAATCCACATTTCTAACAGCTGATATAACCTCTCTACCACGGCCTTTACCTTCAGATGCACCAGCAATAAGACCTGGTAAATCAAGAATTTGTATTTTTGCGCCATTATAATTCATCATGCCAGGGATCGCATTAACCGTTGTAAAATCATAATCACCAATCCTACTTTTTGCATCTGTTATTAGATTTAAAAGAGTGCTTTTACCAATATTTGGAAAACCAATAAGCCCAACTGTTGCATCACCAGATTTTTTAATTGCAAATCCTTTACCCTTACAACTTGCACTTCTTCTTTTTTCAATCTCATCTTTTAGTTTTGCTAGTTTTGCCTTAAGTTTACCAATATGATGCTCTGTTGCCTTATTTTTCTGAGTATTGAAAATCTCATCTTCAATTTCTTTTATTTGTTTTTCTATTGATTCTGTTTCCATAACCTAGAAATCTGATATATAAAACAGTTTAATAAAAACAACTGTTAACCATTATTTTGTAATATGTGTACCGGTTAGTCCATTAAAAGCTTCCCATCCTTTTTCAACATCAGATATTATTACTTTTTTCCCACCTGATTCTAAAAATCTAATTGCAGCAAGTATTTTTGGTTTCATAGAACCTTCTAAAAAATGCCCTTGTTCATAATACTTTTTTAATTCTTTAAGAGATATTTTATCAATTGCTTTTTCATTAGAAGTTTTATAGTTTAAATAAACCTTTTCAATGTTTGTTAATATTAGTAAAAGTTCAGCATTTATTGCCTCTGCAACCCGCTCTGCTGCTAAATCCTTATCTATAACAGCCTCAAGACCATCTAAACCCCATCCTTCCTTTTCAATAACAGGCATACCGCCTCCACCTGATGCAATAACAATTATGCCATCATCAAGTAATTTTTCTATTATTTTTCCTTCAACAATACATTTTGGATCAGGAGAAGGAACAACAATACGCCAACCATCAGGTTGTTTTTTAACCTTGTAACCCTCTTTTATTATTTCTTCAATTTCATCATCAGAATAATATGGGCCAATTGGTTTTGTTGGATTAGTAAAAGAAGGGTCATTTTCATCAACCAAAACCTGTGTAATTAAGGTTACAACAGGTTTGTCAATACATGCTTTTTTCAAAGCATTGGATAAACATTGTTGAATCATGTAACCAATTAAACCCTCGCTTTCTGCAACGCAAATACCAAGAGGCATTGGAGGAGTAACATCTTTTGCTAAATCATTTTGCAGCAGTATTGCTCCAACCTGTGGGCCATTACCATGGGTTATAACAACATCCCAACCACTTTGAATAATTTTTACAATAGATTTACAAACCTCACGGGTATTGGCAAACTGCTCATAAATATTACCCTCTTGATTTTCTTTAATTAATGCATTTCCACCAAGGGCAATAACAGCTTTTTTCCTCATTTTATAAAGGAGGTTAAACATAATCAGTATATAAAAAATATCGTTAATAAAAAAATCAAACATAATTAAATACCCATTTGCTTTTTATAAAATTAAATGGTATATGAAGAACTGAGAGTTAGACTTGTAGAAATGCTAAAATTAGAAGGAAGAATTAAAACAGAAGAAGTTGAAAAAGCATTTTTAGATATACCAAGAGAAAATTTTGTACCAGATGATATAAAAAAATATGCGTATGTTGACACGCCGCTTCACATTGGTAATGGTCAAACAATATCTGCCCCACATATGGTAGCAATAATGGTTGAAGAACTTGATATAAAAAAAGGTCAAAAAATACTTGAAATAGGAGCAGGATCAGGTTACCACGCAGCAATAGTTGCAAAACTTGTTGGAGAAAAAGGACATGTTTATACAGTAGAAAGATTTGCTTCTTTAGCAGAAACATGTAAAAAAAATTTAGAAAAAACAGGTATAAAAAATGTTACAGTTGTGATAGGTGATGGCTCAGAAGGTTTAGCTCAATATGCTCCTTATGACAGAATTTATGTGACTTGTGCAGCACCAGATGTCCCAAAACCTTTAATTGAACAACTTAAAGATGAAGGAAAACTATTAATACCAATTGGAAGGACAATTTGTAACTTGGAATTAATAGAAAAAAAACAGGGTAAATTACATTATAAAGATTTAGGTGGTTGTGCTTTTGTTCCTTTAATTGGAAAATATGGGTATTAAGATTTAGAGTTTGTAACCAATATCTCTTAAAAATTTTTTCCTCCAAGTTAGCTCTTCTTTGTTTTCAACACCTTTTGGAGTAAAACCATCTATTACTCCTAAAATTCCTCTTCCTTTTTCATTTTTAAATTTTGATTCAGCAACAACAACTTTTGCAGGATTAGCAGTTGCACAATAAATAGAGCAAACCTCAGATAAGTTTTTAATTGCATTTAGAACATTTAAAGGAAAACAATCTTTTAAAAATATTATAAAAGTATGACCTGCTGCAATATTTGCTGCATTTTTTTCAGCTAGTTTTCTTAACTCAGGATCATTTCCCTCAATTCTTATTTTACATGAACCACTTGCTTCACAAAATGCAATGCCAAACTTTGCATTTGGTACACAACTAACCATTGTTTCATAAAGATCTTCAACAGTTTTTATAAAATGGGTTTGACCCAAAATAAAATTAATGTTTTCAGGTTTTTCTATTTCAACAATTTTTAAATCAATATCCCCCATTATAAAATACCTCCATTACTTATTATTTTCAAAATAGAAAAGTCTTATTTAAAGTTTATATTAAAAAAATTTAAGTTCATTTTTTCTATATTTTTTAAAAATTTTCTATTTTAGCATTCTTAGAATAATAAGAAAATAATTCATTAATGTAAGTAATAATATTAAAAAATTTGTATTATAATTATTTTTTAGCGTACAACTTACTCCATCTAATTTTCCTTGGTATACGACCTAAGTTAACCTGACATTTATGTTTACAAAAATGAAAAACAGTTCCATCTTTTTTAACATACATTTTACCTGTACCAGGTTCGATTTCATTTCCACAAAATGAACATTTCCTTCGCTCAACCATTTGTTATCACCTATGGACTTCCTAGTCTTTTTGCCTCTCTTTGTGTTTCACTTAATATAAGAATATCACCAAGTTGAACAGGACCCATAACATTTCTAGTGATAATTTTACCCTTATCAATGCCTTCTAAAACCCTAACCTTAACCTGTGAAGCTTCTCCAGCCATACCTGTTCGATCTATTATTTCAACAACTTCACAAGGTGTTCCTTCTACCATTTTCTAACCCTGTTTTTTCAATGCTTCAAGTTTTTTAATAATGTTTTCCATTATTGATTTTTCTTTACCAGGATTCAAAATAGCTACAGCAGCAGTTGAAACACTTAGTCCAGCAGCACCACCTAATTCTTGTTTACTTGGAACATATGTATATGGAATGTTTTTTTCTTCACATAAAATAGGCATATGAGCTAGGATTTCTTCTGGTGAAACATCCTCTGCCATAACAACAAGTTTTGCTTGACCTCTTTCAACCTGTTTCGTGGTTTCATTTGCACCTTTACTAATTTTACCATCATCTCTAGCTTTTTCAACAAGATCATAGGCTAAATCTTGTAACTCTTTAGGAGTTTGAAATCTAACATACATTGGCATTTTTTAGCCTCCTTTTTAAGCTTTCATAGATATTTCCTAAGATGGGAAATGTAAAGCAGTGAATGTAGGGCATATATAAAAATCTTTTTCAATAGTAAGTTGTCTGTAAACAAAAAACAATCATGATTTCCACAATATTAAAAATTAAACTGGCATTGGTATTTTTTCTACTTCTAATGCATCAGCTGTTGGGTATTCCTCAACCATAAAGCATTCAAAACCACGATTTTTTAAAACCGAAGCAATTTTTTCAAGAACCAAGATATTAATTTCAATCCTATTTTTATCCTTATTTACAAAAAGTTGATTACTATTAATATTAAACTCTTTTTTAAGAGCAAGAGAAAGACGTTGTAAAGATTTACCTTTACTATAAATCACTCCTTTAATTATAGTCCCATCTTCACTAATAAATTCATGTTCACGAGCAACATTTTTAGCCCTTCTTTTAATCCTGTTTCTAAGCTGAATGCCATCCTTGAAAGATGAGGAACAATAATGAATGCCAACTTGTAAATTTTCTTTAGAAACCATATCAAGAACCTTTAAAGCTGTTTCCTGGCTTTCTTTAACAGCTGCTGAAATATCATTCTTAACAACATAACCACGAATGGATAAAGCATTACAGTTGCGCTCAGAATATTCAAGTTCGTTTAAATTAACCCAAGCAATACCATTTTCATCAGCCCATTTAACAAGTGAAAACATCCTTTTTTCATTGTTAGGCAAAGCTGGTATTTCAAAAGCAACATCAACATCGGTTTTCAAAGCATTTTTAATAGCTGATATTATAGGGCTTTTTTGTATTTTATTCCAATACTGTGGCATTGGATGAAATCTTATTTCATCCAAACCAGCTGAAACCAGCTCATCTATATATTCACTGTTTTTCAAACCTGATGTATAAAGATGTATATGAAAACTTTCACCAAAGGTTTTCTTCAAAAGAGAAATATATTTTTTTGTACGACTCCAAACAACAAGAGGATCACCACCAGTTATACCGGCCCCTGTAGCTTGTATGTATTTTGCTTCTTGTATTAACTTATTTGTGTCGTTTTCATTATTTAGCTCCCATTCATCAGCAAAAATATGGTCCTTACCACCCTTTTCAAAACTTAAAGGGCAATAAAAACATTTAGCTGGACATAAACCAGTTATTAAAACAACTAGTTTTGATCCTTTTGCACACATTTTACAAGCAGGCGGGAGGGGATTTATGTATTTACTTTCATTAAGCCAATTGAATATTTTTTTCATTCTAAACCCGTAGCAGTAATTGTAAAAATAGCTTTGTTTCCCTCAGGTTGAGACCTATGTTTAATTAAGGTTGCTTGTCTTTTTCCAAGGCCGATTTTTTCAAGTTTTATTATTGTTTTAGCTAGATGTTCAACTCCTCTACCTGCAAATGGTTTAACATCATCGTTTTCAATTGAATAAACCTGTCCAGTGATAATCACAAATAAATCTTTTTTTATAGAGGCAATCTGCAAATCAGTAATCTGTCTATTTAATGAACGTATTGCAAATTTTTCGTCATCTTCCAACATAAGACGATAAAATAAATTAAATGTATCCAAAACAATCAATTCTAAATCCTTTATTTTTAATGCATCCTTTATCATTTCTTCTTGTTGATTAAAAGTAAATGGATTAAAAAACAAGATGTTGTTAAATATTTTTTTACGATCTTTTCCTTCACATATTTGATTTAGTCTTTCTAAAGAAACACCTTCACTATCAATGTATGCAACTTTTTTACCACAAGTTGCACATTCCCTGGATGCCTGTAAACAAAAATTAGTTTTACCAGTACCTGCACTACCATAAATTTCAGTAATAGATTTACTTTCAATTCCTCCGCCTAAAAGATCATCAATGGGTTTACATTTAATTGGTAAATATTTCATAAACAAAAAATAAGCAGTAGAATCATACATAAAAAACTTTTTAATAAAAAAAAATTAGATTTTGTTTAAAATTCTATTTTTTAAAATACAAACCTTACAAAATTTTTGAGAAGTTGGTTCGCCACAATTTTTACATTTATTTAACTCCATTGGTGGATATTTTTTAACAAGTATATCCTTTATAATATCATAACTGTTTAAAATACTATGACGTGTACCAGGATGTTTAAATTCAAGAGTATCTATAACTTCTTTAAAATAACCACGTAAAGCATTAACAGCATAAGGACATTCACCATCATGATACCTAATTTTTTTTAAAATAGCATACAAAGCGACTTCTTTTTCTGGAATAGTACGAAGCGGTAACATCCTAGGAACAAAACCAGGTTGAATTTTAAAATGAGGGCCTAAACGAGCAAGTTTTTGCATATCACAATTAACAAAATTCATCAAAATAGATTGAGACATGTCATCCAGATTATGACCTGTAACAAGTTTATCAACACCAAGCTCCTTTGCTTTTTTATTTAAACAAAATCTTCTAAAAACACCACAATAACTACACTCAGCCAGTTCATGATCTTTTACTGCAATTTCATCTAATGTAAAACCAATTGTGTCTTTAAAAGAAATGATAAAATGTTTTATTTTTAATTTTTTACAATTATTTGAAGCAATTTCAATACTTTCAGGACGGTACCCTTTTATTCCCTCATCAACAGTAATTGCAAAAATCTCACTATCATATCTTGTAGAAAAAATATCATGAATCAAGTAAAGAGCAACAGTACTATCTTTGCCTCCCGACAAAGCAATTCCAATTTTTACTTTTTTTATATTTTTACCTTGTTTTTTAATATCTTTTTTGACTCTTTTTTCAAAATATTCTAAAAAATGATTTTTACATAAATGTGTACCATTATATCGAATGAATGTAATAGCTGGTTTTTTACACTTGAAACAAGTTTTGGTCATCAAAGGGTGTAGAATAAATTCTAGATAAAATAGTTATTGATTAAGTAAATCAATATTCATTTCAAATGCTATAATAGGATGCTCTAATTCGAAATTAATAATAGTTTTTGGATGAAGTTCACCATATATTCCAATTTTTCTATTTTTATAAATAATTGATACACATCTACCATTGATAAAACCAGGATGATCATCTTCTTTTATTTCATATTTAAATCCAGAATCCCTCATGATAGCATCAGTAAATGATTTACACTCAGTGAAACTAGCTTTTGCATCTATTTTAACAAAAGCAAGATTATTTTGATTTTTAAAATCATTATTAACAACAATCCCCAGTTCAAAAATCTGTTGAGGTAATGAATGATGTTTATTTTGATTTAATATTTTTAAAAGTGAAGGAATAAGACTGGTTCTTAAACATGAATATTCTTCACCAATGGGATTATCAATTTCTACTCTGCTTGTAATATCAAGACCCATTTTAATAAATTCGTCTTTGTCATTTGAAATTGTAAAAGTTGTAACTTCATTAAAACCTAAACCAATCATAATTTTTCTGAAGCATTCATGTAATTCATAATCAGCAAATGCTCTACCAAATGTTAAAGCCTTAGGAAAATCAGTTTCAAACTTATCATAACCATAACCAATAGCTACATCCTCAACGATATCAATATCATGTAAAATATCTGCTCGATATGCAGGAATTTCAATTTTAATTTTTTCTTTCTTTCCCATTGCATTGTAACCCATTTTTTTTAAATAAAAAACCGCATCTTTATCGTTAATATTTGTTCCAAGAATATAATTAATATAATCCAATGATATTTCTTTTTTCACAGGATTTAAATCTGGTGTGAAAAAAATTTTACCTTCATCCTTGATTATAGTAGAAAATATTTTACCATTTCGCTCAGCAAGAGCTGTTGTGATAATATTTAAAACATAATTTATTGCCTTTTTATCAGTTCCAGTTACATCAATAAATAGATTTCTTGTAAATGGAGTTACTTCGGTTAAAGTACCATTAATTATAGGTGGATAAGAAAGTACATTATCATTTACATCAACAATTAATGGATGTTTATCAAATTCTTTTAATATATGAGCATAAGCAATTCCTTTTTCATGATGCATTAATATTTCCCTAAGTGTCATTGACTCTGATTTGTTTAATGGAATGAATTCAACTGAATCCGGATCAACTGCTTTATAAGTAAAAGGGGGTTTTACAGCATCAAAATCATGTACACCTATTGCAACTTTTTTCCTACCTCTACCTATCCCTAAATGAAGTTTTTCTTGTAAATCCATTAAAGATTTTATTAGCTCATCTGTCATTGTAATATTTTTAATAAGAGCAGAAACAACAAAAGGTCTAAC
>JBNVCE010000022.1:0-20558 GCA_050410885.1 Thermoplasmatota archaeon | reverse complement strand
ATTTTTAAAAACTGTTCTTGTAAAAGAAATGTTGGCGATGTCACTTTACTTTACACAAAGAAAAAAATAGTGATAACGTATTTCAAGCAATTGATGATATCTGATTTTTAACATATGATTTCAAAACTATTGTTTATAGAACCACCAAGGTCCTACTGGTTTGTTATGGGGGAATACCTACCACCGCCTTCTACACTTCTTATACTTGCTGCATATGTTGAGCAAGAAATTCCTGAGTTGGAAATTGAAATTCTAGATTGTCAAGCTGAAAAGTTAAACTGGAAAGATATTGAAAAATATATAGAATCATCAAAACCTTCAATGGTTCTTACTTCAGGATTTACTTGCAATGCATACACTTGTGCAAGAACTTGTGAGATTGCAAAAAAAGTTGATAATGATATTGTTACTGTTGTTGGTGGTATACATTTTTCATTTACACCAGAAGAATCTCTTTTGAATTTCCCTGAAATAGATTTTATTGTTAGAGGAGAAGGAGAAATTACTATTGTTGATCTTATAAAAACATTAAATAATAATAGAAAACTTGACAATGTACTAGGAATTTCTTTTCGAAAAAATAGCAAAATTGTAAACACGCCTTCACGTCCTTTGATTAAAAATCTTGACAAACTACCGTATCCAGCTTATCATCTTGTTGAAGATAATCTGAAAAAATACCATTTTACTATGATGGCTGGTAGAAACGTTAGATACATGATACTTGAAACTGCTCGTGGTTGCGAATACAAATGTTCTTTTTGTACACAATGGAATCACTGGGGAGGCACCTGGAGAACAAAATCAACAAAACGTATTGCAGATGAAATTGAATTTCTAAATGAAAACTATGGTGGTGTTTTTCTTTGGCTTGCTGATGATCATGTTAATATTCGTAACCGTGGAAAACAATTGTACGAAGAATTAAAACATAGACATTGCAAGGATGATATAATGTTGTTTTTCCAAGTAAGAACTGATGATGTTGCAGATAATGTTGATTTGATACCAAAACTTCGTGAAATAGGTGTGTACTGGATAATGTGTGGTGTTGAAACTGACTCTGAAGAAAACCTAAAGGAATACAAAAAAGGAATTGAAAAATCTGATGCCTTTAAAGCAATGAATATATTGCATAAAAGCGATATTTTTGCCCATGCTATGTTTGTTATTGGTGCCAGAAAAGACACACATGAGTCTATAGAAAGTTTAAGAAAGTTTTCAATTGATATTAATGCAGATCTTGCAATATATACCGCTCTTACTCCGTTTCCTGGTACAATTTATTATGAAATTGCAAAGAAAAATGGATGGATTGAGGATTATAACTATGCAAATTATGATATGGCACATGCAATTATGCCTACAGAAACACTTACAAGAAAAGAAGTTCAAGAAGAACTATACAAGTGTTATCGATATTTTTATGGATCTATTCCAAAAGGTATCGCAGGCATTTTTTCAAAAAATAAATTAAAAAGAATAACTTATAGACATATGGCCAGTAGGTTTGTTTTATCAAAATTTAGGAGATTGATTTGATAGAAAGAAAAACAATTTTTTATTATTTTTTACTTACACTTGCAGCTATCATATTAATTTTTATAATAATTTTTTTCAAACCAAGCTCTTTAAATTCAATCACTTTTTTTGATAAATTGTTTTTAACAGGATTATTTTTAACTAGTTGCATATTTGGCATTTCAATTGCTATTTACCCTAATTGGTGGAGAAAAAATAATAAAAATCATGCAATAGATACACAGAGAGTAAAAACAAAAAGGTTTTTTCATGGTCATCATCCTGACTGCATTATGTTTAAAAGCCATGTAATTATTATAAAAAACAAGCCAAGATGTGCCGGTTGCCTAGGACTTTTTATTGGAGCGCTTTTATCTATTTTTTTAATGATGCTTTATTTAGTTTCACCATTTAAAATTCCTATAATTTTTTATTATATCCTTATTTTAATAGCAATTTTTGTTTTGATTTTTGTTTATATAGAAATAGTATTATTAAAAAGGCATGTATTTTTTCATATACTACTAAATATTTTCCTGATTTTAAGTTTCTTTTTAATAACAATTTGTGTTGTTGAACTTACTGAAAATTTAATCTATAGTACTTTAACAATTCTTTTATGTTTTCTTTGGTTGGATACAAGAATACACCTTTCTAAATATAAACATCAGAAGATATGTGCCAATTGTAAACAATCTTGCAAGTCGTATTAATCTTTTTTAATGTTTTGAGATAATACGAAGCCCAAAAAGAATTATAAATATGGCAATTGCAGCTGCAAAAAACCAGCCAAATTCAATTGAGTTTACCCATGAAAGTGCAGGGGTTGTTTTAGCAAGTCCCTTCAAGATTACTTCGAAGATAATCAGTAGACCTATAAGAATTATAATTACTCCCCAGAAAATCGCCCATCCTCTACCTCCACCTGCGCATTCATCTTCGCAACCTTTATTTTTTTCTCTTTCATATCCTTTTTTTGTAATGTCTAAAGCAGTCCCACATTTTTTACAAAAATCTGCATCATCCTCATTTTTTGTTCCACATTTTTGACAATATGTCATAAATAATTCCTCATATTTTATTATGTTAACAATTATTTCTATATAAACCCTCTTTTTATTATATCATTTGTTAAAGTTGTTGTTAAAATATTTCACTTTTTTTGATCTTTCTCAAAAGCAACTGTAGCTACATTAACCAAATAACCGATTAAAAGAACTATTACAAAAATCATAATCATATATTTTTCTTGCCATTCTGCTTCAGCATTTGCTAGATTTGGTTCACCAATACTTGTACCAAGTATTGATACAATGTTTACAACTATAAATGATACGAAAACTAGTAAAATAGCAAAAATAACAGGTAAGACCCATCTGAATATTTTATATTTTTTTTGTACATAAGAAGTATAAGAAGAAACAAGTAGTACAATAAAAATAAATAGTAGATAGTTAAGTAAAAAATCACTTATTTCAAGTAATACTGGTGTTTCTTCAGAACCTATTTTTAAACCTTCAATAACAAGGCGTAAGATGATTAACCCAACAAAACTTGAGATCAATGGTCCAAATACCCCAAAAGTTTTATCATACCAATTTTCAAAATAATTACTTGCTCGATCTGCTGCTTTCTCGAATCTATCTCCAAGTTCTTGTGTTTCTTTGCCAAATTTTTTTGCAGCTTTTTCAATTTTTTTACCGGCGTTTTTACCGGCTTTTTCGACATCACTTGCAAATTTTTCAACGTAATTTTCAAATGAAGAAGTTTTTTCACTTGTACTAGTTAAAGAATTACCACAGTTATTACAAAATTCTGCGTTATCATCATTTTCCTTTCCGCATTTTGAACAATAAATCATGATTTTCTCACCAAATCATCTTCCCATAATGATATCATCCTTATTTAAAACAACTAGATAGTTCTTCTTCGTAATAAAATTATACTATCATTTTTATAAACAGTTAATAGTTATCATTATTTAGGGGAACACCTAATGAATAAAAATGTATTTACAGAAATTGAATTAGAAAAAGGTAAAGCAACAGGTTATTTGATTGATTTAGGATCTGCACCACTTATTTTAATAAAAACCAAAAAAGGTTATGTTATGTGCGGGTATCTTAACATTAACACAGCAAATAAGTTAGGAGACATTGCAGGAAAAGTAACTGGTGTGAAAAATTTTGAAGATGTTCTTAATGCAAATGTTGTTGAAGTATCTGAGAATGCTAAAAAAATTGGTTTAAAGAAAGGAATGAAAGCAAGAGATTTTTTAAACTTTATTATGTGAGGAAATTATATGATTTCTTTAAACGATGTTAAAGAAGCTTATGATATTTTAAAACCTGTTGTTAAACGCACTCCTTTGGAAAAATCAAAAACTTTTTCGAAACTAACCAAAACAAATATTTATCTAAAACTTGAAAATTTTCAAACAACTGGATCGTTTAAAATAAGGGGAGCTTACAATAAAATTTATCATTTAAGTGAAAAAGAAAAAAGCCAAGGAGTTGTTTGTGCATCAGCTGGTAACCATGCTCAAGGTGTTGCGCATGCATCCAAACTTTTAGGTGTAAAAAGTACAGTGTTTATGCCGATTTATACTCCACCAACAAAAATTATTGCTACAAAATCATATGGTGCACATGTAATTCTAAAAGGCTTTACTTATGATGATTCTGCTGCAGCTGCAAAAAAATATGCTGAAGAAAAAAACATAAGCTTTGTTCATGCATTTAATGATGAATACGTAATAGCGGGTCAAGGCACAATAGGAATTGAGATTTTTGAATCACTACCTGATGTGGATGTTGTTGTTGTACCTGTTGGTGGCGGTGGTCTTATTTCTGGAATTGCGCTGGCATTAAAAAGTTTAAAACCAACTGTAAAAATAATTGGTGTAGAGGCAGAGGGAGCTCAATCAATGAAAAAATCACTTGAAAAAAACAAAATTGTGCCACTTAAAAGCATTAACACTATTGCAGATGGAATAGCTGTTAAAACCCCAAAAAAGCTGACTTTTGAACTTGCAAAAAAATATGTTGATAATGTATGTACTGTTAATGATGAAGAAATAGCAAATGCTCTTTATCTGCTTCTACAAAGATCAAAGCTGGTTGTTGAACCAGCTGGTGCTGTTGCTTTAGCTGCGATTTTAAGTAAAAAAGTTAATTTCCCCGGGAAAAATGTTGTTGCAGTGCTAAGTGGAGGAAATGTGAATCTTTCACTTCTTACACAGATAATTGAAAGAGGAATGATAAAAAATAAACTTCTAGTTAAAATCTCCATGATAGTACTTGATAAACCAAAAGTACTACGAGATATTCTAACTATTCTTGCAAATCTTGGTTCAAATGTACAGGCAATTTCGCATGACAGAGGCACAACTTCTGTACCTGTTGGTTATGTAAAAATTGTTATAACCTTCCAAACACTTGGTAAAGAACAAATAGATGCTATTAAAAAAGAATTTAATCGTAAAAAAATAAAATATAAAATTTTAAGTTAAAAACTTTTTAATCCTTTTTTTCTTCACAAGCTTCATTAAATTCCTTTCCGTGTTTCATTCCCCACGGCGCCCACATAGCTCCTAGTAACCCACCAACAACAAGTATTGAAACAAGGAAAACTGCAAAATTTTGATAAATATTGAAATTATCAGCATAAAAATAAAACCAGGTTATTAAAAATATCATTAATAAAAATGGAATAACTATTGAAGCAATAACTCTTGATCTAAATCCTGTTTTTCTCATCATCTCTTTTCCTTCTTGTGGAATTTGTTTTAAACCCCATGCAGCCCATGAGCCACCAAGTATAACAATTAAAACAAGTATTGAAATTAGTATAATTGAAATATTTTTATTAAATGAATAATCTCCAGCATAAAATGCTAACCAAATAATTAGAAATATAAGCCATCCTACACTTATTATTATAGAAAGTGATACTCTCCAGCCTGAGGGTTTTGGAATATCATTAAGTTTTTCCATATTATCTTCCTTTAAAACATACCTATAACTTTTTTAAATATTTAAACTAGACCATCATTTAATGTATATTTCTTTAGAAAAAAACATTAAGCATTATAAGATTCTCTGATTGTGAAAAAATATGGTTGATCCTGTATGCCCACTAGATTTTCGTTACGGAAGAAAAGAATTAAAAGAAATATTTAGTGAAAATAAACGTATTCAATATTTACTTGATGTTGAAGCAGCCCTTGCTCGCGCTCATGCAAAGCTTGGAAATATCCCAAAGGCTGCTGCTGATGAAATAACAAAAAAAGCTTCCACTAAATTTGTTAAAATTGAAAGAATTAAAGAAATAGAATCTGAAACAAAACATGACATAATGGCAATTACAAAAGCTCTTGCTGAACAGTGCAGTAGCGATGCTGGTAAATTCGTTCATCTTGGAGCAACTAGTTACGATATAGTTGATACAGCCAATGCTTTACAGTTTGTTGAATCAACAGAAGAAATTAAAAATAGTTTAAGGGAACTTAGAAAAACACTTGTGAAACTGGCAAAGAAACATAAAAAAACTGTTATGGTTGGTAGAACCCATGGTCAGCATACTATACCAATCACCTTTGGTTTAAAAATGGCAGGGTACGCAATGGAAATTGAACGGCATCTTGAAAGATTGTTTGAATGTAAAAACCGTATTTTTATTGGAAAACTATCTGGTGCGGTTGGAACAGGTGCAGCACTAGGAAAAAATGCACTTAAGCTTCAGGAGGAAATGCTTAAAGAACTTAAGCTAGGAGCGGAAGATGTTTCAACCCAGATTGTCTGCCGAGATAGATACAATGAACTAATTGCTGTACTATGCAACATCTCAACTAGTATTGAAAAATTCGCAACAGAAATACGAAATTTACAAAGAGACGAAATAGCAGAAGTAGCAGAAGCTTTTGAAGCTGAAAAACAAGTTGGCTCTTCAACCATGCCTCATAAGAGAAACCCTATTACTTGTGAACAAATATGCGGGCTTGCGAGAATAATTCGTGGTTTTATAATCCCTACTTATGAAAATTCTATACAATGGCATGAGCGAGATCTTTGTAACTCTTCATCAGAACGATTCATCCTTCCGCATTCATTGATTTTAACAGACTGGATAATTTATCAGATGAACATTGTTTTTAAAAACCTTCAGGTTTTCCCTGAAAAAATGAAAAAAAACCTTGAGATTTCAAAGGGTTTACCAATGTCTGAATCATTAATGACAATGCTTATTTCAAAAGGCATGGGACGAGGGGATGCTCATGAACTAATGAGAAAAGTTTCACTTAAAGCAGTTCAACAAAATAAAACATTAAAAGAAGTTTTTATGGAAGAAAACAAAAAATTAAAGATTCTTACAGAAAAAGAAATAGATTTTGCTTTAAAACCTGAAAACTATCTTGGAGCAGCAGAAGAAATAATAGAAAGGGTTATAAAAAAACTTGAGAGGTAAATATGGATAAATTAGAAAAACTATTATCCAACACGGTAGAAGTTGTTACAATTGATGAATTAAAAGAAGTATTAAAAAAAGAAAAACCAAGAGCTTACATTGGTTTTGAACCCTCAGGTGCTGTTCACCTTGGTTGGAAGATTTGCACAAACAAGATAAAAGATTTTTTAGACTGCGGTTTTGATTTTACGATACTACTTGCGGACTGGCATGCTTACATAAACGATAAACTAGGCGGAGATCTTGAAAAAATAAAACAATGTGGTAAATACATGGAAGATTGCTTTAAGGCAATGGGTGTGGATGCAGATAAAATTACTTTTGTATATGCAAGTGAATACACAGGTGATTCAAAATACTGGGAGCTTGTTTTAAGAACTTCCAAAGCAAATTCGGTTGCTAGAGTTAAACGAGCAATGGACATAATGGGGCGCGAAGAAGATGAAGCGGAAAAGGATTTATCAAAACTTTTTTACCCAGCAATGCAGGTTTCAGATATATTCTATCTAAATCTGGATGTAGCATATGGTGGTATGGACCAAAGACATGCACATATGCTTGCAAGAGATACTGCAAAAAAACTTGGTAAAAAACCGCCTGTTGCGATTCATACACCATTACTAACAGGTTTACAAGCAGGCGAGAGAATGAATCCCTTGGATGCAAAAATGAGTAAAAGTAAACCTGATTCAATGATTTCAATACATGATACACCTAAAAGTGTGAAAAGAAAAATTAGTAAAGCATACTGCCCAGAAAAAGTAGTTGAAGGAAACCCGATTATAGAAATATGTAAATTTGTTATTTTTCCAGAGCTGAAAAATCAGCCGTTTTTAATTCAAAGATCTGAAAAATTTGGCGGGAACCTAGAGTTTAACAACTCAAATGAACTAGAGCAAGCTTATATCAAAGGTTTGCACCCTCTTGATTTAAAAAATGCAACAATAAATTACATTAACAAGATTCTTGAGCCGGTTCAAAAATATTTTGAAAAACATCCTGAAAACTATGAAAAAATAAAAAAACTAGGAATTGTAATTACCTAAATTGTATTTTAAAGCAAGAATTCTTGATGAAAATTTTAAAGAAAAATAAAGAATGAAAATTTCAAAAAATAAAATTAGTAAATAAAAAACAATGGGGTGGATAAAAAATCTATCAATTACATTAATAAAACCTATTGTTATTCCTAAAATTAAAAAAAGAATCATGGAAACACTATAAAGAAGTAGTATATCTGATTTTTTACCAACGTATTTAACACCTAGTGGAATTGAAACAATAACACCAGCAATATAAGAAAAAACTAAGAACCATAAAAGGAAAAAAATCCTGTCAAAACCGGTAAAAATAGAAACATATGGGATAAAAGGTATAGAGGTTAAAAAACACAAAGAAAGAGCTGAAACTTTTCCAAAGACAACAGTATCATTTTTTATAGGTAAATAACTAATTATCCACATTGTTTTTTCCTCGTTTAAAAAAAGGTTTAACGCAGGAAAAACAGCAGTGTACATAACAACTATATAAACTCCTAGAAAGACAAACATTGAGGGTAAAAAACCACCAAGAGTTTCTCTAAGTGATTCTGGGATTAAAATCTCATTACCATAAAGAAAGAAATACCCGGAAAATAAACCAGTTGTAACAGAGGTTAAAACAAAGCTGAACAATAATCTATCACGCCATAAAGTAGTTGTTTCCCTATGAAACTGTGCCTTAATAATACTTTGAGTTTTTATCAAAGATCTTTGCTTTGTTCTTTCTATTTTTTTACTAAATAAATAAGAATCCATAGAGTTTTTTATGCTCCAAGCACAATGAATAACAGCAAGTGGTAAAGTAAAAATAATATAAATTGGGTAACTTACATAGAAATAAAAACCAAGCAAAATCAACATTGGTAATAACCTGTATTTTTTTGGAGAGAAAAAATTAATAGAAATTGCACAACCAATAAAAGAAGCTGTAATAATCCCAATTGTAAAAATAAGATAATCAAAAGGATAATTAATATTAACTTTAAAAATGGAAAGTGAAAATAAAAACATAAAAGAAAAAGAAAACCAGATAATAAGTTGTGTTAATAAAACTGCTAAAAATATTTCAAAAGCAGTTTTTTTTTGACTAACTTGGGTTGATAAAGAGTAAGTTACTTTTTGGGATTTAGTAAAATTATTATAAAAATCTGCAACTGTTTTTAAAAGGAATATAAAAAAAATTATGAAAAAAACATCATCAAGACTGATATTAAAATTTGTTTCAATGCTTATTAAAAAAAATGCTGCAAAAGAAAAAATAAAAATCGAAAAAAGTATCATACATATAAACATAAAATAAAGAAAAGGTGCATCATTAATTTTTTTAACTAGTGATCTTTTATTTTCAACAAGAATAATTTTTGTTGTTTCAAACATTTAGTCCATCCTTTATTTGAAAATAAGCATCTTCAATACTACCATATTTTGAAACAAGAGCAGATACCTTATCAGATAAAATCACATTTCCTTTCATAATCAAATAAACAATGTTTGCAACTTGTTCAACTAATTGTGTAGAATGGGTTGCAATTACTGTTGTTCCTCTCCTGTTTTTTATAAAATCTTGTAAAGTCCTTGAGGTTAATGGATCCAAGCCATAAACCGGTTCATCAAGTAAAAGATTTTTAGGATTATGCATGATAGCTGAAGCAACAGATATTTTTTGTTTCATACCTTTTGAGTAACTACCTATCTCATAATCCAAAAAATCATTTATTCCAATCATTTTTGTTATTTCATTTATTTTTTCTTCTGCATCGTTTAATTTTCTAAGCGATGCAATATAAAATAAAAATTCTCGTCCTGTTAACCTTTCGTACATATCTGGCATTTCAGGTAAATAACCTATTTGTTCACGGGCTTTTATTGAATCCTTTACAATATCAAAACCATCAACTGTTACACTACCTTTATCAAATGAAAGAATACCTGCGCATATTTTAAGAAGTGTACTTTTTCCAGCTCCGTTTTCACCCATTATTGCAATAATACTTGAATCATTGAAATTAAAACTAACATTGTTAAGAGCAATAATTTTTCCATAATTTTTTGTAACATTATTTACAATAATCATTTATAGGATGCATAAATTTCAATGTTAAAAATATATGCAAATAAAACAAGTTTCTTTTAAATTAAAAAATAAAAAAGAGAATTTTAGAAATTTATAATTTTAATATCTTATTCATCATTGGAAAGCAATCTAAAATTCTTTCAAATATCAATGTTTTTAACAAATTATCATTGTTAGAAACACTTGGCTCTGCAGCGAAGGTCTGAACAGCATAACCAGTATCTTTATCAAAAACACTTGCAATAACAACAATATTTTCTTTTATTATATCTTTAAAACCGTATAATGAGCCGTACCAAGTTTTTGAAAATTTATAGGTATCTACCCGTGCTTTAGCATAGGTTTTCACTAAAGATAAACTTCTATCAATTGGTATATCTAAAACTGCATAATGATATGGTTTTCCACTATAGTCATTCCATCTTGATTGTTTTTCCACAATATATGTTCTTAAATGTCCGTTATATGTTTCAACTTCATTATTCACAACTGTTACTTCGATTTTTAACTTACCGCCCCCAAGCCAATTAACAACAACAGAAACATCAATATCAGGTACTACCCGGTTTCCAGATTGATTAATAGCTGTTCTATAAGACTGTTCATTAGATTGCGCACCTAATATTCTTTTGTAACCACCATCAAAATAAACATCAGGTACACTACTTACACCTAATTCCTTTAACCTATTGCGTACATTAGCATTTGCTGCATCCCAAACCATTGTAACAAAATAAAAATCAAGATCCCCAGAATTGTAAATATTATATAATTGGTTTGAGGCAGTAACACAATAAGGACATGTTGTCATAGTACCATACTCAGCAATAACAGTATGAGTAAAATCTCCAAATGATGTAGCATTTGGTTTTTCAATTTCCTTGCTGTTTGATAAAATCATTGATGCACCACATATTGGTGCCACAAGCATCAAAATTATTATTCCTACCAGTATATATTTCTTCAAATTTTTTACCCCCTTATGTTCAATAAGTATTCTGTAGATATAAAGATTTTGAATCAACATATTTATAATTTTTATTTAAATATAATTGATAAAAAAGGATTGAGCAAATATTTGATTAAGGTTAAAAAAACAAAAATACACATATTCTAAATATAAAAAAGTTAACTAAATAGATTTTGAAAAAAAAGAAAAAAAAATATTTAGGTTTTTAGATTTTAATGATGTATATAATAAAATAGGCACTTATTCAAAGTAAATAAAAAACTAATTTAGGCTTTGCACAAGTAATTTAAAAATCTTTTTTATATTATTTTTTCAAAAAAGGGTACTGCGAGGTTAATTGTTGATCCTCCTAAAGATGGTTCTATGTTGACATGTAGCATAATTCAGGAGAGCGGCACCTCTCATCAACAAATAATTTCCAAGTACCCAAAAAAGAAAAAATATTATATGAAAAATTTGTTATTGACAATCAATTTTTAAATAAAAAATAATTTAGGAGGGAATAATGGAAAAAAAATTAGTTGAACCATACAAGAGTCAATATGTAAAATTAATAAAAAATTCTGGAGAAAAATTAGATGGAACAATTGTTGAAATATTAGAAAACAGTGTTATTTTTCAAACTGAGCTGACCAGATCAGCTATTTCCTATGACTCAATAAGGGAAATAATTTCTTATGATGAAATGAAAAAAAGAAAACAATTAAGCAAATTAAAAATTTAAATAAAAAAATATTAAAAAAATTCAAAAGGCTTTGTTTACAAAATTGTACATTTTTACCTTACTTTTTGTTTTCCGATGATAAATTATTTTTTTTATTAGTTTTTAATAAAAATTTAACAAGTATAACCAAAATAATAACAATTATTGCCACTGCTGCGGTAATAGCAATATTTGTCTGAGTACCATAAACAGGATCAGGACTCAATCTTTTAATTATAATACCCAACAAAGCCCATATTATTACAAGATTATAAGCAATATCTTTTCTTTTTATAAAAATTAAAACAGATATTATTGTTGCAATTATAAGAACCAAAATTGTCCAAGCAACTTGCCCAAGATAAAACTCCCCAACATCTAGTTTAACCAAAACCGCAGTTACATTAGCAATGGTTGCAACAGTGATCCATCCTAGGTATATGCTGATTGTTGCATGCACCGCTATTTTTTCTTTTAATGAAACCGTTGATAAACCTATCTCTAGTTTAAGATAAATCATAAGTAGTGACAAAAATAAAACAATCATTGCTAAAAGAGAAAAGGTTACAAACTCATAATGCCATAAAAATATCCATGCAATATTAGCTAAACTAGCAAGTATAAACCATCTCCCAATTTTTTCAATATAGTTAGTATCGTATTGTTGTTTACTTAAACTAAGTATTTGATAAATTAAAAAGATTATCAAAAAAATGTATATAATACTCCAGATTGAAAACGTTATACCAGCTGGGACAAACAGATTAGGAATTTTATCAGATAACTCCTGGGTTGATTTCCCATTTAATGGAAGTATAACCGCAAGAGCATTAACAATAATAGTAAAAATTACTGCAAGACTATTTCCTGCAACCAATATAATGTGTTTATTTTTTACATCCATATTTTCTACCTTTTTCTGGTTTAATAAATCTTATAACCATTAATTATGTTTTCTTAAAATTCAATAAAAAACTTTGATGTGTAAATAAAAGTTAAAAACTAGTAATAAAGAAATTTTTATTATTTTTTTAATTAAAACTTATTTTAAAGATTAATCCAAAAAACACTTAAACACTTACTTATTTGAACTAATAAAGGTTTTGAATATGGAACCTATAATTTTTGAAAAAAAAGGCCCTATTGGATGGTTGATATTAAATCGCCCTGAACAAAAAAATGCACTTTCAGTTGAATTGATAAATAAAATGCAAAAATATCTAAATTTCATTGCCAAAGAAAAAGATATTCGTGTTGTTGTTATAAAAGGAAATGACTCTGATTTTTTGTGTTGGTCATGATATAAATGAGTTAGTTGGAAAGGACTATAATATTAATTATTTCCGTGAGATTTTTACAACTTGTTCAAATTTAATGCTTTTTTCTTCATAAATTACCACAGCCAGTTATTGCTCAGGTTCATGGTTTTGCTATGGCAGCAGGATGTCAACTTGTTGCTTCATGTGACTTGGCAATTGCAGAAAAAAATGCTAAATTTTCTACACCTGGAGTAAACATTGGTCTTTTTTGTTCAACGCCCATGGTTCCCCTTAGCCGAACTATTGGAAGAAAAAGAGCGCTGGACATGCTTTTAACAGGTAGATTTATATCAGCAAAAGAAGCTGAAAAATTTGGACTTATCAACAAGGTTGTTGATGCGGATAAACTTGATTTAGAAACAAAAAACTTGGCCATGAAACTTTCAAAGTTTAGCGGGTATGCTCTTGCATTTGGAAAAAAAACTTTTTACAATCAGTTTGATAAAGATGAAAAAACAGCTTATGAATATGCATAAGAAGCAATTGCCATCAATTGTCTTTCTGAAGATGCCAAGGAAGGAATGAAAGCTTTTTTGGAAAAACGTAAAGCTAAATGGAAAAACAAATAAAGACTTTAAAATTTGTTTTTTAAAAACTGAAAAATTATTATTAATTTTTTAGTATTGGTCTTCCTTGATTACTAAAACCATTATTTGGTTCATAAGGGTTAAAGGCAGGATCTGCATACAAAGTTCTTACATAGAAGTTTGGTGATTCTTGATCAACTTTTTTTTCACCTCTTAAGGCTTCACCTACGCTGAAATTATCAATTATCAAATGATTTTCAAAAACTGTTAAACCTGCTTCAGAACCGGTTTCACGTGTGGAACCAACAAAACAGTTACAACCAGCATGAAGCATTGTCAATCCAATATTCATTTGTGGAGGAATACCATCAACACGCCCCATTAAACATGCAGATGTAAGGAAAATACTTGGTTTTTTAAAAACCCAGTTTTTCACATGCGCAACATCAATTGCTTTTGAATAATAATCCAATCCATAAAGAGATGGTGTGAACCAGTACCAGTCACCATGACCAAGATATTCTATATAGTTTGAACCTGTGTAGGTTTTTAGTAAAATGGATATTTGTCTACCGTTTCTAAAATCACCAAATACTCTTGGTTTAAAACCATATTTTCTTATTTCAATGGAATAAGGAATCTGATGAAAAAATCCGCCTGTTTCACCAAATCCTTCACCAAAGATAAAGCTGAAACTGTTATGCCAATTCCTTGGTTTTTTTGGTTCATCACAGATATCTTTGTAAAAAAAAGTTCTGGAAATAAGTAGTGAAACATCTTGAACATCCCAACCTATTATTCTTCCAACAGATAAATTAAAATTAAGTGAGTATGGATTATCAGATGGTAAGCCTTTTTCTAATAGTCCTTGTTGAGAAGGACCGTAATAGTACATAGGAACCATGTTTGTATCAGCAATTATTGCAAGCCAGGCAGGGCCATTTAAATAATTATTAAGTATACTATGATTGTCTAGAATGGATAAAATGTTTTTAATTTGTTTTATCGTGTAATTTACTTTTTGATTTGTATAATCATGTAGGCTTTCATTATAACATGGACTTGTACCTGATCCATTTGCAATAAATGTGTAGTTTTCATCAGTGATTTCAAAATTTGGATCAGCCAGTATTATCCCTCCATGAGCACTGGTTAGATATGGTGCAAGCATTGACAGATTTGGGATTGAAGGCATGTGTGGTTTTTCTAATGTTGAAATATTAATAGAAATTTCAATATCAGTGGTTATTTGAGAAAAGCCTCTTTGTGAAAAATATCCGCCCTTAATGCCATTGTATAGTTTTAAAATGAGTAAATAATTTCCTGATGCATTTATTGTTAGTGTTTCTACATATGTTTTTCCTGTTTCATAGGCTAGGCTATTAGAATATGCAACAATGTTACCTTGTGGGTCATAAAGAAACATGTAAATAACAGGTTTAATCAGATTTAATATCTGTGTTTTTTTTCCAGTTATATTTCCAAAAATTTTTACTAGATTAATTCCTCCAGGAATGTTTATGTTGTATTGTTTAACATTTGTACCAATAATGTCGATTTCTTTTCCAAGTATTGTTAATTTTACATTTTTTATTTTATCAATAAATTTTGTATTGTTAGAACTGGTTAAATAATACTGTATTGTATCAGAGGGGTTTGCTAATGTTATGTAATCAAAGCTGTTGAATTGATTTTTTATAATTGATATTATTGTGTTTTGTATCTCTTCTGTAGTTTTCAGTACTGTTGTAGTAATGTTTGGTAGTATTAATTGTACATCTCCTATAATGTAAGCATTTGATACATTAAGGCTGTTACAGACGTTAATTATTTCTAAAGTGTTATTGTCAAAAATAAGTATTGGTATGTTTAAATAACTTGCAAGTGGACTTGCTATTAAACTTTGCTGGTAAGCATTTTCAGTTCTGTATGGAACTATTAGTACGGTTGTAACATTTGTAAAAATTAAAGTGGCAACAGAAATTGAAACATTTGGTGAAGATCCTAGTATTTCTACTGTTTCATATTTTGTTTGTAGTTTTTCACCTAAAACCAATAGTTTTTTTTCCTTATCAATTAAATATTGATTTAAAAATATTTCTTGATTACTTGTAAGTTTTTCATCATGTTTTACAAGTAATGGTAAAAGTCCTGTTGAATTATTATTTTTATCATACCAGCAGGCAATGTACGAGCCGATTATTCCAAAAAATGGGTCACTATCTGGGATTATTACCGCATCAGGTAATGTATTACGATTTGAACCTAGATTATTTAAATCTAGTTGAGAATGTTTATTTTGTTTTACATCTTTTGCATAAATGGTTGTTTGAAAACTTAACAGTAAAATTATTAAAATTACAAGTTTTTTATTCATTATATAATTATAAATACTATTCCATTAAAAACTTTTCCTATAAATAAATTTTTTTAATATTAAAAAATTTAGACAAATTTTAAATAATAGGTTGTCATTATTAATTAACATATGTTAATAAGGGGGTTGTTTAATTGAAAAAATTTATATCAATTTTAGTAATAGGATTGCTAATTATTATTGGAGTTGCTACAGTCTCTTTAGCAAATGATACAAACATTAAACAAAAAACATTAAAAAAACAGTTATTTTTTTCCAAACCAATTATAAAAGATGAGGGTGAATACGTTATTTTAAACCTAAAAGAAGCCACAACATATACTATTGAGACTGAAAAACCATTACTGCCTGCTGTTACACAAACATTTATCTTTCCTTTTAAAACAAAAATCGATAATATTGAAATAATTTTTTCTGAGCAAAAAAATATAATTTTATCTAAACAAATAAAACCTGCATCTAATTTCATTATGTTCAACACAGAATTACAAACAACAAACCAATTAGAAAAAAGTATAGAAACATACGAAAGTACAGATTTGTATCCTTCAGATGCCTACAGTTACACAGTTGGTACAGGTTTAAACAACAATGAACATGTTGTTTTTCTTACTATCATATGTTATCCAATTAGATATTCCCCTGCTAACAACATATTATATTATAGTGAAAATGCTGAAATTACAATATCATATGAAGAACCTGTAAACCCAGTTATTTTTTCTGATGAATACGATATGGTTATCATATCACCAGAAGAATTTTCAAATGTACTACAACCACTAGTAGATCATAAAAAAAATTATGGAATTAATACACTAGTTAAAACAACTGAGGATATATACTCTAATTATCCTGGTTATGACCAAGCTGAGCAGATTAAATATTTTATAAAAGATGCTATAGAAACCTATGGAATAGAATATGTTTTACTTATTGGGGGAATTGAAAAATTACCAATCAGAAAAACATGGTTTTACAGAAGTTATCATGAACATTACTGGAATGAAACCATCTTATCAGATCAATATTATGCAGATATTTATGATAAATTTGGCAATTTCTGCAGCTGGGATTCAAATAATAATCATCTTTATGGAGAATACTATGAAAATGTTCCAGGTGTGAATGATACAGTTGATCTATTTGCAGATGTAAATCTAGGTCGCATCCCATGTACAAAAAAAGATGAATTAAGAACTGTTATTAATAAAATAATTAATTATGAAAAAAACACAAAAAATGCAAATTGGTTTAACAATATTATACTCATTGGCGGTGATACATTTCCTGGTTGGGGTGTTGTAGAAGGAGAAGTAAAAAACAAAGTAACAATACAGATTATGTCAGATTTTACACCAACTACATTATGGACATCTGATGGAACATTTAATTCTCGTGCATTTAACAAAGCCTTGAATAAAGGTGCTGGTTTTGTTGATTACTCAGGTCATGGTTTTGAGGTAGGAGTTAGTACTCATCCACCAAATTCCAACAAATGGATTGGTTATTATTTCTATAATCTTTTCTGGGCGTTTAATGGTGATAAACTTCCAGTTATTTTCTTTGATGCTTGTTTAACTTCAAAACTTGATTTCAACCTTTCTGAATTTATTATGTATATGCCACCGTTTAATTTACTTCCTAAACAAAGCTTTGAATCATCCTCAATACTATCAAATTATGAAAAATTATTACCAACTTTTTCCTGGAATTGGGTGAAAAAGAAAAACGGTGGAGCTATTGCAACAATTGGTGCAACAAGGGAAGCCTATACAAATGTGGACAAAAGTGGTGTACATGCTGGTGCCGGATATTTATCAATTAAATTTTTTGCAGCTTATGCAACATGTGAAACTGTAGGAAAAATGCTAACAAAAGCACAAAATGATTATATCAACTATGCCTTTAAAGATTACTTTACAATAGAAGAATTTATATTAATAGGTGATCCAACATTAAAAGTGGGAGGATACTAGATAGCCACTATTAAAAAAACTATTGTGGATTAACCTGCTATTATAAAAATAATATAATTACAATAATATTTATATTTTATTTAACTATTTAATAATGAAAAAAGTTTAAATGGAGGTTAAACAATTAAAAATAAATCAATTATTACTGCATTGATCATTACATTTTTAATTCTATTTACTATAACAAATACATTAGGGCAACAGTTAAATTTTAAAAAAAACTTTTTTACAAAAACAATAATAGATAATCCCTATTTGCCATTACCAGACTGGATCTCAAATGATCCACAATATAGTACAGGAGCAGAGCTTGCTGACATTAATAAAGATGGATGGTTAGACTTAATTGTTTCAGATGGAAATGACATGCAACCAGGGAAGGTTAAAGTTTATTATAATGATGGAAACGGTAATTTACCAAAAACAGCTGACTGGCAATCAAGTGATACTTGTTATAACGGCCATTTGGATGTAGCTGATGTTAATGGTGATGGTTGGCTTGATGTAGCTGTTTCTTATCTTGGAACAGGTTATACATTTGGACCTGTTGCACGTGTTTATTTAAACAATAACGGTGTTTTATCATCTTTACCAGACTGGAATGCAAGTTTAATTGGTAATGCATTTGGTCTTGACTTTGGTGATGTAAATAATGATGGTAGACCTGATTTGGCTGTTGCAACAGGCTGGGGATATGAACCACAACATTATTACCATAATTTAGTATACATGAATGTAGGGGGAACCCTTGAATCCACACCAAGCTGGCAGTCTTTTGATACAAATACTTATATGGGAGCATACTGGGTTGATGCAGACAGTGACGGATGGCTGGATCTAGCTTTTATAGGAATTGATGTAGAAACACAAATTTATCATAACCTTGGTGGCATGCTTGAAACTACTGCAAGTTGGCATACAACAGATAGTATGAATCAATTTGGGATAATGCTTACCTCAGGGGATGTTGATTTAGATGGAAAAGATGATCTTTTTGCAACTGATAATACACAACTAGGGGGAAGTGGATTATTTAAACAATACAGGGGTCTTTCTCAGGGGTTTTATGAATCAACATACTCCTGGAGTTACTATGAAGGATATGGCTCTGCTGTTGCTTTAGCTGATGTAAATTATGACAATAATCTTGATCTTGCAACAGGTGGATGGTGGGATTATACAAGGATTTTTTTAAATGATGGAGTAGGGCTTCCGACAACTTCATCATGGAATTCTGGAGGTACTTCTGTTGTTGAAAAAATCGTTTTTGGTAATGTTGGTCCAACATTTGATGAACATACATTTAATGAGGTTTTTACCCCTGACACAGATTGTAGATTATTTTATCTTTCACATAAAAATATTCAAAAAATAAACAGTGTAAAAGTCGATAATATTTTTTTGGATTTTTCTGAGTACACCTATAGTAGAGAGCATGCTTGGGTAACAATAAATACAATTCCAAGTTCTTATGTTGAAATTAGTTATAATTTTTCTAAGTCTCTGGACATGGTTGTAAGTAATTGGGATCCAGGTATTGGAAATTATCTTTATTATAACAAGATTAATGTTACATTAATTCCTGACTTGGAAAGCGAAGGCACACTTAGTTGGTCTAATATTAAACCCGGTGCAAAATTAAAAGACAGTTTTAAAATATTAAACATTGGCGATAGTTTATCAGGGCTTAATTGGCAGATTGTATCTTTTCCTGATTGGGGCACATGGTACTTTGAACCTGATTCAGGAAATGGTTTAACACCTGAAGATGGAGCTGTTACTGTTTATGTAAATTTGATTGCACCAGATAAACCAGGCACACTGTTTAATGGATCTGTGATAATTGTAAATATGAATAATTCTTCTGATTTTGAGATAGTACCAGTAACACTTACAACTCCTGTAAATTATAAAAAAATAATTCTACAAAATAATCAAAATCTATTATTATTTTTACAACAAATTCAAAAACTAATAAAGGATAAAAAATATATAATAAAATATACTTAGATACAAAAAATGACAAAGGTTTTGGGGGAATACCATGAAGAAATATTTAGTAATGATATCAACTGCTTTGTTTATTTCTTTTATTTTATTTAGTGGTTGCATACAGCAAAAAAATAACAAAAACATATCTGGAGAAATAGAGTTAGTGCATCATGAAATCAACAGATATGGAAATAATACTTTTGAATGGTTAGAGGTTACTGGAGCAATTAGAAAAATTGGTAATGCAACTATTGATCATGCTATTGTTGGAGTTTATTTTTATAATAATAAAAATCAATTAATTTATTATGGTAATTACAGCATTTACAGTTTTGTTAAAGGTTATGATTATGATTTCTTTGTCGTTTTTAGCTCAAATCATCCCAAGTATAAAGAGTATGACCATTATTCTATTGAGTTAGATTATGTATAAGATTTAAAAATTATAATACTAAATATTGTTTTGTATTTAATGAATTTAAAAAAAGCCTCTTACACAATAAATAGGCTTATAATTAATATAAATTTTTTAGGCTGTACTGTCAACCGGCATCGCTAACATTTCATAAATAAAATGATGCCGGTGTTCC
>JBNVCE010000021.1:5659-21096 GCA_050410885.1 Thermoplasmatota archaeon | reverse complement strand
GAAAATAATAGCTCGTTCTGTGCTCCAACCGTAAAGTCTATTATAATCACCTGAGTTAATTGTCTCAATTGTTTTAACACTATCAACCAATGTAAAACCTTTAACGTTTTTTTTCAAACCAAGCTCACTAGTTGTTAAAATATTTCCATCAATCTTTTTTATAAATTCTTTAGCACCAATACTAAAAGGATATTCCATTATTTCAAGAATTCCTTCCTGGGTTTCAACCATGGAATCATATTGATGCAGAATCTTCCTACCATGAGCTTCATCAATTTCAATAAATGCTTTAATAATTTTTTTAATTGTCTGAATACCTGGTGATTTTCTTCTCCCTGATTCATAATCACTAATAACACTTGGCGATAATTTTAAATGCTCAGCAAGTTCTGTTTGACTAATTTTAAAAACGCCTCGCCATTTACGAATGGTTTGACCTGGTTTTGGGCTAAGGGTTATTTCACCAGCAATTTTTTCAGATAATGTATCTTTTATATTCATTTTTCTTCCCCAGCAGGTCTGAATTTATATCCATAGTATATTGCGCCAATGTCACCATCTTCTTGTATCTTACGGAAAGTTGATTTAACCTTCATACCTATTTTTAGATCTTCAGGTTTACAATCAACAATTTGAGCGGTTAATTTTGGTCCTTCCTCTAGTTGAATAATAGCCATAGGATATGGGGATTGACCTGCAAAGTTTTCAGGTGCTTCATGAATTATAGTATACGTTACAATCTTTCCTTTTCCACTTAGTTTTAGATCTTTCATCTTTCCTAAACTTTTTCTTCTACAGTATGGACAGGTTTCACGTGGAGGAAAATAAACCTTGTTACAAACCTCGCATTGATTACCGATTAAATTGTATCTTTGTGGTATTTCTCTCCAAAATCTTGGTACTGCTGCTTCTGTCATTTTCACATCGCCTCCAAAATATGAACAACACAAGTTGCACCTGCTGCTCCAACATTATGAGCAAGCCCAATTTTTGCGCCTTTAACCTGTCTTTGTCCTGCTTCTCCACGTAGTTGCATGACAATCTCAGCTATCTGAGAAATACCTGTTGCGCCGATAGGATGACCTTTTGCTTTAAGACCACCACTAGTATTTACTGGTATTTCCCCATCCAAAGTTGTTATTTTGTTTTCTATTGCTTTTCCCCCTTCACCTTTTTTAACAAAACCAAGATCCTCTATTGCTAAAATCTCTGCAATGGTGAAAGAATCATGAACCTCTGCAAGATCAACATCCTTTGGTTCTATGTCTGCTTGTTTATAGGCTTTTTTTGCTGCATAAACTGTTGCTTCAAAAGTGCAGATATTTTCTCTACCATGCACAGGAAACATGTCAGATGCTCGACCTGAGCCTATTATTTTAACAGGTTTTTTTGAATAACTTTTTGCCTTTTCAGCTGCGCATAATACAACTGCTGCAGCACCATCACTTAATGGTGAACAATCAAGCATTCCTAAAGGATATGCAACCATTGATGCTTTTAAAACACTTTCAAGAGGTACTGCTTTTTTAAACTGAGCATTTGGATTTAAAGCACCATTTGCATGGTTTTTAACCGCTACTTGTGCAAGTTGTTCTCTGGTTGTTCCATAATCATTCATGTGTTTTGTTGCAATCATTGCATAAACTCCTGGAAAAGTTACACCAAAAAATGATTCCCATTCTTGATCAAGTCCCATTGCAAGTATGTTTATTGCCTCATTTTCTACTACGTCAGTCATTTTTTCAACTCCACCAACAACAACTATATCATTTACACCAGAAGCAACAGACATGTATGCTTGTCTAAAAGCAAGACCACCTGAAGCACATGCTGCTTCTACACGGGTTGATGGAATATGTAAATGTGTAAAACCTGAGCTGTCTGCAACAAGTGCGCCTACATGTTCTTGCCCAATGAACCGACCTGCACTCATTGAGCCAACATATAAAGCATCAATTTCATTTCCACTAATACCTGAATCTAAAATTGCTTTTGCTCCTGCTTCTGCAATAAGATTACGAAATGATTTATCCCATAATTCACCAAATTTTGTAAGTCCTATTCCAATAATTGCTACATCTCTCATTTTTATCACTCCAAGTATAATAAATCTCTATATTTTGCATAAGTTGCATAATCTATATACTCTTTATCAGCAATTAATTGAGAAACCAATGGTGCATTGTTTTTATTTAATTCATTAATTTTTTCTGTAACAGTGATATCAAATGAATCAGAACCTGCACCTGATCCATAACTTGTAACAAAAATTCTTTCACCAGGTTTTGCTACATCCAAAACAGAGGCAAGTCCAATCATAGAAGCACCAGAATAAGTATTACCAATATATGGACATAGTAAACCTTGTTTAACCTGTTCAGGTGTAAAACCAAGCATACCAGCAACCCTTATTGGGAATTTTCCATTTGGCTGATGAAAAACAGCGTAATTATAATCAGATGGTTTTGTTCCAATTTTTTCCATTAATTTTTTTGAACATTCAACAATATGTTTAAAATATGCCGGGGAACCAGTGAATCTTCCACCATGAGAAGGATATTTACTTCCTTCTCTTCGCCAAAAATCAGGTGTATCTGTTGTAAATGAGCATGTTTCATTGATTGTTGCAATAACATTTTCTTTTCCAATAATAAAAGCTGCCCCACCAGCACTTGCTGCATACTCAAGTGCATCACCTGGAGCTGATTGTGATGTATCAGAACCTATTGCAAGACCAAATTTTATAGTATCAGATTTAACAAGCGCCATACATGTTTGAATAGCAGCTGTTCCTGCTTTACAGGCAAACTCGTAATCTGCAACCATTAAATTTGGTGTTGCTTGTATTGATTCACCAACTATTGTTCCAGTTGGTTTTACTGCATAAGGATGTGACTCACTTCCTACATATACTGCTCCTATATCTTGAGGATTAATATTACATCTAGAAAGAGCTGCTCTTGCTGCTTCAACACTGATTGTTACAACATCTTGATCCAATGCCGGAACTGATTTTTCAAAAATTCCTAAACCACTGGTTATTGACTGTGGATCCTTACCCCATGCTTTTGCTATATCAGATGATTTTATTCTAAATCTTGGAACATATGCTCCATAACTAACTATACCTATGTTTTCCATGATCATCACAAAACCTGGAGAGTAAAATGTATATAAATAATTGCCGATTTATTTATCGTTTAATAACGATATTATATAATCAACAAAAAAACATGTAATATTAAAAAATTAGTCCAGGTTAATTAAAGTAAAAATTAATTGTTTTAATTATTTTTAACATAAAATGACATTACAAAAAGCTAATTTTATTAATTGTCCCAAAACCCTCTAGTTCTAGCATAAGTTAACTCAGCTTTTAAAATATCTCTTAAAAACTTTATCAGAGTTTCTTCAGATTTTAAAATTTCTGAAACATTATACTTTCTTAAAATCCTTGAAGAAGTATCAGGACCTATTCCTCTTCCAACAAGTGTTAAAACAGCAGGCTTTCCATAACTAAGAACAAGACTAGCATTCTTATGTAATCTTTTAAGTTCTCTTTCCTCTTCTTTTGTTCTTTGTTTTTTAGTTAATAATTTTGCTAAATCTTTGGTCCTTCTTCCTAAAACAGCAATTTTTATCGCACCACAATTTGGACATTTTGGTTTATCATCAACTCTTTTAACAACAGTATTCCATGTTTTGCTACAATTAACACAAACAAAAATAACCTCGGTATCTTCCAATCGTTTCTTCAAAGCCATCAAAATAGATCTATCAGCTCTTTGAGGAACCATTAAACCTTTAATGTTTTCAAGACCAGCAAGAGAAATTGGGGAGAGACCTTGAATAAATATTTCTATTTTTCCATCCTGAATTTCTTTTAAAATTTTTTGAGTATTTTCAATATCCATTCTATCCCAGATTATTTTATCAATTGCTTCATCTAATATTAGTGAATTATCAAAAAGTGAAAAAAGTTTTTTAGCACCAATGTTTTTAAAATCAAAATCTTTTTTTACTGCGCCAAATTTTCTAGCAACATGTACAAGCTGCCATCTAATGTATGTTGAATTTTTTAAAATAGTATTAAGTAAATACCATAAAGTCTCAGGTTTAGTATTTAATAAAATATCTTTAATCTTACTAATATTAATCCTGGAAGGTAGTTCCAAAGTTATTCTATATGCATCACTATTTATACCAACACTTTCACCGATTGATTGAGCAAGAATAGCAGCAATAAGACGACCAAGTGTTTCATTAACCTTTGTCCCAAAACATGCGTTTATGACAACGGTTTTTTCTTCTACATCAATTGTAATTGTTTTATCATCTGGTAAAATAAAACCTTGTTTTATTTGATTATCAACTAGTTCCATATATTTTTTAAAAGTTTTAATTTCACAAGGATATTGACTAATGACATCCATATTTTTTAAACCAAAAGTCCTTAATCTGCCAACTTCTCTTGCCACTTCAAATGGTACAGGAATATCCTCACCAGACCAAGATGGTGCAACGCCTATTTCTTTTGATTGGGTAACAAGTATTTCGTCTTCTTCTATTTTCACAATACTCCAAGGTCTTCCTCTAAGAATAAACTTTGCATCTTCAAAACTATAATTTAAAACAAAACTTTCATCAAGTTTTCCAATTATTTTTCTTGTACTAATATCAACAACAAAATATGATTTTTCATCAGGTATCATTGATATATTTTCAAGAAAATAATCCCTTGAATTAGCTCTTTTTATAATGTATTGCCCATCGACCCATATGCTACGTTGATTTTTTAGTTGTTCCAGGATTTTCTTAAAAAATTCTAATCTCAGTTTATAAAAAGGATAAGACCTACAAATGATATCATACATTTTTTTATAATCTATTTTACCATACTCTAAAGCAATAGAAATAATTTGATTTGTTAAAACAGTAAATGGGTTTTGTCTAACTTTTAAAGGTTCAATCTCACCTTTTAAAGCTCGTCTTGCAATAACAAGACTTTCAGCTAGTTCTTCAGCAGTTGTTGCAATAATTACACCTTTTGAAGTTTTACCAATACTATGACCAGATCTACCAATTCTTTGTAAAAGTCTTTTTACTTCCCTAGGAGAATTGTACTGTATTACAAAATCAGTATCACCAACATCAATTCCTAGTTCAAGTGATGATGTACAAATTAAGGATTTTAATTTACCATTTTTAAAATTATCTTCTGATTCTATTCTTGCTGCTTTTGATAAAGAACCATGATGAACCTCTATTGGGAATTTTTCAACCCATTGATGAAACCTTGAAGCCAAGATCTCTGCACCATCACGTGTGTTAATAAACAAAAGGGTAGAAACATGAGCGCCAATCAACTCCTTACATCTTCTTAAAGAAGCAAAAGAAACAGGTTCAATGGAAAATAAATTTGCAAATTTATAATCACTTTCTTTAACATCTGGAAATTCAACTTTAATTTCTATATGTTTTGTAACATCTACATTCAAAATTTTAACATCTCGAAATTTACAATCTTCAAAACCACCAAGATATTTTGCAACCTCATCAGGTGAACCTATTGTTGCAGATAAACCGATTCTTTGAAAAACAATACCATTTTTTTTAGTTAACTCATGTAATCTTTCTAAACCAATTGCTAGTTGTGCACCTCGCTCATCATCAACCATCTCATGTATCTCATCAACAATTACCCATCTAACATTTTCTAAATATTTTTTAAGACGTTTACCGATAAAAAGGATTTGAAAGGTTTCAGGTGTTGTTATAAGCATATCTGGCGGTTTTAAAGTTTGACGAGCGCGTTCAGCTTGGGATGTATCACCATGTCTAACAGCTATATCAATACCTAATGCCTTACCCCATTCAATTGTTCTTTTTAACATATCCCTATTTAATGCTCTTAAAGGAGTGATATATAAAATTGATATTCCTGTGTTTTTAGTTTTGAAATCAATATTTTTTTTTAATTCTAAAAAATTATGGAATATTGGTAAAAGTGCTGATTCTGTTTTACCAAGCCCAGTTGGGGCTATTAAAAGAACATTTTCACCATTTAGAATTGGTGGAATGGCGATAACTTGAGGTTCAGTTGGTTGGTTGATATTTCTTAAATTAAGCATCTCTTGAATTTTTGGATTCAACAACGAAAAAACTGACATACCACTTCTTAAATACAATACCATTTAATATTTAGTATTTTTCTTAGGAAAAAATTAATTTAAAGCCACAAAAAATATTATTCCTGAACAAAACCATGTAGTTAATAAAATGTAAAACCATGCGTTATAAATGTTAACAACAACTCCTAATAAAATGATTAATAACGGCAAAATTAACAATAAGAATGCTGAAATAAGTTTTTTTACTGATTCTGAAATTTCAATCTCCATGGTTCATCACATCTTATCTTCTGGTTTATTGCCGTTAATAAAAACGTGATATTTAAGCTTAACTTGATTACTTAATATCTTTTATTTTTCCTAAAAAGGTGCCGTCTATTAAAAAAACAAATGCATTTTCTATATCAATTATTTTACCTAAAGGTCCTGTTATCCCATCATTATTTGCAGCAATACCACCACAAAGGGGATTAAAAGCAGGCATTATAAGTATTTCAGGATTTTTTGAATGGGGATATTTTTCTTTTAATTTTTTAATATCAAAATTACTTTTTATCCAACATGGTTCAAATGTTTTAAAACAAAGTCTATCTATAAACATTATTGTTGGATGAGTATGCCCCATTATTATTTGTTTACAATCCATAGTTTCTTCTGTTGGCCATTTATGACCATGAATAAAAGCAATGTTTTGAACAATAAAACCATTTGATGAATGAATTACAATATTTTTTGGTGTTATTTTTTGTATACTGCCATCATGATTACCAGGAATGATATGAATACATCCGAGAGATTGTATTTCTTCAAGAAAATTTTTAACATCCTTTCTTTCTTGAATGGTTGTTACTGGGATATTGTGTTTTATATCACCTAATAGTATTATTTCTTTTGGTTTATATTTTTTACAAAGTGAAAAAAAATGTTTTTTTATTTTATCTGTTTGGGAAAACATGTTTATACCTTTCTGGTTTAATTCACTTTCTATCCCAATGTGTAAATCTGCTATTACTAAGATTTTTTTTTCTTTAACAAAAAGTGCAGGAGAATTAGGAATTGGTTGAATATTTATTTTTTGCATATTTATTTTCTAGAAATATTTTTATAAATTTTAAAAAACTTTTTTGTTTATAAATACTTTTTTAATACATTTGGTATTTCTTCAATTATATCTGTTGCAATTAAACCATAAGATTTTTTTTCAAATGCCAGATTTCCTGCAGAACCATTTAAAAAAGCCCCAATTCTTGCTGCATTAAAAGATTCAACACCTTTTGACAAAAGACTGCCAACTATCCCTGCAAGTACATCACCTGTTCCACCAACTGTCATTGCAGGATTATGAACAGCATTTAATTTTGTTTGCACCCCGTTGCTTATTATATCTGTTGGACCTTTTAATAGTATTGTAACGCCTAATTTTTTTGACCAATGTTCAACTTTTTTCTTTCTATTTGCTAAATTATCATCTAGTTTAACATGAGTTAGTTCTTCAAATTCACCAGCATGAGGAGTAATTACTGTTTCAATATATTTTACAATTTCAGGTTTATTACCAACAACTGAAATAGCATCTGCATCTATTACTAAGCATTTATTTCTTTTTGCACATTTTACAATAATTTTTTCAATAGCATTTTTTGTTTTTTTATCAGATCCTAAACCAGGGCCTATTACAACAGAATCAATTTTTAAAATATATTCATCAATAATATCTATATCTTCTGGAATTAGTATTTCATCATTGTTTAATTCTCTAACTATTAGATTCGGTGAAAGTCTAGAAATATCCTTTGCAAGTTCTTCAGGTTTTATTAAATGTGGTGAAAAAGAGGTTATTGCTTTTGCTGCTTTTTTTGGTGTAACAATAAAAACCAGATCTGAACCTGTGCGTAAGGCTGCAAGTGCTGATAAAGCTGGTGCACCAATATATGGACCTCCTCCAATTACTAAAACCCTACCATTTTCACCTTTATGTGAATCCTCTTTTGGTCTTGGATAATATGTAATTAACTCACCAGGACCTACAAAATCAACAGCCTTTTTTGGTATACCTATGTCAGCAACAATTATTTTCCCACAATTTTTTTCATTCATTCCTTCTTTAATATCATGAAAAGTAATAGTATAATTCGGTTTTATATAATAATTGCATCCAAGTCCAGTTGGAACATCCACAGAAACAATTGTTTTTTTGGCATTATTTATTTTGTTTATCAAACCAGTAAATGGTTCTTTTAAATTCCCCTTTAATCCTATTCCAAGAATCGAATCTATTATAATATTATTTTTTAAAAGAAGCTTGTCAACTATTTTTAAAGAATCTATCTCATATATTTTGATTTTTATTTTTTTTAATTTCTTAAAATTATCCTTTGATATAACTGTTTTAATATCATTTTTTTTACCAACTAAAAAAACTGTGACATTATGATTTAATGAAAGGTATCTAGCTGCAACAAAACCGTCTCCACCATTATTACCTGTTCCACAAAAAACTATTATTTCTTTATTTTTTGGTTTTAATTTTTTATCAACAAAATCTGCAACAGCTTTTCCAGCATTTTCCATTAAAACAGAAGTTGGAACACCATAGTATTCTGCATTTATATCAAGGACTTTTATTTCTGTTAAAGGTAACATACCAAAATGTTAAACAATTAGTAATCTATATATGCTTCGAAAAAGAGTATTTATTGGAGGAAATCGTATATGATACCTGGACGAATAAATCCTAGACAGATGAATCAGATGATGAAAAGACTAGGAATTAATGTAAAAGAAATTGAAAATGTACAAAGAGTAATAATTCAAACTGATAAAAATGAATACATATTTGATGATGCAGAAGTTACAATGATGGATGCTCAGGGTCAAAGAACATATCAGATAATTGGTAAACCACGTATTGTAGAAAGAAAAGAGGAAATTCCAAAAGAAGATATTGATCTTGTTGTTAAACAAACTGGTAAAAGCATTGAAGAAGTAAAAAAAGCTCTAGAGGAAACAAAAGGAGATATTGCTGAAGCCATAATAAAACTTACAAAATAATATTTTAAAAATTTATTATAATAAAACGAAATATATAAGTAGTCAAATTCAATTATAAACTTGTGAAGAATTATGATAAGGCAGGGAGTTATATTTTGTATGATTATACTTCTATTGACTGGTTTAACAATTTCACCAGCAATCGGAAGTATTATTGAAGCTAGTGACTCACAAAATATTACTATCTATTTTTGGGATTTAACAGGTGAAAAACCAGTTAAAAAAGAAATTGAATTTACAAATTACCAATGGAACGTGTTTAATAATCAAATTAAAGATATCAAAACCACTAGTTCTTCCATTGAAGAATCATTAAATGCCCAATTTAGCTTATTTAAAGAATATGGTTTGGTTTCATATGATATAACGTATGAAATTTTAGAAGAAAAAGCAAAACAAGCCTTTTCAAATAAAAATCATAATTTACCAAGAAGTTCTTTGGCAGATAATATAATATTTAATGCTATTTGCGCAATTGATTTTGAACTGAGTAATGGAACAACTTTTGTTTTTGGTTTAAACACTTTTATGAATTTAATTGGATTTGACATAATAAGTTTTCATAAAGGTTATACTCATGGTGGAATACATACTAGCGGTTTGCTTAAACAATCTACAGACCCTGGTACATATTTAGGTTTCATGTTTGGGTTATTAGGTTACTGGTATGGAACAAAAGCTGGTACAGGCCGGTATTCAGATTTAACTGTAGCTGGTTTTACTGTTTTTACATTCTGGTTACCAATTGGAAGATAAAATTTTTTTCTTTTTTATTTTTTTCTAAATTAAATCATTAAATTTAAAAATCAATTTAAAATCAAATAAAAGTATGTATGTTCCAGATTTCTTAATTGAACAGAGTAAATTGATTTTAACGGGAATTTTTGTTTCTTTTATTTCTAGTTTAATTTATAGAATAACTCCTACTGGTTTTATCAGTGCTGGTAAATATCGCACAAAGGAAGGAGCTATTGCTATTTATATACTCGCTATAATTGTTTTAGGAATATTTACCCCACTTATTTATGAATTATCTGGGTTAATAATTATTTATGTTCCTATTCTTTCAATTATTGGCTTAATATTATTATGTTCTAATTTTATTATAAATCAAAGTGTTCCAACATGGAAACACACGGCACCAAAAACTCTCTTGATTTATTTTACAAGTTTTTTATTAATAATTTTAGGATTTTTACTAATTTAATGTAAGATTTTAACTATTAATGAAAAATTTAAGAATAAGTTTTTAATAACAGCTTTAAATTTATCTTAAAATTGTACCATTTAATTTAAAGCCTTTAAAAAGGGTTTGTTATGAATAAAACATTAATAATATTAGGAATTGGAATCTGGGGAGTTATGCGTGTGCTTAACTTTATTCTTCGTGGTTCTTTAATATCGAAGTTAAGTGGTGATGAAATTGCTACAGTTCTTTTACCTTTAACAATCATTGAGATTTTTGCATTTATACTTGCTGTTATTGGATTAATTAAAAATGATTAATTAAATCATTTAATTAATGTTTATAATTTATTATAAAGAGTAGTTGTGATTTAGAAATATATATAAACTTGATTTGTAATATGATTCCTTAGATTTATGAGGTGATGGGAATGACAATAAATATTGTTGATGAATTTGGTCGTAACGCAGGAAAAGTATGGAATACATTAAATAATTATGGGCCCCTTTCTGAAACTAAGTTAATGAATACAACACTTTTAAATGAAAATGATTTGTATGCAGCAATTGGATGGCTTGCGCGAGAAAATAAAGTAAGAAAGGATGTATTTTTGTATAAACTTGGAGAAACCAACTTATCAGATGTAATTGGAGAAAAAGCAGAGCGCATTTGGAATATACTTTGTAACCAAAAAGAAGTGGATATAAGTTCAGCTGGGAAAATTTTAATGCAAATTGGAAATATGAGCGAAAAAGATGTTTTTGCGGCATTGGGATGGCTTGCTAGGGAAGGAAAACTTGAAACAAAATATGTTTTAAGACCAAAAAGTACTTAAAAATTATAAAAAAATTATTTTTCTTTATCTTTTTCTTTTTATTATATTTTTTTGTATTGTTGATTGTTTAATATAGAAAAATGAAAACTAGATAAAAGGCTAATAAATTCAAGTTTAACACATGCAAAATCCAGAAAAAGAAAAATTAGAACTTTTACAAGAAGATAATTATTCTTTGAATATTGAAGATTTATTAAAAAAATTTAATTCAGGCTTTAACGGTTTAACAGATGTACAAGTTGAAGAAAAATTAAGAATATATGGATTAAATGAAATTGCTAAAGAAAAGAAAAAAACAATTTTTAGAAAAATTATAGAAGCACTTGTTGAACCAATGGCTTTAATTCTTATTTTTGCATCTTTATTATCATATTTTATCTTAAATGATTTTTTAGAAGCAATTGCAATTCTTGGTGTTGTTTGTATTAATACTGTGATAAGTTTATTTCAGGAAGGAAAAGCAGAAAAAGCAGCTGAGGAACTTAAAAAAATTCTATCACTGCAATCAAAGGTTATTCGCAATGGAATTATAAAAATAACAGCAGCTAAATATCTAGTTCCAGGAGACGTGATAATTTTTGAATCAGGTGACATAATTCCTGCTGATGCACGGATAATTGAGTCAAACAATTTACTTGTTGATGAAGCTCATTTAACCGGGGAAAGCGAACCTATTCAAAAAACTAGTGAAACAATACAGGAAAAAAATCTAAGGCCATATGAAATGAAAAATATTGTTTTTGCAGGTAGTAAAATTCTCAATGGTCATGGAAAAGCAATAGTTGTTAAAACAGGTAATTTTACTGAGATTGGAAAAATAGCAAAACATATACAGGAAACAAAAGAAGAACGTATTCCTCTTCAGAAAAAAATGGATAAGGAAGTGAAAGCATTAGTTGGTCTTGCTATAATTTCACTTGTTTTGGTTTTAGGTTTTGGCTTAGTTAAAGGTTATGATTTGGGTTTTTCTGTTTTACTTGCAATAAGTATCATGGTTGCTGTATTTCCAGAAGGACTACCTGCGTCAATGACAATTGCTTTATCCCTTGCTATGGAAAGACTTGCAAAAAACTCAGTAATTGTAAAACAATTATCCTCAGTTGAGACTCTTGGTAATGTCGATTACATTTGTACAGATAAAACTGGAACAATTACAAAACATGATATGACGGTTAAAGAGTTTTTTATTGGTAATAAATTCTATTTTATGTCCGATGTTTTCAAAATGATTGTAGAGGATAAATCAAATCTTTTACATGATATTTTTTTAACTTCTATTAAAAGTTCTACTGCTAAAGTTGTTGAAGAAGATGGAAATATAATAAAAGAGATTGGTGATCCAACCGAAATTGCTTTAATAAAAGCATCTATTTTAAATGGTTTTAAACCACAACAGTTTGATGGTTATAAAATAATTGATTTTTTACCATTTTCATCTGATTTAATGTTTTCCGCTATTATAACACAGGATAGCTCTAGTAAAAAAATTATTTATGTTAAAGGTGCACCTGAAAAGATTTTATCATTTTGTAACTCTTTTTACATGGATGGAAAAACTTATCCTCTTGATAAACATCATCATGATCGTATTTTAAAAGAATTATCAACATGTTCAGAAAAGGGTTTTAGACTCATTGGATTTATTAAAAAAGAAGACCCTGGTGATATTGATAAAATCGATGTTAATAATTTAAATGGTTTTACTTTTTTAGCAACAGCTGTTATATATGATCCGCCAAAAGATGAAGTAAAACAAATGATAAAAGAAACAAATGAAGCAAACATAAACGTTGTTATGATTACAGGTGATAGTAAAAAAACTGGTTTTTCCATTGCAGAAAGTGTTGGAATTGCAACAGATTTTGATCAAGTAATTGAGGGTAAAGATTTAGAACAAATGGATGAAAAAGAGTTTAGTAAGCATGTTGAAAATATACGGGTTTATTCAAGAGTTACTCCACTTGATAAATTAAAAATTGTTGATAAATTAAGAGAAAAAAACCATATTGTTGCAATGACTGGTGATGGTGTAAATGATGCACCTGCATTAAAAAAAGCTGATGTTGGTATTGCTATGGGTAGGGCAGGAACTCAAGTGGCACAGGAAGCGGCAAATATTATCCTTATTGATGATAATTTTTCTACAATTGTAAAAGGAATTGAAGAGGGTAGAAAAGTTTATCAAAACCTAAAAAAACTAATCAGATATCTTATAACAAATAATATTGGAAAAGTTGTTGGATTAATTATAACACCTTTGCTTGGTTATCCTGTTCCTCTTTTACCATTACAACTTTTATGGTCAAATGTGGTAATGGAAAGTTTCCCATCTGTAGGCATTAGTACTGATTCTGCTGATAAAAATATTATGAAACAAAAACCATCGAAATTATCTGAACCTATTATTAACAAAAAACAAAGATTTATTATGATATTTGATGGGATAATTTTTGGTTTATGTATTGCAGCAGGTTATGTTCTTACCTTTGCATTTACAAAATCAGAAAATATGTCTAGAACTGTATCTTTTGTAATAACTCTTCTTTCTCCTCAAATTTATATATTTATTTTACGAGAAGGAAATATATTTGAAAAGTTCAAAAGAAAAAATCTTTTGTTAAAAGGATTTTTTTTATTTACAATTATAATGATAATTGGTATAATTTATATTCCTGCTTTAAACACACTTTTTAAAACAACTCCCATTTATGATTTACATATTTGGGCAATAATAATATTTTTTTCTTGCTTAACAACTATTGTTAGAGCAATATTTAAAGAAAATTTAATTATTAATTTAGGAAAAAAATAAATTAAATGCAATTTTTTTCTTCTTCTGAATAAATAATATCATACACTAAAAAAATCAAAATTATAGGAAAGTATTAACTCCAAATTTTTAAAATTCCCAGTGAAACTGAAATCATAAAAGTTATTGTAAGAAAAGAACCGAATGCAACAATTAATACTGTTTCTCTACGTTTTAGACCTAACCATGTTCCAATAATAGTTGCAGACATTGCACCGGTACCTTGAAAAGGTATAAACATAAAAATAAACAAAGCAATAGGTAAAACTTTACCATATTTTTTTGCCTCTATATCTTTAGTTTTTTTATGTAAACCATCATACCATGAAATAAGAGAAACCTTGGTTTTGTAAATCCGTGGTTTCTTTTTTAGCCTAATACCAATAAAAGGAAAAGCAGGAATTATTGATATCAAAAATTCAAGTAGCCACCAGTTTGTTATAATACCTAAACATACAAGAATATCAAAGACCCATAAACTTAGACCCCATATTAAAGGAGGTAAGGGTACACCAATACCAATAGAATTAGCAAGACCTAAACCTGCAGGAATTATAGTTTCTTTACCAGCGGGTGGTACGAAATAAATAATACTTAGTTTCCAGTACCAATCCCATTGTTCAGGAGTTAAAATTTTTGATACAATCCATACAAATAATATACCAAAACCTAGTATTATAAAAAAATACATAACCTGCTTTTTACGAAAACTAATAATCTCTTTTTTTATAAAATTAAAATCATTTAGTTGACGCACAATACGCCCTCGTTTATTTTTTTTTAATACTTGAAATAATTTATATCTATGAACGAGTATCTATTATTGAATTTAATCTTTTCCAAATTAGATAATAAAAAAACAAAAAACCTATTAGTTTGAATCTATTATGTAATTAAAAAATTAATAGGTTTATAATGATAAAAATAATTCCAGAATATGGGGATATTAATAACCCAGATGTAAGAGCTAAATATGGATATTTAGAAGGTTATCTAAGTATAATAGGCAATACAATATTATTTTTATTAAAAATTTTTTTGGGATTATTTATTAATAGTATTGCACTTATTGCAGATTCTATTCACACTCTTTCTGATGTTGGAACATCTGTAGTTGTAATACTTGGTTTTAAAACAGCTAAACAACCTTCTGATATTGAGCATCCCCATGGACATGGAAGAATAGAATACATTGCAACATTAATTATCTCAGTTTTATTGATAGTAACAGGTGTTGGGTTTATACAACAATCAATTGAAAGAATCATAAATAATGAAACAATCATAAATCAACAGTATGCAATGATAATTGGAATCATAATCATTATTTCTTCTACAATAAAAGAACTAATGGCACGTTTTTCATTTAATTTGGGAAAAAAAATTAACAGTGAAACACTTATTGCAGATGCCTGGCATCATAGA
>JBNVCE010000021.1:0-5649 GCA_050410885.1 Thermoplasmatota archaeon | reverse complement strand
TTCAATTGCGGTTGGACTTAGTATTATTGCTTCTTCATTTGGTTACTTATTTATTGATGCAATATTTGGAGTAATTGTATCATTTATCATCGTCTATGTTGGTATAAACCTGGCTAGAAATTCTTCCAATGTATTAATAGGAAAAGCACCTGATAAAAAATTGATAGAACAAATCAAAGAAACAGCAACAAAAACAAGTAATGTAAAAGGTATACATGATATATCAATCCATGATTATGGAACTAATAAAATATTAACTTTACATGCAGAAGTTGATAATAATTTATCACTTGAAAAAGCACATAAAATAGCAGATGAACTTGAAAAGAATATTTACAATAAAACAAATTTTTCTTCTATTATTCATTTGGAGCCTAAAAAACCTGTGGATCATTTATTTAGAAAAAATATAATAGAAAAATTGTTAGAAAAACAAAAACAGATAATATCTTTTCATAAAATTATCATCATAACCACTGGAGAAAAAGACAATATAAAAATGCATTTGGTAGTAGATAAAAACATGTCTGTTGAAGATACTCATAATCTTAGTGAAGCTTTAAAATCAACATTAAAAAAATATTATGGTCCTTGTGAAATAGATATTCATTTTGACCCATGTATTAATAATTGTAGAATCTGTACTATTTCTTGTTCAAAAAGAATAAAATGAAAACATTTTTTTGTAATTTTAATAAAGTTATAAAATAAAAAATTCAACAATTTAGTATAAAGGTTTTTTTAAAAATAATTTTATTAGAATTTCAAAGCCTATAATTATAAATCTTGTTAGTTTGATTATACATTCACAGATTTTTAATCTATTACTAATAATAATGGTATTTATAAAATTAAAAATATTGTAACAAATAATGTTAAATAAATTATTTTTTTTATTTTTTAAATTTTTTTATCATCAATTTATTATTATATAATTTTTTTATATTGAATAATTTATATGTATTAATAAAATCATAAAATATTAATAAAATAAGTGCTTTATCAAATAAGAAATAGGAGGTGACCAATATAAATCATACCAAAATTATTAAAAAAACCTTGTTTTTTATATTTGTATTTAGTTTAATTTTTAATATACAATTTAATCAACCACTTTTAGCACAGTATAAAAAAAGCATTCCTAAAGAGCCTTATGAACTTACATACATAATAAATTTTTCCATTGATGATATTATATTTTCAAAGATGTGGGATTACGATATAGTAATGTTAAAGGGATGCGGATTTACTATGGAACTTGGAAAACCTATGATCCCAGTAAAAAATATTCGTCTTGCTGTGCCTGAAGATACGAATGTAATAAATATTAAGTTGATTGAATTTAAAGAACAAAACATACTAGGAAAATATTACATATTACCTGCCCAAGAAATATTACCAACAAATGCTATTTTTAATAAAAACATTTTTGTTGAGCCTGATAATAGTTTTTATTCCTCTTGCGAACCTTACCCTGATGTAATTATTGAATTTTTAGGTCAATGTGATCTTGCAGGTCAAGTTATGGTCGATATTGCTGTTTTTCCCATTAGATACATACCTGCTGAAAATACATTAACTTTTTTGTCATCATTAACATTTCAACTAATCGCAAAAAATGATTACAACTGTAAAGATTATCTTTCACCAAATCTTTCTTATCAAAATCAAAATATGTATCAACAAATGGTTTCTGGAATGGTGATTAATCCTGATCAAGTTGTTCTTCGTCAGTTATCAGATATACATGATAGTGTAGTTTCTCCTGGTAATTATGAATATGTGATAATAACACAGGATAGTTGGGTAAGTGCTTTTCAGCCTCTTGCAGACTGGAAAACCAAGAAGGGAATTCCTACAAATATTGTTACAACAACTTGGATCTATAATAATGGAGGTTACAGTGGATCAGACTTGCAAAAAATACAATCTTTTATAAAAGATGCTCATATCAATTGGGGAACGATATATTTCCTCTTAGGAGGAGATACAGATATTATCCCAACTCATTATCGAACATTTTCTAATGTTAACCCTGAACCAGTTCCAAATGATACATATTATTCTGATTATGATAATGACTGGGTTTGTGAAGTTCATGTAGCACGAGCTTCAGTAACAGGTCCAGGTTCTGGTAATGGACAGATTGGAAATTTTATCAACAAGATTTTAAATTATGAAAAAAACATTCCTACAACTGGTTTTGCAAAAAAGGCAGGATTTTTTGGATTTGATCTTGATGGTAACACATACGCTGAGCAATTAAAAATTAATATAAGAAATAATTATGTACCTGCAAGTTGGTCAATAACTACAGTTTATGATAGTCATAATAGTAACCATAGAACTGAAGTAATTAATGCTATTAATGTTGGGCAGAATCTTATAAATCACGCTGATCATTGCAACTCAAATTATTTAGGAACAGGTTATGTTAATCATAATTGGGGTCTTACAAACTCTGACATCCTTGCATTAACAAATAATAATCGACAAGGTATTTTTTACTCATTAGGATGTTGGCCAGCAGCATTTGATGAACCAGTATCTATCGCTGAGCATTTTGTAAGAAATAATAATGGTGGTGGTGTTGCTTTTATTGGTAACTCCCGTTATGGTTATTATAACTCTGGTACTTACGATACATTATCCATGAAATATGATGCCTATTTTTTTAAATCATTACTGACTGAAAATAATTATAAGCTTGGCATTGCTTTTTCTGATCATAAAAACGATGCTTATCAATGGGACCTAAAGGGTTATTATAAATATCTTTTTACTGGTTTAACATTACTTGGTGATCCTGAAATGCCTATTTGGACTGAAAATCCTATTAGCCTAACAGCATCCTTTCCAACACAGATTCCTATTGAGTCTTTATCATTTACTGTAACTGTTAAATCAGGTAATTCTCCTGTTAATCAAGCATATGTTTGCCTATGGAAAGACAATGACATTTATCGAACTGGTTTTACAAACAGTGCTGGTCAAGTAACATTCTCTTTAACACCAAAAAATTCTGGAAAAATGTATGTTACAGTTACTAAACAAAATTATATACCCTTTGAAGGTATAACTATTGTTGGTAACCTCCCTCCCAATAATCCTAATAGTCCTGAAGGTCCTTCATCTGGTAAAATTAGCGTTGAGTATACTTTTTCTACTAGTACTACTGACCCAAATGATGATCCTGTATTTTATTGGTTTGACTGGGGTGACGGAACAAATACTGGATGGATTGGACCATATAATTCAGGTACATCAACAAGTTCAAAGCATACTTGGACTACTAAAGGTACTTATCAGGTTAAGGTGAAAGCTAAAGATGTTTTTGGTGCAGAAAGTGACTGGTCAGACCCGTTATTAGTAACTATTTCTAGAAATAGAGGGATTGATAAATTATTATTAAGATTATTTGATATCCATCCATTATTGTTCAAAATATTACCGTTATTTTTCAAGGGATTAAAAATACAATAAAAAACCTCAATTTTTTTTCTTTCTCTTTTTTTAAATTTTATATACAAATTGTTGAAATGAAACTATTGTAAATAAATCTATTTAAATTATAATTATTATTATTTTGTTGTTCGTATTTTTTAAATATTTGAATTTTAATAATTTATTTAATATTATAAAAATTATAAATAAAATAATTGATAGAACAAAATTAAAAAGGACAATTGTTTGAAATTATTCTATTAGAAAATTCACAGACATAGGTCAAATTAATTTTTTAAAAAATTTATCGAATTAATAATAGCAAAAATAATAATATCCTTGTTCTTTTCATGTTTTCTATTTAATTCCCAGCTTATATAAATTATTTATCAAAAAGGAAATATGAAACATTAATTTAATAGTGATTTTAATGTACATTATAGAAACAAAAAATTTAACTAAGAAATACAATGATTTATTTGCTGTAGATAATCTTAACTTGCAAATAGTAGAAGGGGAAATATTTGGTTTACTTGGTCCAAACGGTGCTGGTAAAACTACTACCCTTTTAATGCTAACAACATTAAAAAAACCAACATCAGGAACTGCTATTATAAATAATTTTGACATTATTAAACAACCTGATAGGATTAGAAAATCAATAGGTATAGTTTTCCAAGATCCAAGTTCTGATGAAATATTAACAGGTTATGAAAATTTAAAACTTCATGGCTGGCTTTATGATATGCCAGATGATCTTATGGAGAAAAGGATAAAAGAGGTTCTTGAGCTTGTCGATTTAACAGATAGAAAAGATGATAGAGTCAAAAAATACTCAGGTGGTATGCGAAGGAGACTAGAGCTTGCAAGAGGGTTAATGCATCATCCAAAAGTTTTATTCTTAGATGAACCAACTCTTGGACTAGATCCTCAATCAAGAGATGTTATTTGGAATTATATAGAAAAATTGGCAAAAGAAAAAAACATGACAATAATAATTACAACCCATTATATGGATGAAGCAGATAAACTATGTGATAGATTAGCTATAATTGACCGCGGAAAAATTGTTGCTTTAGGTACCCCAAAAGATTTGAAAAAAATCTTGGGTGGTGATATCATTAGACTAAAAGGTGAAAAACTTGGTGAAGAAGTTTTTAAAAATTTAAAATATGTAAAAGAAATAAATAAATGTGACAGTGAAATTTGTTTAACTGTAGAAAATGCAAACAGGCATTTACAAGAAATTTTGAGAATCACAGGAAAAGTTGATTCTGTTGAAATCCGTTCACCAACATTAGATGATGTTTTTTTACATTATACAGGTAGAAAAATTAGAGAAGGAGCGCCAGAAGGTAGCTGGGCTGATAAAGCAATGAATGTGAGAGCGGGAAGATGAGCAAGTTAAAAGGAATTTATGCACTTTGGTACAGAGAATTCAAAGTTTTTTTAAGGGAAAGATCTAGGGTAATTTCATCAATAGTAAATCCTATTTTATGGTTATTAATAATTGGTGGAGGATTAGGCTCTGCTGTATCATTTGGCGAGATTAATTATCAAACATTTATTTATCCTGGAATATTAATTCAAACAGCCCTATTTTCATCAATATTCTTTGGTGTTTACATTGTGTGGGATAAAAAAATAGATTTTTTAAAAGAAGTACTGGTTGCACCAATGAGAAGAACATCGATTTTTGTTGGAAAAATAATAGGAGGATCAACTGATACTCTATTACAAATAATTATCTTACTTTTTATTGGTTTGATATTTAGTATTATTGGTATTATGCCTGATCTTCATTTAAACATTTTTTCTATTATTGTTTCACTAGCATTTCTACTGGTTACCACAACTGGTTTAGTAAGTATAGGCCTTACTCTTGGTTCACAAATGGAAAGCCCTGAAGGATTCCAATTAATTGGTAGTTTTGTTATATTTCCACTATTTTTTCTTTCTGGAGCACTTTTCCCTATAACAAACTTACCTTCTTGGTTAGCTCCTTTTATCTTTATTAATCCTATTACTTATGCATTGGATGGTGTTAGGGGAATAATGATGGGAATTTCCAAGTTTAACATTGCTTTTGATTTTGCAATTGTATGTTTATTTTCTATTATTATGATTATAATTGGAATTTATGCCTTTAAAAAAATGAAAATTTAATATTGTATACGATAATAAAATTTTTATTTCCTTTCAATA
>JBNVCE010000020.1:0-21246 GCA_050410885.1 Thermoplasmatota archaeon | reverse complement strand
CAAGTACGTAGTTGGACAGGTTGGCATCATCATATGACCATGACTCTGCTCGCTATGTTGTATATGATGTCATTGACGATAGATTTGGGGAAGAAAGCTGAGTTTTTAACCGTACAGGATGTGAAAGAAATCTTTGAGGTGATCATGCCAAAAAGAGTCGTTACCGATGAGGAGCTTCTTCAGCTTCTTTTGCAGAAACATAAGGCAAGATTGGCATCACGACGATCGCATCATCAGAGAAATAGATAACAGGTGGGGGGAGGTATGATATGTTTTGTTGCATTTGAGTTTGAGCGGATGCTTTGCCGTTCGACTTCAGAATCTTGAGGGTTGATGATGGAAATGTTGAGGATTGATATAAAAAATGGTTGATGATGTATTTGGAAGGATGTTAAAATTGAAGATGGTTGAATAATGAGGGGGTAAATTGAGATAGGCTATTCATAATGTGACATTGTCAAGAAAGATATAAAAATTTTATTACGAGCCCAAAAAGGTTGGACCACTAATACAGAAAAGGTAGTCAAACTTCTTGCCAGTGACATCAAACTTACTGAAATTGGCTTTGGAATAGCAACAGGTAATATCAGTATTCAAGAGAGCCGTTTGGAATTGATGAAACGCCTTCCTGTAGCATATATATGTAATATTATTAGAACTATAAAAAATAATAATTAAATAATATAAAAAATATATATTTTAAAAAATTTAAAATTATATAAATCTTTCAAAACGATCTTTTTTGACCTTGCATATAGGGCATATTTCTGGAGGCTCATCTCTTGCACAAAGATACCCGCAAACTTTACATCTCCAAACCGGTTTTGATAAAGCATTGATTTTTAATTTGATTCTTTTTTGATTTATTTTTTCCTTTTCTTGCTTTGGCAATCTACGCTCAGGAATTGAAGTTAATCTTCTTTTTCCATCAATTACTTCCTGAGAAACATATAATCCACAATAACATGTACCATATTCATTTAAATCAGTATCTCTATAATCACAAGGGCATATTATGTCTAAATCCTCAGATTTTACACCTGATGCAAGTCTACAAGGGCATGCTTGATAACCATATCTTTTTTCATTTATCAATAAACCTTTTATTAAATCTCTCACAAAATCTGTGTCTTTATTCAAATGATACCCACCTGATTCTGCATCTTTATCCAGTTTCTTATGTAATTTTTCTATTTCTTCTTCAATAATATTCATACTCCTAATACCTCTTTTATTTTATCTTCTTTAAAGCCTACTATACATTCCTTATTGTTTATCACAATTGTTGGAAAGGAGCAAGCAGGATTCCATTTTCTTATTTCATCCATTACTTTGTCTTTGTCTTGTTTTTCAAGTAAATCAACAAATATGTACGAGTATTCAACCCCTAGATCGTTTAGTAAATCCTTGGTTTTTTTACACCATCCACACGTACTAAGAGCATATAGCATAATTTTTCCTTTATCTTTTCCTTTTATATGTTCAATTTTTATCATTTTTTTACCTCACTTTTGTATATCTATTTATATATACAAATTCATCTATTTTTTTTCTTTTAGGTCTTTTTCTTTCTGCTTCAATTTGCTTCTCAGAAAGACTCAGGTCTATTTTATCAGCATGTTTACCAACAATAATTAAAGTAATAACCTCAATATTTTCAGGAATACCAAGAATCTCCCTTGTTTTTTTTGGACTATAACCAGCAATAGGATGGGCAACAAGATCTAGCTCAGTTGCTCTAAGAATCATGGCAGAAACAGCCATACCAATATCAAACTGATAATATACTCTTTCTTGAATAATACAGTCATCGTCCTTTTTACCAAGAACAACAATTATCATAGAAGCATTTTTTGCCCATTCATTACCCTTGGATAATGCTTCATGCATCCTACTTAACAAATCTTTATCATAAACAAAGATAAATTTCCAAGGTTGATTATTAAAACATGAAGCAGTTAATTGTGCACACTCTGCAAGATCATTAATTAATTCATCTGTTATAAAAACCGGCTGCAATGAACGAAAAGCTCTACGTTTTTTTATTGCTTCTTTAACATCCATAAATATCAAACCTTAAGCATAAACAGAAATATCAGGTGCTTTCCATGTAGTATTTTTTGCACAATCATATTCATACTTAAGCGAGTCCTCAAAAATTTCATTAATCTGATGAACTTTACAAAAAAATTTAAAAGTAGGAGTACCTAAAACACCAAATCTAAATGCAAAAGCTGGAGTTTTTACGATATCAACAATTGCAAAAATCACATTGTCTTTATATTCATCAGTATACTGCACAGAAGAAGGTTTTATCTGTTTAGAATAAGGCCGTGTAGGATTTGTAAGCATCACAAAAATAGGTTTTTCAGATTTTTCAATAATTTTTACCCAGTTATCATCATCCAATTCAATAACTTCGTTTATACCCATAATGAAATTCATCCTACAAAATATTACCAACAACGCTCATGTATATTACACTTTCATTATTTCCATCAACACCAATAATTTTGTTTACCTCATCATCATAAAAAGCACCAATATGACAACAACCTAACTCTAAACTTGTTGATGCAAGGGCAAGGTTTTGTGCAATATGCCCTGCATCCAAATAAATGTATCTGTAAGCTCTCTGACCATACTTACATTTAGAACGGTTAAAAACTGCGCTCCAAACAAAAACAACAGCAGCTTTTGCACACATAAACTGATCTAATGCAGCTCTAGCAACATCAATACTAAAATCACCTGATTTAAGTTTCTCCAGAATATGTTCTTTTATTGCATAATGATAAACGCCAGGATTAATATTCTCTACTTTGTTAACAACAAGGTATGTTTCAATGGGATAAAGAGCACCAGCAGAAGGAGCTGTTCTAAACTCATAACCATATTCTTTTCTTTGCATACCGGTTGATGCCCAAAGTAAATAGGATAACTGAATCATAGATAAGGGTTTATCTGAAAAATCTCTGATACTTTTTCTTTTTTTCAACACATCAAACAATGTTGACTTTGATAAAATCTGTGGTTTTTCTAGTAAAATTTTTTCAGAATCTGGATATGTTTTATATAAACTCGGTTTACTGTAAAAACCTAATCCTTGGAAAATAGAAAAACGTGAATACTTAGTTTTTTGCTGAAACTCATCACCAATTTCTTTGTTCATAAAAAAATATTTACTAGGCTTTCCACAAACCATGAATATTACAATATTCCCTTGCAGATACCTTGCTTGTATTGATATTAAATAATGCTTGTGGTTTATCACCAGGTTTTAAAAACTTTTTATACACTGCACCATCTGCTGTTAACTCAATCCATTCAATATAGTGTTTTTCTTCCATTGGATGATCTTGATTCTGACCAATTTTTACAAGAATACCTTCTTTTGTTTTTTCAATATAAGGAACATGTTTTTCAATTGCAGAATCCTGTGTTTTTTCTTTTTGTAGCTCCATTGGTTGCCCACAGCAAACAAGTTCTCCAACACCAGCGTGTAAAACCTCAACTATGTTTCCACAAATATTACATTTGTATATTTCTTTTTGTTTTGTCATAATTTTTTACCTCCTAAATTTTTTTCATTTTTTCTTTTTATTTTTATAATCTTTTATGGCCTCATGCAAAGCATCTGCTGCTAAATTAGAGCAATGCATTTTATGAGGCGGAAGACCTTCAAGTTCATTAGCAACATCACCACGTGTAATTTTCATAGCTTCATCAATATGTTTACCTTTTGCCATTTCTGTTATCATACTGCTTGTGGCAATAGCAGAACCGCATCCAAAAGTTTTGAACTTAATATCGGTTATGATATCATCTTTAACCTTTATGAATATCTCCATAAGATCACCACAAACAGGGTTCCCAACTTTACCATAGCCATCTGGATTTTCAATAACACCCACATTTTTTGGATTCATAAAATGTTCCATTACTTTTTTACTATACCCAACCTGTGCCATATTTTTTTCACCTTTTATTTCATAAGTGGCGAAAGAGCTCTTAATCTATTTACTGTTTCTTTCACCGCTTTAACAATTATTGGTACTTGTTTAATATTATTTGATTTACCTAAGGTTAAAACCATTGATCCATGAGCTTCTTCATGTTTTAAACCAATTGCTAGTAAAACATGTGATGGTTCTAGTGTTTTATGTGAGCATGCTGAACCTGTTGCAACTTGAATACCATACATATCCATATTTAAAAGTATACTTTCACCTTCAATAAAACTGAAACGAAAACTAGCATGATGAGGAAGTCTTTTTTCTGGATGACCTGTTAAATAAGCCTGCTTAATTTTAGTAATTTCTGAAATAAGTTTATCCCTTATTTTTAAAAGTCTGTTGCTTTCATTTTTCATTTCTTTCATTGCTATTTTAGCTGCTTCACCCATTCCAACAATAGAAAAAACATTCTCGGTTCCTGATCTTAAACCTCTTTCTTGTCCACCACCTAATAAGACTGACTGAATTTTAACTCCTGGTTTAACATACAAAGCACCTGCTCCTCTTGGTCCATATAAATCATTTGAAGATAATGTTAGTAAATCAATTCCATCTTTTTGAACATCAATTGGAATTCTACCAGCAGCAGCAACAGCATCAACATGAAGATAATTACCTTTTTGATGAACAATTTCACTGATTTCTTTTATTGGTTCAATTGTACCTATTTCATTGTTTGCATACATAACAGAAGTTATTGTTGTATTTTTTGTAATCATGCTTTCAAGTTTTTTTAAATCAACAATACCAAAACAGTCCACTGGAATTGTATTAAAAACAAAACCATTTTTTTGTAAATCCTTCATACAATTGATAACAGATATATGTTCAATGGCACTTGACAACACTTGTTTACCAATACCAACATTGCGCATTGCAACTCCTTTAATTGCAAGGTTGTTAGACTCAGTTGCGCCACTAGTAAAAATAATTGTTTTTGGATCTTCTGCATTAATAAGTTTAGCAATTTTTTCTCTTGCTTCTTCAACTGCTGTTTTTGCTTCAACTCCATCATTATACAAAGAAGAAGGATTACAAAATTTTTCCATTAAGTAAACCTTAGAATACTCAAAAACCTTAGGATCAACAGGCATTGCTGATGCATGATCTAAATATATTTTAACCATATTCCATCCTTAAAACCACATGGTTGCTTTTGCTTCAAGAGCGATATCATTCAAAGTAGCAGCACCAACAATTTTTACACCAGGAAGTAGTTCAACTTTTTCCCAGCCTAGCATCTGTTTTGAAGCTTCACAAACATATATCGTGATTTTCATATCAAGTGTTTTTTTCAACACTTCAGATAAATTTGGAAAATTCCCAAGTTTTATTTTTTCAGCAGCCCCAGGTTTTAGTATTTTTAGAGAGGTACCTAAATAGTAAACAACAGGATTTAAATCCATCATTTTTGCAGTTTGAGCTAAAACCAATGGTGAATATTGTTTCTCAGGTGCATCTGTTGTTATAACATATAAGATAGTGGGTTTTTCTTTCATTTTTTTTATTTCTCCTATTTCATTTTTTTTATAAAAAAGGTCATGATTGTTCCTTTTTTTTCAAATTTCAAAATTTTATGACCTGTTCTTTTTGCCCATCTTTTAATATCTTCCTCAGCAGCTGGATCATCTGCCTCAACTTTCAGTACTTCTCCAATCTGAATTTTTTCAATTTCTTCTTTTGTCATGGCAATAGGCATCGGGCAGTAAAGCCCAATACAATCCAGCTCAGCATCAAAGGACACATCTTTTTTTATTACAAACACCTTCCAATTTTTTAGTAGTTTTCAACCCATAATTCATAATAAGCTTGTGGATGTTTACAAGCTGGACAAACACTTGGAGCCTCGGTTCCCTCATGTACATATCCACAATTTCTGCATTTCCATTTAACAACCTTTTCTTTTTTAAACACCTTTTTATTTTTTATGTTTTCAAGCAATTTTCTATATCTTTTTTCATGATAAGCTTCAACTTTTGCAATGTTTTTAAAACTCGTAGCAATTTCTGGAAAACCTTCTTTTTCAGCTGTTTCTGCAAAATCAGGATACAAGGTCCCCCATTCCATTTTTTCACCTTCTGCAGCAGCAAGCAAGTTTTGTTCAGTTGTTCCTATAACCCCAGCGGGATATGTTGCAACAATCTCGACATCTCCACCTTGTAAATATTTAAAAAACACTTTTGCATGTTCTTTTTCATTATCTGCTGTCTCCTGAAACAAATTTGCAATCTGTTCATATCCTTCTTTTCTTGCCTGTGATACAAAAAATGTGTACCGATTTCTAGCCTGTGACTCTCCTGCAAATGCTGCAAGGAGATTTTTTTCTGTTTTTGTTCCTTTCAAATTTTTCATATTATTTTCCTCCAAATATAAAATTATGGCCCTGCATGTACCATAGGCCAATAAACATCAGCTTCCTCAAAACGTTCCATGCTTTCTTTTTCTGTTTCCAGGATTTTGAAATGACCATTTTCCATGTCTGAGAAATAAACCAAAGTATTGTACAATTTACTTCCTTTTTCAAAAAATTTAGATAGTGATTTGTAAAAATCAGATGCAGCAGTTTCTGCTTCCATTGCCATTTTTAAAAGCTTACTAACAGCCATTTCATCTGAAATAATAATCTGAGGTAAAGGTACTGGGCTTTTTTTTGGAATTATAATTTTTTTTCCAGGATAATGATTTTTGTAAATATTCTCTATAAACTTTTTATGTTTTTTTTCCTCATTTGCAATAAACTTTAATTTATCAGAAAGTAAACCATTTTTTGTTTTTTTTGCAATATCAAGATACAATTTTCTACTTTCAATTTCGCTTTTAATAGCAGCAAGCAGCAGCTTTTCTAAATTTAAATTATTTAGATTCATAACAACCGCCTTTTTAATCTAACAACCTTTTTTCCCCTTGAATTTTCTGAATATCATGAATATCTTGAGTAACTTCAAGACAACCAAGATATTCTTTTTCTTTGTTTCTGATTGCAAAGTATCTGATTAATATTTTGTGCTTCTCTTTTTTTTCACCAATTGGTAAATCAATCCAAAACTCTGCTTTATCCCTTTTTCCTGATTTCATTTCAGAAATTATTTTTTCTACTTTTGCAAGACTTTTTTGTGGATGACAATTACGAACGTTTCTTCCAATAGCAGCAATTGGTCTTTTAAATATCCTTGTTTCGTGTTTATTCCATGCAAGAACCTTATCATCTTTATCAAGAACCGAAAATTCTATAGGAAGTGTTTCAAGTAATGCATATAATTCTTCATCGTTTAATTTACCTATCATTTTTTTTCACCATTTTTTTTAAATTTTCTGAATGTAAATTCAGATGATCTGTTTCTATTTCAACAAGTGCAGCAAAAAACTCTTTTATTCTTGGTTCTTCTGCTTCATTTCTAAATTTTGAATAAGATTTTATCGCGCTATCCTCTCTTTCGAAACCTTCTTGAGTATTTTTCATACCATCAGTACTACAGGTTAATTTCTCAAGCTCAGGTGCAGTTATTTTTAAAAATTTTGAAATAGCTGATGCATGCTCACGTTCAACTTTCATTAATGCTTTAAATTTAGCAAAATTATAAAAATCTCCTACTTTGTCCGCAGAGTTTTTTGCACAATCATAAAAAGCAGCATTACCCAATTCAAGTTTCAAAGCTGATTCAAGATTTTTTTTAGAGATATTACCTAGTTTAACATTAAATTCGTTGTCATCCCAATCTTCAGCGTTCACAAAAAATCTTTTGGGCGCACCACAAAAAGGACATCTAGTTGGTGCTTCAACTCCAATATAAGGATCACCACATATTCTACATCTAAAAACCCTTACTTTTTCCAAATTTTATCACCTTTTTAAATTATTTAACAGGGATGTTTCTACCTTTGATCGGTGTTTTTTTAGCGATTTTTATTTCTAGTATACCATCTTTTAAAACAGCTTCTGCTTTATCAGGATTTACTTCTTCAGGAAATGAAATTGATCTGCAAATTGTTGAATAACTTCTTTCGCGTCTTAAATAATTTTTATCTTCTTCTTTTGTTTCAGATTTAACATTTCCACAAATACTAATATTGTTATTGGTCACAGAAATTTCAACATCTTTTTTATCAACACCTGGCATTTCAGCAATGATTTTGTATTCTTTACCTGTGTCAATCATGTCAATTGATGTTTGTTTTAAATCAGGTTCTAACCATCTATCAAATAAGAAACTACCTGGTATCAAAGAACCCCATCGTCTTCTCCACATTGGTTTCCATGGATCATCCCAAAAAAATCTTTCCATAGATTCCATGAAGTCAAATGGATTCCAAATTAAAGGGGTTGAGATTTTTTTTGTTTCATCTATCTTTTTTGTTTTTATATCTACTTTTTTATCTTTTTCCTTTTTCATATTTTAACACCTCTTTTTGAGACTTAATTTTTTATATTCTTTTCATTGGTAAACCACAACAATAAGGAGTAGATCTTGGTTCTTTATCAAATTCTATAATGCCACAGTTACAATCATTGTTTTCACATTGGCATTCATATTTTATTGGCTTATTTGCTGTTTTACAACCACAACTTTCACACATTTTTTTCACCTTTTTATTTTTTTACTAACATTTTTCCAATTTTTTTTATATTCTCCAAATCATTTTCATCTGGAATATAATTTATATTTACACTTTTAATTGGTAAATCCCAAGATAATTCTTTTAATATTTTTTCTATCTCACCAACTGCTTGACCACCCCAACCATATGAGCCAAAAACAAATCCTATACGATTTCTTGGTTTTAAACCTTTTAAATAAGTTAAAAAACCACCCATTGTTGGAAGCATTGAGTTATTTAGGGTTGGAGAGCCTAAAAGTATAAATCTTGAGGTTAAAACATCGGTCATAATATCTGAAATATGTGTATTTTTTAAATTTCTAATAGTAACTTTAATACCTGTTTCTTCTAATCCTTCATAAAGAGCATAAGCAATTTTTTCTGTCGAGCCCCACATTGAATCATAAACAATAAGTGCCTTGTTTTCAGTTTCAAAATTTGCCCATTTTAAGTACTCTGTAACAATATTATTAATATATTTTCTCCAAATAATACCATGACTTGGAGCAATAATGTTAATATCTAGTTTTGTTAATGTTTCTAATGCTTTTTTTACTTGATCACCATACGGCATTACAATATTTGCATAATATTTTACTGCTTCATTTTTCAAAACACCCCATTCTAGTTCATCATCAAATCTTTCAGAAGAAGCAATATGCTGACCAAAAGCATCATTTGGAAGTAGTAGTTTTTCACTAGGTATATAAGTAACCATTGAATCAGGCCAATGAACCATTGGTATATGATAAAATTCCAATGTTTTTTTTCCAATGTTGAGTTTTTCGCCAGTGTTTACGACTTTTAAGTTCAAGTTTTTTTTATAATGAAGATGTAAGCCTTTTTCTCCACGGGTTGATGTTATTATTTTAGCATTTGGACAAATTTCAAGAAGTTTTGTAAGAGAACCTGAATGATCCATTTCTACATGATTTGACACGATATAGTTTATTTTTGAGGGTTCAACAATTTCTTTGATTCTATTTAACATTTCGTTAAAAAGATTTTGTTTTACAGTATCAATTAAAGTGATTTTATCGTCCATTATTAAATATGCATTATAGGTAGTTCCATTAGGTGTTCTATAACCATGGAAGTTTCTTAAATGCCAGTCTATTGCCCCAACCCAGTAGATATCTGGTTTTATCTCAACTTTATTCAGTTTTATCACTCCTTATGAAATGCTTCTTTACTTGCCCCACAAACAGGACAAACCCAATCATCTGGTAAATCCTCAAATTTTGTACCTGGTTTTATACCATTATCTGGATCTCCTATTTTTGGATCATAAACATATCCACATACCTCACAAACATATTTGTCCATTTTTTCTTCCTCCGTTTTTTTCTCAATTTTTTTATCAACTTCTTTGCTGTATGTTGGTGCTGTTTTTGGTGAATATCCTCCTTTAACTTTATGATAAAATTCATAGGTCATTGGATTTTCTTCTTTTAATATATCACCATCTTCTACAATTCCTATAAATATCGTATGAGTCCCAACATCCAATTTATCTTTTAATTTTGCTTCAAAATATGCAATTGTATTATCTAAAACAATTGGTGCTTTTGTCTTTCCAAGCTTATATTTTACATTAGCAAATTTATTAATTTCTCTTCCTGATTTAAAGCCAAATGTTCCAATAAATTTCATTGGTGCATTTTCTGATAAAATACACACTGAGAAAACCTTACTTTTTTCAATGTATTCATGTGTTAGATTTTGTTTATTAATACTTATTGCTATTGTTTGTGGCTCAGCTGTTACTTGGAAAATTGCATTTGCAATCTGACCATTTATTTTATTATCATTTCTTGAACAAACAACATATAAACCGTAAGAGATTTTATGAAGTACTTTTAGGTTCATTTTTTTACCTTTTTACTATTTTTTAAACATTCCTTACAATATCCCTTAAAATAACCATGAACCTCATCAACCAAATGACCTTGACTTAGTATTTTTTTTAGATTTGGACAGGATATTTCGATATCAATTATTTTTTTACATGTTTTACATAGAAAGTGGTGATGCATTTTGTTTTTTATTTCGTATCTTTGTTCTTGACTTGATATTGTTAGATTTTGAACAAGGTTATTTTTTTGTAAAGTTTCAAGTACGTTGTATATTGTTGTTTTTGAAAGCGCTGGATTTTTTTTCTTTAATTCAGTGTATATTTCATCAGCAGTTGGATGTGTTGAATGAGTGTCTAAAAATTGTAATATCTCAAGTCTTTGATGTGTTATTTTAAGATTATTATTTTTTAGAAATCCAACGTACTTATCCAAATTTTTCACCATAAATTTGTAATAAATATTAAATTGTAATTATTACAATTTAACATATATTACATTTTAGTATTTAAATCTTTCGCATTTTTATTTATAGGAAAAAATTAACAAGAGCTGTGTTCTATAGCAGAATTTGGACAAGCGTTTACACAAGCACAACACTCAATACATTCACTTAAATTTTTTGCCACTGCTTTTCCATCTTTAACTTCAAATATCTCAACTGGACAAGCAGTTACACATTCTCCAACACCAGTACATTTATCATAATCAATAGTAATTTTTATATTGCCTTCTTCAAATTCTTTTTTCATTTAAATATAGCCCCCATTTTGTTGAGAAAAGGTAAATAAATTAAACTATTTTAGATTTTCTTAAAAAAATAATTAATTATTCCGATGATTTTTTGAATTATTATCCAATTCACATTAAAACAAGGGGAGAATAAAAGAGAGTGAAAAAATTGATTAAAATTACTGATGAAGGTTTTGGTGAACTAATAGGATGGCATGATCCAGATGAAAATCGCCAGTGGATAATGAAAAACAAATCAAGAGAACTTAAAGATAAAAGAATGAATGAAAAAGAGGCTGTTAAAAAATTTATTAAAAATAAAGACTTCATTGCCATGGGTGGTTTTGGTCATGTAAGAGTATCAATGTCTATTATTTATGAAATGATACGACAAAAAAAACAAAATTTAACAATGGCAGGTAAAACTGCTGTTCATGATCTTGATCTTCTTGTTGGAGCAGGTTGTGTAAATAAAGTAGAAGTTGCTTATTCTTTTGGGCATGAACTTAGAGGATTATCTCCTGCCTCCCGTAGAGCTGTTGAAACAGGAAAGTGTAAAATTACTGGTGAGATAAGTAATGCTGGTTATCAATGGAGATTTCTTGCTGCTATGATGGGATTACCATTTATCCCAACACGTGTTTTACTCGGAACTGACACTTTTAAAAAAAGCTCAGCAAAAATTATAGAAGATCCATTTTGTAAAAAACCTATATGCCTTCTTCCAGCTTGCTACCCTGATGTTGGAATAATACATGTTCCTAGATGTGATAAATATGGCAATGCACAAATAGATGGAATTATGGTTGAAGATTTTGAACTAGCACGTGCTGCAAGACGTGTAATTATAACGACCGAAAAAATAATCGATAATAAAACAATCAGAAATGAACCTAATAAAACAGTAATTCCCTTTTATTTAGTTGATGCAGTTGTTGAAGTTCCATTTGGTGCTCATCCATGTCAAATGCCATACCTGTATTTTTTTGACGAAGAACACATAGGTGAATGGTTATCAGTTTCAAAAACTGATGAAGGAATAGAAAATTATCTTAAAAAATATGTTTTTAGTACTGAGAATTTTAAAGAATATTTAAAATTAATAGGTGGAGGAAAAAAACTTGAAAAACTTAAAAGAATTGAACAATTAAAAGAACCTATGAGTGTACCTTGGATTGAAAAAAAAGAAAAAACGATAAAACAAAAGTATACATCTACTGAATTATTAGCTTGTGTAGCATCAAATATTCTTGAGGATAAAAAATCTGTTTTTGTTGGCACCGGTCTTCCGATGATTGCTGCTATGCTTGCAAAACGTACGCATGCTCCAAACTTGCTTTTATTTTTTGAAGCAGGAGGAATAGGTCCAGAAATACCGGTTCTTCCAATCTCAGTTGGTGATTCACGTACATTCTACATGGCAGTTGCAGCATCAAGTATGCATGATTCTATGTCAATGGCTCAAGCAGGTTATATAGACTATGGGTTTTTAGGAGCAGCACAAATTGACAAATATGGAAATATTAACACAACAGTTATTGGTTCATACGAGCATCCTAAAGTTAGACTACCTGGTAGCGGAGGAGCCAATGACGTTGGAACCCTAAGTATAAAAACAATTATAATAATGAGACAGGATAAACATCGATTTGTTAAAAAACTTGATTTTGTAACAACACCTGGTTATCTAGATGGTTTTGATTCACGAGAAAAAATGGGTTTACCAAAAGATAGTGGACCTTATAGAGTGATAACACAACTTGGTGTTTATGGTTTTGATAAAGAATCAAAAAATATGAAATTGATTTCAATTCATCCTGGTGTTACAATAGATGAGATAAAAAATAACAGTAGTTTTGATATAATCATTCCAGAAAAAATATATGTTACTAAACCTCCTAGAAAAGATGAATTAAAAATATTAAAATATATTGATCCAGCTGGAATTGTAATTGAAAAATAAAAATTTTATACGACAAAAAACGAAAACATTTTTTAATTAATTTTATATTACAGTTATTGTAGTGGTGGGTAGAAAAAAATATTTTTCGTCTAATGACGAAGAGGTGTTAGAAATGACAAGAAAGGTTTGTATTGTGGGTGGAGCAACAACTCCTTTTGATTATGGACCAACAGGTTTTGAAAACATAGAAGACGGGGCGGCAGAATGTGTAAAAGAAACACAAAAAGATATACCAAATTTTTCTCTAAGAGATATTGATTTAATGATATATTCTCATTTTTCAGTTCATTTTGGTCATCAACTAGCACCTGAATGGATAATCCATGATCATCTTGGGCTAGTGGGAATACCACATTACCGTGTCGAAAATGGTGGAAATACTGGCGGATCTGCATTGTATGCAGCAGCACTAGCTGTTATGTCTGGTCATCATGATGTTGTTGGTATTATTGGTTGGGAGACCATGGATTCAGTTTCACAATCCCAAGGAAGTGAGTTTATTGCAATGGCATCAGATATAAGATATGAACTTATGGTTGGTGGGATATATCCAATCTACTATGCAGCAATGGCTAATAAATGGATGAAAGACAATAAAGTTACAGAAGAAGATGTTGCATCAATTGCTGTTAAAAATAAAAATAATGCCATGGATAATCCAAAAGCACAATGGTACAGAACTGAACATAGATACATTACAATTGATGATGTGATGAATTCTAAACTAATATCATATCCAATAAAAAAATATGATTGCTGTCTTATGTCTCGTGGAGTTGCTTTTGTTCTTGTTTGTTGTGAGGAATATGCAAAAAAGGTTAATCCTGAAGGATATGTTACAATAGATGGAATGGGATTATCTAGTTGCACTATTAGAGCAGGTGACAGGTTAAACTATCCTGGTTGGATTGAACGATATGGACCTGGTTACCCTGAAATGACCGAGTTTGCCGCCTGTAGAAATTCTGCAGAGCAAGCATACAAAATGGCAGGGATTGAAAATCCACTTAAAGAAATTGATTTTGGTGAAATACATGATGCATTTTCTACATCTGAAGCACAGATTTATAAAGCTTTAGGATTAGCAGATACAAAAAACATTGCCCAGTTTATCCGTGATGAAAGCACTTTTATGCATGGTCAAATTCCCATGAATCCAGGTGGAGGTTTAATTGGTTATGGACATCCTGTTGGTGCAACTGGGCTTATGAGTACAATAGAATGTTTTTACCAATTATCAGGTTTGATTCCAAAAAAACATTTAAGTAAAAAAACAGAAGTTCCGGATGCAGAATGTGGTATTGTAAACAGTCATGCCGGAACAGGAACAAGTATTTCAAATTTTATTTTAAGGAGGCATTAATAATGGATCAGGTTATGATTATGAATAACAACAAGAAAAAGAAATTTGCATATGAGCCAAGATTTACAGAGAAAAAAGATTACAGACCAGCTGATGTTAAAGAAAAAGGATTTGTTTTTGTTGGTCATGAAATATCTGAAGATAAAAAATTTATGAATCAGTTTCTTCATTACGATCAGTTGTACACTATAAGACATGGACTAAACAGCCCTTTTTTTATTGGATTACTTGAAGGAAAAATACTTGGTACACGTTGCCCTAAATGTGGTGATACATGGGTACCAATAAGAACACATTGTTGGAACCTAGATTGTAATCTTGAAAAAACACAATGGGTTGTAATGCCTCTTACTGCGAAAGTTCACACATGGACTGTTGCTGGCTGGAGTGGTAAATCTTCCTTAAAAAGACTACCTATTATCCTGGTTTATGCTATTATTGGAAACAGCAAAGTTGCAATTGCAAATGAGCTTCATGGTGTAAACCCGTGGGATGTAGAATTTGGTATGCCATTAAAAATAGTTTTTAAACCTAAAGAAGATAGAATAGGAGCAATAACTGATTTTCATTTTGAACCAGCAGATGACTGGCAACCCTCACCAATGAACAAGGAAAAAGAACGGATTAAAAAACTAGTTGAACCTGTTTATGAATGGGTTAAAACATTAAAATAATCTCAAGATTTAAACATACATAAACATTTACCATTAATCAATGAATTATGTTTCAGGTGAAATACTAACAGAAAAAGGTTTAATAAAAGGTTATCTAGGTTTTGATAAAAATAAAATAATTGAAATAGGAAAGAAAAAACCTCCAAAAAAACCAGTTTGTAAAGGTTTGATTGTTCCATCTTTTGTTAATGCTCATACACATATTGGTGATTCATTTATTAAAAAAAGGAAGATAAAACTTCCAAAAAATATTGAAGAATTGGTTAAACCACCAGATGGTTTGAAACATAGATTATTAAAAGAAGCAACAGAAAAAGAAATTATAGATGGAATGAAAGAATCAATTGCTATCATGATTAATTCTGGTGTAACAGAATTTTGTGATTTCAGGGAAGGGGGACTGTCAGGTGTTTTACAATTAAAAAAAGCTTTGAAAAATAAAAAATTATCAGCAATAATTTTATCCAGACCATTGGAATTAAAATACGAATTTGATAAAATTGAAACTTTATTAAAAAATTCTGATGGAATAGGTGTAAGCAGTATCTCTGATTGGGATTATCTTGAATTAGAAAAGATTTCTAAACATGTAAAAAAAAGAAAGAAAATATTTGCTATTCATGCAAGTGAAAACGTTAGAGAAAATATCGATGATATACTTGATTTAAAACCTGATTTTTTGGTTCATATGATCAATGCTACAGAATCAGATTTAATTCGGGTTAAAGATAATAATATTCCCATTGTTTTATGTTTACGTTCCAATGCTTTTTATGGTTTAAATCCAAATATTAAACTGATGAAAAAAATTGGTAACACAATAATTTTTGGTACAGATAACTCAATGCTAAATTCGCCAAATATATTAGATGAAATAAAATTTGCAAAAAAGGTGTATAGGGAATTTTCAATCGTTGAATTATTATATGCAATTACATTTAAAGCAAGGAAAGCTTTAAATCTGGATTGTGACATTCTTGGTGCCAACTCTAAGGCTGAGTTTGTTGTAATAAATAAAAAAACATTGAAGCCTTTGTATGTCTCAATTAAATAATTTAGAGGGATAATTGTGAAAGTGGAAGATGTAATGTCAAATGATTTAATTGTAGGATATGTTCCAGGAATGGTTAAGGATGCTTTAAAAATCCTTGCAAAGCATAATGTATCTGGTATGCCTGTGCTTAAAAAGGACACAAAAGTTGTTGTTGGAGTTGTTACAAGACAAGATATTTTTAAAAATCCTGAAGAAGATCAATTAGCTCTTATTATGTCTAAGGATTATTTTTATGTTGAAAAAGATCAAGATGTGAAAGCTGCTGCTAAATTATTGTATGAACATCGGATTCATGGTTTACCTGTTATTAATACAAGAAAACAACTTATTGGTATAATTAGTCCTACTGATATTTTAAAAGTTCTGCATAAAAATTTAACAACAAGTATTGAAAAATATTTTACAAATTTGGTTGTTCCAATTTATCAAGAAACACCAATTAATATTGTTATGGAAATTATAAATATTACACGTGAAAATGCACTTCCTGTTTTAAATGATGAAAGGAAACTTTGTGGTATTGTTAGTGATGGTGATTTGTTTAAACTTAGCCATATACGTGAAAGTGTTTCAAAAACCGATTTAGGTATGGGTGATGATGAGGATGACTGGACTTGGGAAGGAATTAGGGATACTGTTAGACTTCATTATTCAACTTCTGAGGTTTCCTTACCTCCAGTTCCTGTTAAAGAAGTAATGGTTACTAATGTAATAAAAGCATCGAAACATACCTCTGTTAAAGAAGTAGCAGAAAAAATGCTTAAAAATCATATTAGCCATGTTCCTGTTGTTGATGCAAATGACAGGCTTCTTGGTATGGTAACAGATATTGATTTAATGGCATGTATATTATAAAATCCGTAACTTTATTCTTAATTTGGTTTGGAGAATTTCGTTTATGCCTCAAGATATTTATGACAAGATTATGACCCTTGCAAAACGTAGAGGGTTTATCTATCCTTCCTTTGAAATCTATGGCGGTGTTGCTGGTTTTTATGATTATGGTCCACTTGGTTCATTACTTAAATTAAATATTGAGAATTTATGGAGAAAAATGTATCTTTTAAATGATAATTGTTTTGAAATAAATACACCTATTATTACTTTGTATGAGGTTTTAAAATCCTCAGGACATGTTGATGAGTTTACCGATTTAACTGTTGATTGTAAAAAATGTAAACAATCTTTTAAGGTTGAGGATTTAATAAAGGAATCTGATCCTGAGGATGCTGTTAAAAAAGGTAAGGTTAAATGCCCAAACTGTGGCATGGTTTTAAAAAATGCATTTTTTGTTGATTTAATGTTTTCAACAAAAATTGGCATTGGTAATACTAGGGATGCTTTTTTAAGACCTGAAACTGCTCAAGGGATTTTCACAAATTTTCATCTTTTATACAGATTTGCTCGTGAAAAGTTACCTTTTGGGGTTATCCAGGTTGGTAAAGGTTATAGAAATGAGGTTTCACCAAGACAAGGCATTATTCGTTTAAGAGAGTTTTCTATGGCAGAAGCAGAGATTTTTTTTGATCCACTAGACAAAGCTCATCCAAGGTTTAATGAAATAAAAAATAACAATCTTTATCTTTATGATAATGAAAAAGAAATGAAGATAACTGTTGAAAAAGCTGTTGAAAATAAGATTATCAATAATCAAGCACTTGCTTTTTATATGTATTTAACCCAGGAGTTTTTATTAAACATTGGTGTTGATCCTAAAAAATTTAGGTTTAGGAAACACTCAAAAGATGAACTTGCTCATTATGCAACTGAATGCTGGGATGCTGAGTTATTCAGCCAGCGTTTTGGCTGGGTTGAATGTGTTGGTATTGCCGATAGATCTGCTTATGATTTAAACGCTCATATTAACTCAACAAAAGTTGATATGTATGCTTTGAGAAAATATGATGAACAAAAGACTGTTGAGGTAAAAAAGATTATCCCCAAGATGGATAAACTTGGTCCTTTGTTTAAAGACAAAGCTGGTAAAATAAAAGAATCACTTGAAAATATGCAGGTTAAGGATGAAAAACAATCATTATCTGTTGTTGTTGATGGTAAAGAAATTTCAATACCTTCAGATTGCTATGAAATAAAACAGTTTGAAGAAAAAATAAGTGGTGAAAAATTTGTTCCACATGTTATAGAACCATCATATGGGATTGATAGGATTTTATATTTTGTTTTGGAGCATAACTATGTTGAAACTAAAAAAAATGAAGAGGATTACACAATACTTAAATTAAATCCTGAAGTTGCTCCTGTAAAAGTTGGTGTGTTTCCATTAACAAATGATGAAGACTTGGTTCAAATCGCTAAAGAAATAGATCATCGTTTTAGAAAAGCAGGCGTTGTTACTTTTTATGATGATAGCGGAACAATTGGTCGTCGTTATGCAAGAATGGATGAAATTGGTACACCCTTTTGTGTAACTGTTGATCATGATTCACTTAAAGATAAAAAAGTGACTATTAGGAATAGAGATACAACTAAACAAGAAAGAAAAAAAATAGAAGAAATTGTAGCTTATATAAAAGAAAAAATTTAATTTATTAAAATTTTTTAAAAGAAATTATTATATTGTTTTCACAGATTTATCTATTATTTCAAGAGCTTTATCAATTTCTTCAGATGAAATATTCAATGGTGGACGGAATCTAATAGTTGATTTCCCGCATCCTAAAATAATCATACCATTTGAAAAAAGTTTGTTTTTTAATTCATCCCTTTTTTCTGGTGAAGGTAAATCAAAAGCACACATAAGACCTCTTCCTCTTGCATTAAAAATTTTAGTAGGGTATTTTTCGACTAGTTCTTCAAGACCTTCAAGAAGGCGTTTACCTTGAATTTCAGCATTTTTAATGAGATTTTCTTCCTTTATTATTTCAAGATATTTTTGACATCTAACCATGTCAATAAGATTCCCACCCCATGTTGAATTAAGTCTACTGGAAACATTAAACACATTATCTTTAACTTCATCAACCCTGCTTGTAACCATTATTCCACAAACCTGGGTTTTTTTACCAAAAGCAAGAATGTCTGGTTCAAAATCAAAATGTTGATAAGCCCACATTTTACCTGTTAAACCAACGCCTGTTTGCACCTCATCTAAAATAAACATCATCTCATATTCATCACATAGTTTGCGTAATGTATGGAAAAATTCTTTTCTGAAATGGTTATCCCCTCCTTCTGCTTGAATAGGTTCAATAATCAAAGCAGCTATGTCATCAGGGTTTTTGTTAACAGCTTCTATTATTTCTTCTTCTGCTTTTTTTTCAAGTTCTTTAACATTTTCTAAATTTTCTTTATTTAAAGGAAAACGAATCTTAGGATTTGTTATTCTAGGCCAGTTAAACTTTGTAAAATATTTTATCTTATTTAGATTAAAAGTATTAGTCATAGACAATGTATAACCAGTTCTACCATGGAAAGCTTCTTTAAAATGTATAACCTGTGTTCCAAGCTCGCCTTTACCTGCTTCTAGATTTTTTCTAATCTTCCAATCAAAAGCAGTTTTTAAACTGTTTTCAACAGCAAGTGCTCCACCACTGATAAAAAATAAATGTTTAAAACAAGCAGGAACTGCAACCTTTACAAAATAGTCAACAAACTCAGCCATTTCAACAGTGTAAACATCAGAGTTTGTAGGGTTATTAACAGAAATTTCTCCAAGTTTTTTTATAAAATCTGGTTCTGTTAATTTTGGATGGTTGCAACCAAGCGGTGCTGTTGCAAAAAATGAGAAACAATCAAGAAAATATTTATTGGATTTAGAATCATAAATCTGGCAACCTTTACTTTTTCTTAAATCTAAAACTATATCAAGACCATCAGCAAGCATATACTTACTTAGTATTTTGTGTACATCAGTTGGTTTAACTGTCATATGATTATTATCCATAAAATTTTTTATTTGATAGCTAAAGCGGTATCAATAATAATTATAAAATAGTATTGGTCATTAATATTTAATGATAAATAAAACGAAAGAAAAAAAATAATTTATTGATTATTTCAAATAAAAAAACTGTTTTTATTTCTTCGATCTCACTATTAATTAAATTTTAACTCAATGGGTTAAATCTCTTCCCCTGAATAAAATATTAATTATTTTATATTAAAATAAAAAAGAGAGGGGAAAGGGAGGAGAAAAAAGAGGGAGGAAATTGGATTAGATTCTTTTCCCCTCTCTTTGCTTGGCCTATTATTTAGGTACAATACTGTTTGATTTGACACACTGATTTTGTTAACTACATTATTAGAAATTGTTGCAGAAATGTTATTATTGAATGAGTTTTTAACACTGAATTTATATAAATTCCAACAAGCACTGGTTGGATGTTTATTGCGTAAACAAAAGTAATAATTATTATTAAATAAGATAACATGATTCCAATTGTTTTTAACTTTTTATATTTCATATTATCACTGTTGTTACGGTTAATTATAAAATTATATTTGTTTTGGTTTATATACTGTTAGAAAATGTTTGGGAAAAACCAAACAAGAATTTTAATAATTGTTGACGATAGCTAAATATTTTATAAAAAATATTAATTATTTTTATTTTTTAACTTTTTAACTACTAATGACTGGTTACAAATTTAATAACATTTCGCAGGGGAACGGTTAAACTTGTCATTATAATAATTACAAGAATAAACGGATAATAATTATCAAGTTATAATGGGGTTATTCAAAAGAAAAAATATCGTTACTCAAACAAAAATAAAAAAAGAAAAAAAGGGTTAGATTTTGTTTTTTTATGCTGCTATTATTTTTCTTAGTATCGGAAACGCATGTGGGAATCGTTCCAAGATCCTATGCAATAAAACATTAACTGAGATAACCCTTGGTACAGACACAGATATTGTAGTCCAGCCACTTTCAGAACCATAGATGTCCTTTGCTTTTGCTTTAACTTGGTATGTTCCTTTTTTCGTCCATTTATGAGTTACTGTTACATTGTCACCTGATGCAGATGGTGTTGTC
>JBNVCE010000001.1:22868-41164 GCA_050410885.1 Thermoplasmatota archaeon | reverse complement strand
ATGGTGAAGACCAGCTATTATGTCCTCAATGTAAACATAAAATGGTAATAATACAATTAGAACCTATTATAGACTCGGATAATGCATATTTCCCTTATGACACTGTTATTGAATGCACTAATTGTGATTTTAAGATAAAAGCTGAATCATTCACAATACTTGGATGTGTAAGAGACTTTAACTTGAAGTTCATAGAAATAGCTAGTTGGTCTCCAAGTGGCAGTAGAGTCATTTCGCGTTATGAACATGTTCTTGATTATGATTTATTAAAAAAATTAAAAGAATCAGCTGAACTAGTTGAATTTTTAATAGTTAATGACAAAGTTGTTCAAATAATTGGTTAAAATTATTGGAACATGTAACCATTATAATCACTGCTTTGTTGTCTTTTTTTACCTGTTTTATGTTTAATAAATTTTTTTTGTTGTTTCCTTCCAATGAAGCTAAAATCAGACCTAAGCAGTCTCACATAAATTTTATCAGGAAGAATGTCTAACTGAACAATATCTTTTAATTGTAGTTTTTTTAAAGTTCTAAGAATAACTTTTTCTGAAATGTTCAACTTGTTTTTAATATCTTTAACCGTTACTGGATAAGTTTTTTGTAAAAATTTAATTATTTGCTCCTCCAATGTTCCAGTTGTTACTTCAATCATATAATAATATTAATTATATTATATCTAATATTATAAACATTCATATGCTCTAATGCCTTTTCTATCAGCCTTAAAAAGTTTCACTACATCTTCTTTCATTTCAGAAGGATAACCATCTGGAAAATCAATGCATCCTTTACAAATGTCAAAACCAATTGCTTTTTTCAAACCATCCACACTAATGTACTCAACTGAATCAGCACCAATTTCTTTTGCAATTTGTTTTGAATTTTTAATTCCATCATCCTCATCTCTAGCAATAAACTCTTTTTTACTACGCATATCAATCCCAAGATAACATGGCGCAATAAGTGGAGGACAACCAATTCTCACATGTATTTCTTTTGCACCAGCGTTTTTAATACCATTAACAAGCTTACGAATATTTGTTCCCCTTACAATAGAATCATCAACAAGAACAACACGTTTACCCTCAAGAACAGATCTTAAAAAAGAAATACCCTCCTCAACAACTTTATCCCTGTTTTCCTGGGTCTGCTGAATAAAAGAACGCTCATCTTTATCCTTCATCAAACCCTCATCAAGGGGAATACCTGATTCACGTGAAAAACCAGTAGCGTATCTTCTACCTGATTCAGGAACTGGAACAACAATATCTGCATCAACAGGATGCTCCTTTGCAAGTAAAACACCAATCTCCACACGAACATTGTGAACAGACTTACCCTTTATACGTGAATCAGGTTTTGCAAAATAAACAAACTCAAACATACAAGGTTTTTCTGTTTTTTTAATAATTTGTTTTTCAAAAACATTTCCTTTACTATCAATAATTACAACCGAACCACCAGGTACATCCTTAACATATTCAAAATTGATTCTTTTAAAAACCCTTGTCTCAGAGGTTAAACAAAACATACCATTTTTTTTACCCATAACTAGTGGTCTTATTTTAAACGGATCTGTTATTGCAAATAAATAAGGGTTTTCGCCAGAATCAGTAATAAACAATGCAGAATAACTACCTTTAACCTGGCTCATAACAATACTGCATGCTTGAGTAATAGTATCAACATTAACTTCCTTGTTATACAAATTATCAGCAATAGGTAGCAAAAGCCATTGAATATCACATTCAGTTCTAGGTTTACGCTTGGTTTTTTTTGCCATTTCACTACAATTATAAATATTACCATTATGAGCAGCGGCAAGAAAAGGATTAACAATGTACTCAGGTTGTGCATTACGCTTTAAAGATTCAAGGTCGTCCATACCAGCTGTCGAATACCTAGTATGACCAAGACCAACATTACCAGGGGTATCAATCTTTTTTTCATCATTGAAAACATCGCGAACAAGACCTGCGTCTTTGTAAACATGAATATTACCATCATAAGTAAGCTTACCAGCAGATGATTGACCACGATGCTGAATAGCAAACAAGCTGTGATAAATTAGTCGAGAAACAGGTTTATCACCAATAATTCCAACAATGCCGCACATGATAAAAACAGCAACAGGCAGGTATTATTTAATAATTTTTTAAAATAAAAAAATCAACTTTTTTAAATATTTTCCCAATCTTTTAAAACAGAATTCCATTTATAAGATTTAACTTCCTCCAGCTCATCAATTTTTTTTATTATCCTTTCATAACCTTTAACAAGTGTACGGGTTGAAACCTTTACAATAAAATCATATTTACCAGCAGTTGCAGTAACATGGGTAACTCCTGGAATTTCCCAGAGTTTATGTAAAACATCTTTCCTGGCATAACCAGGGTTTATTGTGATAAAAATATAAGCCTTTACAACAGTTAAAGCAAAAGAAATAATTCCCATGATAATTAGAATCATTCCAATTAATTTTATAAGCAACATAACAGGATCAGCTGAAAACGGGGCAAGACCATAAGAAGCTAAAATAAAAGAAAAGGGTAAACCAAAAATAATGGTTGAAGAACGAATAGCATTACTGACACTAGCGCTACCAATACCAAGAGAACGAATAAACAAAACGTAAGCAAAAAATGTAATACCCATTGTCAGAAAAATCCATGGGAAGTAAGTTATAGAAGCAACAATTGCTTCAAAGAAATAATTATGTCCAAATAAAACATCCCAAATCAAAATGATTGCAGCAACAAACAAGAAAGAAAATGCAACATTCCATAAACGAATATTGATTGAATCGTTAAATTTACTATTTATTTTTATCATTTTAAGTTTACGTTGATAAATAGAAAAAAAAGCCCAGGTCGGGTTTATTAAAATAAAAACAATAGCAAGTGAAGGAATATCAATTTCTCCTTGAAGACTAATTGAGGCTAAAACCGCACCAAATGTGACAATAACAGAGGATTGAACTTCAGCAAGAGTCGGAACATTTTTTTCTGTAAATGATTCAATAAGTAACAAATATAAAATAACAATCTGAGAAAATGAAAGTAGAACAGAAGGATCATAAACAAGTGAGATTAAGATACAGTAACCTATTGTGTTTGCAGCATTCATAAAACCAGCAATTAAATGGTATTTCAGTTCCTTTTTTTTGATAAATCTTATTCTTTTAAAAGATGGATCAATAAATCTTGATCCTATGCTTTTTCCTTTATATTTAATTGAGAGAACAATTGTTAAAAAAAGTGTTGCAAAAAAACCAATAAAAAACAATGAAAAACAAAAAGCCCATGGGTTTTTAATAAAAGTACTACTAATAAAACTATCTAGAGCTGTTACCGCTGCTGTTATAAAAGAAGATAATAATATTAATGTATAAAGCAGATATTTTTTTCTTATTCTCACATGCATGTTCTCATAGCGCTATTTCTTTTTCAATAATCTGGGTCGTTGTTTTCATCACGCCATCAATTGTTTGAATTTTGTCTGTTGTTTCAAGTAAATCTTCAAGGTTTTTCACCTGTGCTCTAACAACAATGTCATACTCTCCAGCAACAACCGATATTTTTACCAGGTTTTCGATTTTTCGCATCTCTTTTATTGCTTTGTCAACATTTCCTGGTCTCATGTTAATTAAAATATAAGCGCTAATCATGCAATCACCCAATTAAAAGAGTCGGATGATTGTATTCTTTATAAATTTATCTACACATTTGATAAAAAATTTTTAACAATTAACATTAATTCCATATTTTTATCTATAGAAATAAGGAAAGATTTAAATGATAAGATATGTATTCCTGGTAAGGAGGTAGAGATAATGGCCTACACACATGAAGGATGGACTTTATACACAAGGAATGTAAGGCTTAAAGGTGGAAGAAACCAAACAATTTACTTCTTCAGCAAAAGAGCACCAAAAAGTGGTTCACCATGTGACTTACCAAACGGTTACACCGTTGGTGTTAATAAAAGAACAGGTCTTCCATACTTGAAAAAGAAGTAAATTTACGTTTTTTCTTTCCTTTCTTTTTTTTATTTTATTTTAGAATAATTATTTCCTTGCTCACTTATTTTTATTATTTTGTAGACTGGTTATAATAATTTCAATTTAAATATCCACCAATTTTTAGGCTTGGATCACCAAAAAGTACCCATTGTTGAACCATTTTTACATCCATTTTAGTATCATCACCTAAAAAAATGTTCAAGTAACCAGTTAATGTATCACCATGATTCATACCAAGAACATCTTGTTTTTCTAACCCATAAAGTTTAAAGAAGTTAAGTTCTAACCACCCATCAAGAATTTCAAGGTAATCAGCTATAGAATTGTTGTCAACATCTCCATCTCCATGAGTTCCCAAACCAGTGTTTGAAATAGTTGCAATTGCCCCACCACCAATTTTACATGTTAACCACCAGGACCAGCATCTTGGTGTCCAGGTTGAATGATAATATGAATCCTTGAAATTTTTTAAAAGATTTAAAGGAGTTACATCAAACTGTCCATTATGACACCCGCCAACTACAACAATTGGTTGTTTATTTTTATTTTTAAGGAAAATCATGTCATCAACCTGATAACCCTCAGTCCAGTTCACTCCATCTGGCGGAAAATGCGTTGCCCAAGAAATAGGGTTACCATGACCACAGAAATAAGCAAAGGATGCACCTTTGTTCATAACATTGTTTACAGTTTTTTTATTAATATCTTGACCTTCTCTTGCATACAATCTAACAGGATTAAATCCTGGCATTAGTTTGATTGCTTCTTCTGAAATTAACTCTCCTTCATTAAAATGATGTGTATCATTATAAGAATCCCCTGCAACAAGAATAAAATTTTTAAACCAATCTTCATCAATTTTACTGTTTTTTTCATAACTTATTATTTTTTTAACCATGGTAATTACTTCGATTCTGTTTCTACATGGAAGACGACCAAAGTAAACATCTGGATAAAGATCCATTACTTCTTTAAATGTTTCATTCCAAACAGAAAATTTATTATCATTGTTTGAATCCCAACTGGAAAAACCGCCTTCACTATCATATATATCAGCAAAATATAAATCACTGATGAAAAACTGCTCAGGGTATTCCTGCTCACTTGTTGGAACTACATAACTATACCTAACCGGTAAATACCATCTAAATGTTGGACCTTTAAGTCCACCAATTAAAAGGACATATTTAATGCCAGATTTTTCAATTGCTTCTTTTATGAATAATTTTATTTTTTCTGGCTCATCCCTTCCATACCAAATTTGATTGTAAATGTAACTTAATGAAACAAGTACGGTTCTTACCCCAAGTTTATTTTTATGATAAACTAGTGGCTGTAAATTTCTTACAAATTTAGAAGGAGAAATTATTAATAAATCATAAGTATCATTATCATTTATTACTTGTTCAGATGGCTCTTCATATGTTATATTTACTATAATATTTTTAATGAATTTCAATTGATTATTTACTGGATAGTATCTTACTGGATAAACTCTTAAAACTAAAAATGTTGTGCGTTCACCTTTTGATAAACCTCCACCTGTATGATAACCAATCCAATCCTCAGGATAAGAATCAGAATCGTTATAGGAATTATAATTAATACCTGTTTCTGAATTTACTGTAAAAAAGTTATCATAATTTGCTTTACAAAATGAAAATATTCCTGATAAATTGATTGTTTCAGGCGTTGAATTTTGATATTCAACATTTAAAATTTTAGAACCAAAATTTAGTTTATAAATTGATATGTTGACTGGTAAAACAGGTTTACCTGGATTTAAGCTGTTATGATTTGTTTCATTTACACGAACAATCCAGTAATCCTCATGTTTTACAACTTCAGGATCAGAAAAAGTTAGGTTTATTTCTATATATTTTTGATTTGGATAAGATGTTGTAAATTTTTTATCTAATTTTTTTGTTTGTGCACCCAAAACAGATATATAACTAGAAATGATTAAAATAATTGTTGTCAATATTATAATTTCTTTTTTTAATAAAAATTTCTTCATATTTTTTAACTCCTTTTTTATAATTTATATATTTTTATGAATTTTAATGTATAAATTAATAAATGTTAACTAAATTTATAACAATTTTAAAAAAAACAAAAAAAGGGAGGTGAAAAATGAGAAAAAAAATAGGAGGAACACTAGTTATACTAATTACATCTGTAATGATTCTTTCATCATTAACACTTGCAGCAGATAAGACTGAAATACAAACATCAGTAAAGGTGGAAGGAATAACAAATAATACACATATAAAAAATATTTTAAACAGAGATGACATAGTTTGGGACAATGGTGTAATTGATCAAAACAGTGTTGGTTTATCATCACAATTAGATCAAGCTTACCCATTTAACTCACAAGTAGCAGATGATTTCCAATTTGAAAAAGAAACTTCTATTACCGATGTTCACTGGTGGGGTGTATATTGGAACCCTGGAGGCGGACCAAACCCAGCTGATTTTAACATCATCTTTTATGCAGATGCTGGAGGAATGCCAACAGGAGCAGGTATGCCTGATCCAACACCAACGGCATTAAAAGTTTACACAATGTCAGGGGTTATGGGAACACCATTTGGTACTGACCAATATGAGTATGATGTAACATTACCAGAACCATTTGTTGCTTCGGCTAATGAGCATTACTGGATAGCTATTCAATGGATTGGTAACTTCCAACCACAATGGGGTTGGTACACAAATGGAGACAATCCAGAACTGCTATTCCCATCATTACAAGGATTCCCGCTCTTAGGTAGGCCTTACTGGACAGATCATGAATATGGTGACATGGCATTCTATTTAACTGGAAGAGAACCAAGTCCACCACCAGAACCAAAGATTTACTGCGAAGGTAACATTTTATGGCAAAAAGTAAAAGCAGGATCAACAGTAAATGCAACATTCCAAGTATGTAACCATGGAGATCCAGGTTCACTACTTAACTGGGAGGTTGATTCATTCCCAACATGGGGTACATGGACATTCACACCAGCTTCAGGAACAGGACTTGCAGAACATGACTGTGTAACAATAACAGTAGAAGTTGTTGCACCAGCTGAGAAAAAGAAAACATTCACAGGAAAAATCAAAATGATAAACTCAGACAATTCATCAGACTTCTGCGAAATAGATGTTTCATTAACAACACCAAGAACAATAACTGGATTTAACCTGATTCAATGGATATTACAAAAATATCCAAATATGCTCCCAATACTACGACATATACTTGCATAAAAAAATTTAAATAAAATTTTTCTTTTTTTTCTTTTTTATTTTAACGATTTAACGTCTTTTTTAATCTACTAATTTTATCTCTAAGCATTATTGCTTTTTCAAAATCAAGATCATCTGCTGCTTTTTTCATTTGAAGTTCAAGTTCAATTATCATTTGTGGAATATCATTTTTTGGAATATATCTTGTATCTTTTATTTCCACAATTTTTTCTTTAATCGGTTTAATAATAGTTGTTGGAGTAATACCATGAATTTTGTTATATTCAATTTGAAGATTACGTCTTCTATCGGTTTCCTCAAGTGCTTTTTTCATTGATTCTGTTATAGTATCAGCATATAAAACAACTTTAGAGTTGATATTACGAGCAGCTCTACCAATAATCTGAATTAAACTACGATGATCACGTAAAAAACTTTCCTTATCAGCATCAAGTATTCCAATAAAACCAACCTCAGGTATATCAAGACCTTCACGTAGAAGATTAATTCCAACCAGTACATCAAATACACCAAGTCTGAATTCACGGATAATCTCAGACCTATCAAGTGTATCAATTTCAGCATGTAAATACCTTGTTTTGATTCCTTTTTCAGCTAAAAACTCAGAAAGTTCTTCAGCAAGTTTTTTTGTAAGAGTTGTAATAAGAACGCGGTTACCTTGAGCAATTGTGTAATTAATCTCTTTTATCAAATCAGGAATTTGATTAACAGTTTGTCTAATTTCACATTTTGGATCAACAAGTCCTGTTGGTCTGATTATCTGCTCAACAACTTGAGAAGAAACACTAAGCTCATAATCACCAGGAGTGGCTGAAACAAAAATCACATTTTTCATATACTGACTAAATTCTTCAAAAGTCAAAGGACGGTTTTCATAGGCACTGGGAAGCCTGAAGCCGTAATCAATAAGATTTTTTTTACGTGAATAATCACCATGAACCATGCCATGAATCTGAGGAATAGTTCTATGGCTTTCATCAATAAACATTAAAAAATCTTTTGAGAAAAAATCAAGGAAACAAAAAGGTTTATCACCAGGTTTTCTCCCATCAAAATGCATGGAATAGTTTTCAATTCCTTTACAAAAACCTGTTTCCTCTATCATTTCAATGTCATAAAGCGTCCTTTGTTTCAACCTGTAGGCTTCAACCATTCCAAGTTGAGGCAGACGTTCTTCAAGCTCTTTTTTTATTGATTCAATAGCACGTTTTTTCTTATCCTCAGCAATAACAAAATGACGAGCAGGATAAATAAAAATATAATCCAAATTATCAACAGTATTTCCTGTTGTTTTATCAATTTCTTTTATTTTTTCAATTTCATCACCAAACATTTCTATTCTAATTATGTTGTTATAGTAACCAGGAATTATGTCAATAGTATCACCTCTAACCCTAAAACGACCAGAAGCTAATTCAAAATCATTTCTTTCATACTGCATGTTAACAAATTTCTCAAGAATTTCTTTTCTGGTGATACTACAACCTTTTCTAAGTTCAAAACCAAGGCCGATATAATCACTAGGATCACCTGAAGTATAAATCACAGAAACAGATGCAACAACAATTACATCTTTTCTTGAAAGAAGGGATGCTGTTGCAGAAAGCCTCATCTGCTCTATTTTTGGATTAACATCAGCATCTTTTTCAATGTACTGGTCTTTTGAAGGAATGTACGACTCAGGTTGATAATAATCATAGTAACTAACAAAGTATTCAACACGGTTGTCTGGGAAAAACTCTTTAAACTCACTATATAGTTGTGCAGCTAAAGTCTTGTTATGTGCAAGAACCAAAGTAGGTTTCTGAATTTGTTCTATAACATGTGCCATACAAAAAGTTTTACCAGATCCAGTTACCCCTAAAAGAGTCTGGTACTGGTAATTATTTTTTAAACCCTGAACCAATTTTTTAATTGCCTCAGGTTGTGAACCCCTTGGTTTCATGTCTGTTACAAGTTTAAAAGTATTCAATGTATCAACTCCTTCTTACGTAAAAGCCTGTTATACTTAATTGCAAACCTGTGAGCTTCATCTCGGATTTCTTGGACAAAACAAAGAGCCTTGTCTTTTTTCTCAAGTTTCAATGGCATAGCTGAACTAGGTAAATATATTTCCTCAAACTGTTTAGCAATAGAAATAATTGGTATTTTTAAATCAAGTTTTCTAAGTTCTTGCAAAGCAGCATTAAGTTGTCCTCGACCTCCATCAATAATAATTAAATCAGGTAATTCTTTTTTTTCAATTTTTAAACGACTGTAACGTCTGTAAACAACCTCAGCAATTGCTGCAAAATCATCAATTCTATCAACTGTTTTAATTTTAAACCTACGGTAATTGGTTTTATCAGGTTTACCAGATCTAAACTGAACCATTGAGCCAGCAACAGCGCTACCAGATAAATGAGAAATATCAAAACACTCAATAATATTTGGGAACTTTTCTAGTTTAAGTTTATTTTTAAGTGCCTCAACTTTTTCAAAGTCAGCAAAAAAAGTTAAAACAACATTTTTTTCAACAAGATCCAAAAGCTGTTTTTTTTCCCCTTTTAAAGGATTTGTAACCAAAACTTTGTTTCCTCTTTTTTTACTTAAAAACTCAGAAATGGAACTATCTACTTTTTCAGGGATAATAACCTCTTTTGGTACTGCATTTTCAGAATAATACTGTACAATGAATTCTTCTAAAAAATCCTGGTTGTAATCAAAAACAAACTCGTTTTTATTATGCAAAATACCTCTGTCAATGTTAAATAAAATAAGATACACTTTTTCATCTTTTATTTTGTAGTTTATAATATCCTCATTGTATTTTTTTTCACGCAACATTTTTTGATGTTCACTTAAATGTTCAAGTGCTTTTATCTGCTCACGAGTCTTTAAAGCAAGTTCAAAATTGTTTTCTTCAGAATATTTTTTTATCTCATTTTGCATTTTTTTAATAAGTTTATCAGTATGACCAGAAAGAACTAGTTTAACATCCTCAATTTTTTTATAATAATTTTCTTCATCAATAAAACCAACACAAGGTGCTTCACAAAATTTCATATGAAACCTTAAACAAGGTTTTTTAGGCATTTTTTTACAAGTACGAAGAGAAAAAGTTTTTCTAACAAAATCAAGAACGTAATCTCTTTCTGAAGCTGAAATAAAAGGACCGTAAAATTTCCCGTCGCCTTTTTTTTGTCTTGCAATTAAAACCCTTGGGAATTTTTCATTTGTTAAAAGAATAAAAGTATGACTTTTTGCATCCTTAAGCCTAATATTATATTTTGGTTGATATTTTTTAATAAGAGTGTTTTCCAAAATCAAGGCTTCTGTTTCACTATCGGTTACTAAAAAATCAAACTGTTGAACATGAGAAAGCATGCTCTGGGTTTTTATGTCTAAATCATTGTTTTTAACATAATTTTTCAGACGTTTTTTTAGATTTTTTGCTTTACCAACATAAATTATTTTACCATTTTTATCCTTGAAAATATAACAACCAGGTGCATTTGGTAAATTTTTTTCTAGGCTAAACATTTTATTCTTCTCATCAAAACAGGTTTTAATATTTCCCCAGTATGACTTTTTTTATTTTCTGCAACTTCTTCAGGCGTACCAGTTGCCACAATATACCCGCCAAGATCACCGCCTTCTGGTCCTAAATCAATTATGTAATCAGCACTTTTTATCATATCAAGATTATGCTCTATAACAACAACCGTGTTACCTTTGTCAACAAGTTTGTTTAAAACAGTAATTAGTTTTTTAACATCATGGAAATGCAAACCGGTTGTTGGCTCATCAAGTAAATACAAAGTATTACCTGTATCTTTTTTACTAAGCTCCCTTGTAAGTTTAATTCTTTGAGCCTCCCCACCTGAAAGTGTTGTTGAGCTTTGCCCAAGTTTAATGTAATCAAGTCCTACTTGGGAAAGTGTTTCAAGTTTATTTTTTATAAAAGGAATGTTTTTAAAAAGCTCAAGAGCTTCTTCAACAGTCATGTCTAAAACATCAGCAATGTTTTTACCTTTGTAAGTAATTTCTAATGTTTCTTTATTGTACCTTTTTCCCTTGCATTCTTCACATTCAATGTAAATATCTGGTAAAAAATTCATCTCTATTTTAATTAAACCATCACCCTGGCATGCTTCACATCTACCACCTTTTACATTAAAAGAAAATCGTCCTGGCTTGTACCCTCTTTGTTTAGCCTCAGACGTTAAAGCAAATATTTTTCTGATTTCATCAAAAACTTTTGTATAAGTTGCAGGGTTACTACGTGGTGTTTTACCAATAGGACTTTGATCAATAATAATTACTTTATCAATCACTTCATCAAAAGATATTAAATCATGATCACCTGGTGATTCTTTTGAATTGTGAATTTTTTTCATCAAAGCTTTGTAAATAATTTCATAAACAAGTGTTGATTTCCCACTACCACTAACACCAGTAATTAAGGTTAAAACACCCAATGGAATATGAACATCAATATTTTTTAGATTATTTTCACGGCAACCATAAATATGCAAAAATTTATCAGAATGTCTTCTTTTTTCAGGTAACTCAATCTGTAGTTTACCTGATAAATATTTTCCTGTCAAGGATGAAGGATTTTTTTCAATTTCCTCAGGAGTACCCTGTGCAACGATTTTCCCACCATGTAGTCCTGCACCAGGCCCAAGGTCAACAACATAGTCAGCTTTTCTAATTGTTTCCTCATCATGCTCAACAACAATAAGGGTATTACCCAAATCCCTTAGTTTATGAAGCGTATCAATCAATTTCTTATTATCACATTGATGTAAACCAATAGAAGGCTCATCAAGGATGTAAATAACACCAACAAGATTTGAACCAATCTGTGTTGCAAGTTTTATTCTTTGAGCCTCCCCACCAGATAAACTTTCTGTTGAGCGAGAAAGTGTTAAATAACCAAGACCAACTTTTTCCAAAAAATTAAGCCTAGCTTTTATTTCTTTAAGAATCTGCCAGGCTATTTCTTCTTCTTTTTTAGAAAGAATGAGTGTTTTAAAAAAAACAAGGCATTGTTTTATTGACATATCTGTTATATCAATTATTGATTTACCAGCAATTTTAACAGAAAGAACCTTTTTTTTCAATTTTTTTCCCTGACAGCTTGGACAAGGGGTTATTCTGATAAATTTTTCAAGCTCTCTACGCCGGTATTCAGATTCTGTTTGCTTGTAAAGTCTTTCAGACTGAGGAATAAGACCCTCCCAGGTTCCTTTTCCTGACCATTGTGCATCACCATTTTTTGCAATCATGTTAAATCTAATTTTTTCATAAGAGCCGTACATTAAAACGTTGTATTGATCCTCTGTTAAATCACAAATAGGAGTAAAAATATCAAACCCAAAATGTTTTGCAACAGCACCAAGGAAATTTATACGCCAACCATCTATAGCATTTCTATAAAGTTTTATTGCCCCATCAGCAATTGATAAACTTTTATCAGGTATTATTAGTTCAGGATCAAAATCCATTTTAATACCCAAACCATGGCATGTTTCACATGCGCCAAAAGGACTGTTAAAAGAAAACATGCGTGGTTGAAGTTCTTCAAAAACCATGCCACACTCTGGACAAGCCATTTTTGATGAAAACAATTTTTCTTTACCATTTTTATCCAAAACAATCAGTAAACCATCAGATTTTTTAAGGGCGTTTTCACATGATTCTGCAAGTCTTGAATAATCCTGAGGGTTTAACCGGTCAATAACAATTTCAATATCATGTTTTTTATAACGATCAAGATTTATTTTTTCATCAGTTCTATAAAATTCTTTATTTACACGAACACGCGTGTAACCTTCCTTGTTTAAATCCCTAAAAAGCTGTTCATATGTTCCTTTTTTCTGTCTAACTACAGGTGATAAAATAGTTATTAAATCATTGAATTCTTCTTTTATTTTCTCAGCTATTTTTGAAGAAGTTTGGGATTCAATTTTTAGATTATGATCAGGACAAAAAGGTGTTCCAATCCTTGCAAATAATAATCTTAAATAATCATATATTTCTGTTACTGTACCAACAGTACTTCTAGGATTTTTACTAGTTGTTTTTTGCTCAATAGAAATAGCGGGGGATAAACCTTCAATACTATCAACATCTGGTTTGTGCATAAGACCTAAAAACTGACGTGCATAAGCAGAAAGTGACTCAACATAACGTCTTTGACCTTCTGCATAAATTGTATCAAAAGCAAGTGTAGATTTTCCACTACCAGAAAGTCCTGTAATCACTATATATTTATCTCTAGGAAGCTCTAGGTTAATATTTTTAAGATTGTGTTCTCTTGCTCCCTTTATTACTATGTTTTTCACAAGGTGCCCCCTAAAAATCAACACATTCAAATTTAGTTTTTTAGATTTTACTACATAATGTTTTAGTATTCAAATTTTTTGATTATAAATTTAGTTAAAAGATAACTGAAAGTAATAAGCTTTTAAATATAATTTCATGAGTTTTAAATAAAAAGTTATCTTAAAGTATTTTTTATGTGATTGCATTTTAAAATTTTTAAAATTATTACTAAAAATGTTTATATATTAAGTACTAATTATAAATATCATAATATGAAAAAATTATCAAAATGTATTTCCATTTGTATATGTTGTATCTTACTTTTTCCCATGATTACATTTGCATCATCTGAAAAGCAAAATCTATCAACAAATAATTCTAGTTTAAATAATTTTGATATAGCTGAAATGATTAATTGCATTAATGAATCCAGAGTACTTTATTTTTACCAAAATCTTATGAGTTACGAAGTTAGATATACAGGAACCTCTAATTGTACAGAAGCAGGTAATTGGATATATAATGAATTTGAAAAAATGAATCTTGAAGTTGAATTTCATGAGTGGAAAATTAAAAATTTTAAAAGCCGTAACATTGTAGCAACTATCCCTGGTAATGATTCTTTTTCTAATGCAATAATCATTCTTTGTGCTCATTATGATACTGTTAAAAATTCACCTGGTGCAAATGATGATGGTTCAGGGATTGTTGCTGTGCTTTGTATTGCTGAAATACTAAGTAAGTATTCATTCAATCACACAACAAAATTTATTGCTTTTTCAGGAGAAGAAGTTGGAACTTATGGAAGTTTTTCATATGCTCGTGATGCATACAAAAACCAGGATAACATCTATGCTGTGCTAAATCTTGACATAATAGGTTATGCTGAAACAATAGAAGGAGGAAAAATACTACGTTTTTTCCATGAAGAACCATCAAATTGGATTGCAGAATTTGCTAAAAAAGTAAGTGAAAAATACATGGATATTGTTGATATGACTATTGAAAGTCTCCCAAATTATCCTGGGGCGGATAACCAAGCTTTTGTGGATTATGGCTATGACGGAGTCTGGATTGCTCAACATGATCCAAACTGGGTGGGTCACTCTGAAAATGATACACTTGAACATATTAACATTACATATCAAATTAAATCAACAAAATTAATGCTAGCTATTTTAGCTGAGTTAGCAATTAAACCTATTAATATACAAATAATTTTACGAGCACCACTTGAAGCAAAGTTTTATTTCCAAAATTATCCATTATTTAATCTTCCTTTTACTGAATTTTATTTCCAAAGATTACGAGCAATTACAATTGCTGTTGGTAGACCAATAGCACTTGCTGAAACAATATGTAAAGAAAATGTAAAATATGTTGTTTTTACAATAGATGATATGTTTACTTTTTGGGACAACTTTCCACCATATGAATGGAAGATTCAAGGTAAATATTATCCTCTTTTTGGTAGACATACGCTAAAAGTATATGCTTATTCTGAAACAAATGAATTTGATACAGATCAAATGGACGTTATTTTCTTTACATTTTCTAATCATTTTTAATCATAATCTATTAATTTTTTATGAAAAAATCATATAAAAATTTATAAAATTTTAATAAAAAAATAATTTTTATATTTATATAATTAGACGAAACTCTTAAATGTACAATAAGAATTAATAATTGTTAAATATAAACATTAATTGAAAAGGATAATTATGAGAAAAATAATTAAACTAGAATTAGGGCTTGTGATTTGTACATTGTTTTTTGCAACGGCTATAAATGTAAACGGTACGACTTTTAAAACTGAAGAAACACGATTTATTATAAATGAAAAAACAATTTTCATACCAGATACAACAATAGTAATAAAACTTTGGGATGAAAAAATAGATAATAACCAAATTTTACCATTTTATTCCATCAGTTTAGACGGTGGTAAAACTGTAGCAAGAACAGTACAACCATCTTATGAACTAGGATTTAGATATGCTCATTTTGACCCATTAATAAATACTCCTGATGTTCCAAAAATCTTAACAGCAGGGGATGATACTCATTTATTCATCGTCCAGTTTGTAACCCAACCTTTAGAAGCATTTAATAATGCAATAGAATCCCTTGGAGGACATATAAGACAATACATTGCCCAATTTGCTTATCTTGTAGAAATGAACAAATCAACAAAATTACAAGTGGAATCATTACCTTATGTTCGCTGGGTTGGACCTTATCACCCAGCATATAGACTGGAAGAGTTTATACTAGAAAATCTTGATAATGCAAATGAAATTTATCCATCACTTCGTTATAATATACAAGTTCATACCATTGAACAAAAACAGATTATTGCAAATAAAATAGCATCAATTGGTGGAATTGTTGATAAAGCAGATGCAGGAAAATATCTAGTTGTAGCAACTTTAACACCAGAACAGCTTTTTACTGTTGTACGCTGGGATGAAATAAATTTTATAGACAGATGGAGTCCTCTTGAACCTGATATGAATAATGCTAGGGAGATTGGGGGAGCTAATTATATTGAAACAGTTGCAGGATACGATGGTGAAGGTGTACGTGGAGAAGTATTTGATACTGGGTTTAATCTAGCTCATGTTGATTTCCAACATCATCCATTGATTATTCATGGAACACAGGGAAGCCCTGACTCACATGGTGCTAGTACTTCTGGTATATGCTTTGGTGATGGAACTGGTAATCCAAAAGCCCGTGGTATGCTTCCCCGTGGACAGGGAATTGTTGCATGGTATGACTATGTTGGTTTAACTGGACCAAGTAGATATGCACATACTGCTGAGTTGCTACAAGATCCTTACTACGCTGTTTTCCAAACAGCAAGTGTTGGAAGCTCTCAAACAACACAGTATACCACTATTTCTGCAGATTCTGATGTGACACTTTTTGATTTTGATATTGTCCATTGCCAATCACAAAGCAATCTTGGTAATCAAAACTCAAGACCACAAGCATGGGCAAAAAATATCATCTCATGCGGCGGAATATACCATTATGACACATTAACAAAAACAGATGACATGTGGAATTATGGTGCAAGTATTGGTCCTGCATCAGATGGAAGAATCAAACCAGATTTTACTCATTTTTATGATAAAATATTAACAACAACTACAGGAAGCTCCACCGCTTATACAACAAGTTTTGGTGGAACAAGTGGTGCAACACCAATTATTGCAGGTCATGTTGGTTTATTTTTTGATATGTGGTCAGATGGAATCTTTGGTAATGAAGTAAATCCAAATGGTACTGTTTTTGAAAACAAGGCGCACATGACTACAGCAAAGGCAATGCTGATAAACACAGCTGATCAATACCCGTTCAATGGAACAACAGGTGATAAAACAAGGATGCATCAAGGATGGGGCATGCCAAATCTCCAGACCATGTATGATTTACGTGAAAAATTCTACATAATAGATGAATCTGATATTCTTTCACCATTTGAAACATCAACTCATATAGTATCTGTTGAAACAGGTTCACCATATCTAAAAATAACCATGACTTATGCTGATCCACCAGGAAATCCATCTGTTCAATCACAGCATAGAATAAATGATTTAACATTAAAAGTGACATCCCCATCACATGTTGTTTACTGGGGAAACAATGGTTTAAAAGAAGGAGTATGGTCAACTCCAGGTGGAAACCCTGATACCAAAGACACAGTAGAATGCGTTTTTATTGAAAACCCAGAACCTGGCTCATGGACTATTCAAGTATCAGCAGATGAATTAATCCAGGATTCTCATGTAGAAACACCGGAGCTGGATGCAGACTATGCATTAGTGGTAAGCCCTGTTTTATCAGGCCCAAAACCACCATTAATAAATGGACCGTCTGAGGTTGACATTGGTAAAAATTACGAATTTTCTTTTGTTACAGAAGATCCATTAGGCGAAGATCTTTATTACTTCATTGATTGGGGTGATGGAAATACTGAGGAATGGATAGGACCTTACCCATCAGCTCAGGCAATAACAATCAGCCATACATGGTTTACAAAAGGTAATTTTTCAATAACTGCGAAAGCTAAAAATACAATTGGTAGTGAAGGAGGATGGTCGATCCCATTTTATATAACTGTGCTTGCGCCAGATATTCAAATAAAAATGATAACAGGTAGTTTTTTAAAAGCAAATATTGCAATAACAAACGAAGGTGGTGCTGAAGCAACAAATATAAGCTGGAATTTAACAGTAAATTGTAGTTTTATAATCTGCGGTAAACAATCAAGCGGCATAATACCAAGTATACTTCCAGGTGAGGAAGTAAAAGTAAAATCAAATATAATAATAGGATTTGGAAAAACACAATTTATTGTTAATGCTATGGAACCTTATGGGTCATGGGACACAAGAAAACAAAGCGGAAACTTGTTTTTATTATATGTAAAAGTCAATATTGGAGGTAATTAAAAAAAATTTATTTTAATTTTTTTATTACTCAATTAATACCTTTGTGTAAATAGTTTCCACGCCGGTACCAATTTCATTAAAAACAAAATCATTATCTAAAAAATAATATGTAGCATATCTAAAAAATTTCTTGTTTGCAAAATCATATAATTCGTAATAACCATCAACAAATCTATATTTTTTATAGGATTCCCAGCTTAAAACAATTTTAGAAAAATTCTCATAATCATTTTTCA
>JBNVCE010000001.1:0-22858 GCA_050410885.1 Thermoplasmatota archaeon | reverse complement strand
CAAATTGTTCCTTATCAAGAGTAAAAATCTTTCCATCTTTTGTAACCAAATAATATTCTGGAATGATTCCTGATTGATTAAACCAAAGACCAGCAAATCTTTCCATGTCATAATAATTGATTCCAACATCATTTTCTTCATTGTTTTTTTGTTCATTACATCCAGACAATAATAAAACAATCGCAATCACAATGGTTACAATGATAAATTTTTTTTTCATATACTATCAATTTAAACCATAATAAGAATCTATTATAAAATTATTTAGAAAACATTGGGTTTTAAAAAAACTATGTGGTAAATAATCAACCAATTTTTTACAAAAAACAACTTTTTAATGAAAAATTGATTAAATTTAACACGTAATTATTTTATGATTTAGAAAAAATAAAGTTTTCATGTTCACAAATAGTAAGTTTCAAAAACCTATACACCATTTATCACCCGCCAATTTTGGGCGGGTAACAAAGTGGCTATGTGACAGACTGCAGATCTGTTTACGAGGGTTCAAATCCCTCTCCGCCCTTTTATTAATATTATTTTTATTAATGATAATATTATGCTCAGGAAAAACCACAGGTAAAATTTTAATTAATGAGATAATGTACGACCCGGATGTAAATGACAATTACTATGAATGGATAGAATTATATAATCCAACAGACCAGTACATTGATTTATTAAACTGGACAATAACTGATAACTATGAGATAGAATTTTTAGAAGGAGATTTTGATCATGGAAATGGCACAACAATAATACCACCTAAAGGTTATGCAATAATAACAGATCACGGGACAAAGGTTTATGAAGAATATTTAATCTCAAATGAAACAATTAAATTATGTGTTGATGATTCAAGTATTGGTAATGGTTTAGGTAACAGCGGCGATAAACTTGTTTTAAAAAATGAAACAGGGGATGTAATTGATGCTGTTGAATGGATAATTGATTATGAAGATGTACCAGGTTTACCTGCTTGTTCTGTTTCAGAAAATCATTCATTATCAAGATACAACAATGTTGATACTGATGATTCTAACAATGATTTTTATGAATCTTCCAATCCCACACCTGGAGCTGAAAACAAAATAGAATTAAAACCAAGATTTAGTATAGAATTATGCCCAGAATTTATACCAAAAGTGGAGAACAACTTGCTATATTCCCATCCTTTTGCAATAAAAATCAGTATAAGTAATTACCCTTCAAATGTTACTTTTCAAATAAGAGCACTTGTCACTAGTAATCTTTCTAGTAATACACCAGCGACCCAGACATGGAATGGGACAGACTGGCAGTATTCAACATACTATACATCGACAATAATAACAGATAGTTATGGTAATTGGTCTGGTTGGCAGTTTATAAGATTCAAAAAAGATTACAAGGAATATGAAGAAAATATAAAAGAGAATTTTTTGGCATATTTGAAAGTTAAAATAAAAAATGATAACATAACAGATGAGGTTTCAAAAATTGTTTTCCTTCTTGATATGGATGAATCAACAAAAAATGCAACAGCTGGAGGTTATGTAACAGGGGTTTTATTAAATAACCAAACTTTTTTACAAGGAAAAACCATAATTATTGAAAATGAAACTGGTAACATCACCGGTATTTATTTAACAGAAGATAACAAAATCAATGAAGGGTCTGCTTCAATACCAGGGTATTTTAAAATAACATCAAAAACTGGTTCAAATTATAACATAAAAGTTTTAGACGAAAATGATGATTTAATAAAAACCATTACTAATATAACAGTTAAACAAGGAAGGTATAAAGTAAACATAAATTCAAATGAGATTAATTATTTATTAAAAAGAAATGAGACTTTAAAAATTCCTATTGTTGTTGAAAATCTTGGAGATTTAAATGATACTATTTTTATAAAAATTAAAGAAATTACAAATGGATGGAATGCAATTATTGATACAGAAAAAATTATTTTAAATGCCAAAGAAACTAGATATGTTTTTTTACAAATTTCTCCACCTGAAAATGATTGTATAAACAGCAGCGTAACAATTTTTGCAGTTTCTGAAAACGATGCTGGAGAATTTGATGAGATAAAACTTTCATTCAAAATACTTGCTCCAGATTTAATAGTAAAAGATGTAAAAATATATAACGAGCAAGAAAACGAAAGCTACTATTTTGGAGAAGGAGAAATTATAAAAATAAAAGCTGTTGTAAAAAACATTGGTAATGAAAATGCAACCAATGTTAATGTAACATTTTATTATGATTATTTAGATGAAAAACATTTAATTGATTACAAAAACTATGACTTAATAGGAAATTATCAGAAATATCCTACAGTTACATGGGATACAAAAAATATTCCAGTTGGTGTTCATACAATTTTTGTCATAGTTGAACAGGAAAACAATATTGAAGAATTAATAAAAACCAATAACAGAGTTTCTGTTAACATAGAAATCTTTAAAACGTCTTTATCAGAGCAAGAAAAAGATGTTTTAATAGTAGAAATTTATTATAATACTCATCCAAAAATCCATAATGAGTTTATAACATTATATAATCCTTCATCTGAAGATATTGATATTTCTGGTTGGTACATTACAAAGGATCCTGTTAAAGCCAAAACAGATCAAACAAAAATTGTTTTTCCAAACCCCACAATAATTACATCAAAAAACTATTTATGTGTAACTGAAAATGCTAGTGCTTATACATGGGAAACAGGTAAAACACCTGATTTTGAATACAATGTTGATTCAGGGTTTAATATTCCAAAAATGTTATGTAAAAAAAGTTTCAACCTTGGCAATTCTGGTGAGGTTGTTGTTTTAAAAAATTGTTATAATCATACAGTAGATGTTGTTGTTTTCGGAAAAATCATTTTTAATGGTACTGGATGGGAAGGAAATCCAATTCCTATTTGCAGAAATGGTATTTTAATGAAAAGAAATATCGATCAAAATGGTTCATACATTGACACAAACAGCTCTAGTGACTGGTTAAACGTTAGAAAATATGGTATTGGTCAGTCTGATTTCCCTTTAATAAAAATATCTTTTTATGGTACAATAAAAACCTTTGTATCACCTGATTCAAGTTTTGAGGTGATTGTAAATGAACTTAGGAATGCTAAAAAATCTATATATCTGAATATGTACGAATTCACAAATATCTATCTTTGTGATGAACTGATAAATGCTTTGATAAGAAATGTTTCTGTTAATATTTTATTGGAAGGCAATCCTGTTGGTGGAATAACTGATGAAGAAAAAATCATCATAAACCGTATTGCAAAATATAAAGGTGTTATAAGATTTATAAAAAATGATATTAATAATAACATTTACAAAAGATATGATTTCAACCATGGAAAATATCTTGTGATAGATAATGAAACCGTTATTGTTGAAAGCTGCAACTGGGCCAAATCTGGAGTACCAAAAAATCCGGTATATGGTAACAGGGAATGGGGAGTGGTTATCAAAAATGAATCTGTTGCAGATTTTTTTTTAAAAGTTTTTTTTGATGATTGGAATATAGACCGTTGTGATGTTTATTCTTTTGAAGAAATGGGTTTTATTATTCCGGATGTTTTTTATGTGTATGAATCGTATAATAGTGGACTGTATGAGCCCTTTTTTAAATCAGAAACAATTATTGAAAATTTTACGTGCATACCAGTTTTTTCTCCTGACACAAGTTATAATGCAATAAGTGAACTTATAGATTCTGCAAATGAAAGTATTTACATTCAACAGTTGTATATTTATAAAAATTGGGAAAATGAGATTAACCCATTTGTTGAAAAACTTATTAACAAGTCTAAAAAAGGTGTTGATGTAAAGGTTATTTTAAACTACAATTCTTATTATGATGAAACAAATGAAAAATGTAATGAAACAAAACAATATTTTGATGAATTTGGCATACAAACAAAGTTTATTTATTCTAACTGGTCAATATTTTCAAACATTCACAATAAGGGTATGATTGTTGATAATAAATCTGTATTAATTTCCAGTATAAACTGGAATGAAAATTCTTTTTTAAACAATAGAGAAGCAGGTGTTATTATTGTAAATGAAAAATTAGCCAGGTTTTATGCTGATGTTTTCTTTTATGATTGGAATATATGTCCACAAAAGCAAAATGTCCATGAAGATATTTTCTTATCGCAAGACTATAAGAACATTATTTATATAGTTGTTATATTTACTTTTACCTTTGTTCTTATAATCCGCGATTGGAGAAAACGTCAATGGACATAACATTATTTCCACAACATTGGATTTCTATAGTATGTATTTGTTTAATGATTGGCTCAATAGTTGTTGCTTATATAAAAAAATTCATGCTTACTTATACTTTGATAATTGTTAATATTATTATTTTTATTATTACACTATTTTTTGAAAAACAAATTATTTATGGTGCTGGTAATTATCCTGGTTTAGGTTTTAGATCAATTTATTTAACACCTGAATATTCACCTCAACTTTATACATTGTTTACATCAATGTTTATTCATGGTGGTTTTGCCCATGTTTTTGGAAACATGTTTGTTTTCTTTTTTGTAGGATCAGCTCTTGAAGAAAGAATTGGTTTTGAAAAATTCATTATTATTTATTTATTATCAGGTGTTATTGGTGCTCTTACACAGGCTTTTATAAACTGGAATTCTTTTGTTCCCATGATTGGCGCATCAGCAGCAATTTTTGGTGTTATGGGCGCTCTTGCTTATGCTTTCCCAAAAGATGAGGTTGTTATGCCTATTGGGATTGGAATAATGTTTCTTACCAGGATAAAGGTAATTTATGCTGTTTTATTTTTTGCAGCAATAGAAACTATTGTTGTTTGGTTAGACATACAAGACACAACAGCACATTTTGCACATCTGGGTGGTTTACTAGGTGGTTTTATACTTGCTGCAGTCTTGGTTAAAAAAGTAAAAAAAATCAACAATGGTTCTTTTCAAACAATATACTATAATCCAAATACAACATACAAAACAGATGAGATAAATTTTTCAAATTTAAAACAACTTGCAAACACAAATGAATTAAAACAAATGCTTAAAAAAATTGAAAACGAAACAGTGCCACAGGTTAAAGAGGTATGGCTTGAACATTTTTTAGAAAAAACTGTTTGTCCAAAATGCAAAAACAATTTGTACCATATTGATAAAAAAATCTGGTGTGAAAAATGTGGTTTTAAAACCAATTATTAAAATTTTTTTAAAAACTTGGTAATATAAGTCCAATTAGTTTCCCATAAAAAAGGTAACTAGAAATAATATAACCAGCAATTGCCCCACCACATAAACAAGGTAGACCTGCTTGTGGTTTACCCCTTATCACAAAAGTCATTAAAATTGAAAAACCAACAAGTGTTCCAATAATCACAGAAATAGCAATTGGTAAACCATTTTCTATAAACCGTAATGAAGCAGCAGCCAAAATTCCAGGCATTACAACATCTCCAAGACCCATAAAAAATGCTTCTCTTTCTTCACCATCTTTTATTTTTTCTTTTAAACTTTTTGTTTCCTTAAGTAAAGAATAATGTTTAACTTTTGGAATTACTAATAAAACCGGTAATTTAAGATCCATAACAGTATCTGCTAAATCTACCATGTGCTTGGTTTTATAAACAGAAATTGCATCATAAATTGCCAGACCAATAAGAAGTAAAATAACTAAAAAAATACCAAGGGATATACCAAATATGGCAATAGCACCAGCACCAATAATAATACCACATAAATCAATAATGTACCATTCAGGGTAAACATATAAAACTATAATCAACATAACTGCAAGCACAGCAGAAAATACCACCGCAACAGAAAATGGTAAAATAAAAATAAAAATTGGTACAAAAACATAAAATGCAGTATATCCTAATGCAACTAGAATGATAAATAATATTATTTTCTTTTTCCAAAATTTAGCAATAAGCAAAATAATTATTGTAACAGTTAATAAGATAACAAAAATATAAACAATATTCAAAGGATTATCAGTTTCTTGAAATGCTTGCATTCCAGCTTTTTCAAAAGGCCAAACCAAAAGTAAAGCAAAAAAATGGATAACAACAAAAAGACATCCCATAAAAAAAACAGGGATTAAATCAGAGAAATGTTTTTTATGTTGATTCATTGGTTTTAATGATATTATAAATCACTATATATAGTTTGATTTTCAAAAACAAAAGTTTTAGTCATCATTTATTATTATGAATTTTGAAAAAATATGACAAAAGGAAGATTAGTTTTTATCGGTTTAGGTCTTTATGACGAAAAAGATATCTCATTAAAAGCAATCCATGAAATAAAAAATTGTGACAAGGTTTTTGCTGAATTTTATACTGCAGTTCTTACTGGAACAAATATAAAAAAAATCGAGGAAACAATTGGAAAAAAAATAGAGGTTTTAACTAGAGAAGAAACAGAAAATGGTAAAAAAATTCTTGAAGAAGCAAAAACAAAAAATGTTGCTTTTTTAACATGTGGAGATTCAATGAGCGCTACAACGCATGTTGATCTTAGATTAAATGCTTTAAAAATGAAAATAAGTACTAAAATTATTCATGGAAGCAGTATCTTTACTGCTGTTCCAGGGTTACTTGGATTACAAAATTATAAATTTGGTAGAACCACAACCTTGGCTTATCCAGAAAAAAATTATTTTCCAACTAGTCCGTATGATGTCATAGAATTAAATAAAAGACTTGGTTTACACACTCTTGTTCTTCTTGATATTCAAGCTGAAAAAAAAAGGTTTATGACAGCAAATGATGCAATAAAACTTTTACTAGAAATGGAGGAAAAAATTAAAAAAAATGTTTTTAAAAAAGATAGCATTTTATGTGTTGTGGCAAGGGCAGGATCAGAAGACCCACTTGTTGCAGCAGGTTATATAAAGGATTTGATGGATAGGGATTTTGGACCCCCGCTTCATACAATTGTTGTTCCAGGTCGCCTTCATTTTATGGAACTTGAAGCATTAAAGGTACTTACACAATTACCTGCATAATACAATAAAAAAATTCAAAAACTATAATAAAGATAGGGGGTATTCTTCAAAAATCAAAGGAGATATGATGCAACAGAAAAATACGGTTGTCGGTTATATATATGGAGATGTAGGCTCAACAGAGTTTAATTTTGCAGTTGATGGGCAAAATATTCAGAAATTCGATTATATTCTTGCTCCTCATAAAGAAGGAAATATGCTTGCCCAAATTATGGATATAAAACAGCATTCCGATCTTAGTTTTGATAATGCTGCTAGTATAATGAAAAGTGGTGGAACTCCTTCTTTTTCTGCTAAACTGACTGCTTTAGCTGGGGTTATTGGTTACAGGGACAAGGATGGGATTTTACAAATACCCCGTACACCTTTTAGTGCAGGAACAGCAATTATGCGTGCTGAGGAAAGTTTAATAAGACATGTACTAGGATTAAATGCTTCTGAGGAAGATGGAGCGTATATAGGTCTTTTAAAAGGACATAACATCCGTGTTTATTTAAACATTGATTCACTTGTTCAAAAACATATTTGTATACTTGCTAAAACAGGTGGTGGAAAAAGTTATGCATGTGGTGTTTTAATAGAAGAGCTTTTAAAACATAAAATACCAATGGTTGTAATTGATACACATGGGGAATATCATTCCTTAACTGAACCAAATAAAAGTAAAAAAGATTTAAAAAATATGGAAAAATTTGGCATTAAAAGACGCTCTTATGAAGACCAAGTAAATGAATATTCCCCCATAAATTATGGAGGAAAAATTAAACATTTAACTCTCAATGGTCTTAATCTCGAAGCTCGTGAAATAATTGAACTACTTTCTGCTAAACTTTCTGGTCCTCAAATTGGTGTTTTGTACCAGGCTATTAAAGAAATTAAGGAATATAAAAAAATCTATAATCTTAGGGACATAATTGATGCAGTTAGTCGTAGTAAAAGTAATGCGCGCTGGAATGTTATTGCATCATTAGAATCACTTGATTCTATAGGTGTTTTTTCTGAAGAAGGAACACCAACAAGTGATCTTGTTGTAAAAGGTAAATGCACAACAATTAATATGAAAGGTGTGCCACCAGATGTTCAGGATGTTGTTGTGGCACGTCTTACAAAAGAGTTATTCAATGATCGTAAAGCAGGAAAAATACCACCGTTTTTGTTTATTGTTGAAGAGGCTCATAATTATTGCCCTGAGAGAGGATTTGGCACAGCTGTTTCATCTAACATCCTGCGAACAGTTGCATCCGAAGGAAGAAAATTTGGTATGGGTCTTTGTGTTGTTAGTCAAAGACCTGCAAAAGTTGATAAAAATATTATTTCACAGTGTAATACTAATATTATTTTAAAGGTTACAAACCCCAATGATTTAAAGGCAATAATCCAATCAGTAGAAGGTCTTACAAATGCAACATATGATGAAATACAACGTTTACCCATTGGTGTTGCCCTAATTTCTGGTGCAGGTCTTCAAATGCCTCTCATGGCTGAGATAAGAACACGTGAAACAAACCATGGCGGTAAATCAGTTGGAATTTCAAAACCTGGTGCAGGTGATGATGATGTTTATGAAGCACCAAAGGAAATAACTAATCCTGTTCCACAAAGAATGCTTCAACCATTACAAAAAACTCCAACTGTTGAAAAACCTAAAACAACAAAAGAAACAACATCATTAACAGAGAAAGCAAAAAATGTTGGAAGGGTTGCCAAAAGACTTGGATGGGTTTCAACTGATGATCCAGATGAAGCAATAAAAATACTTACAAAAGAAGCGGAAAAAATGAAAGAAAATGTTTACAAGTATCTTGAATCACTTGCTAAACTTGCGATGGATTTCTGCTTTGAGCAAAATCCTAATTGTAAAATATGTCCAATGAATCAGGGATGCAAATATTATATTACTAATACAGCAAAACAAAAAAGGGGATTTTTTAGAAGATAATATGAAAAAAAAGTTTTACATTACTGGATCCATTTTTGTTTTTATCATATTAATTATAACTGGATGTTTTGATTTTTTTAATATTGATAATAATATTGTAATTTATGAGTCTTGCCCAACTGCTGTAAATTATACTTTTACTTATGGTTATAAAATAACATGTACAGGAGAAGGAAAATACTCAATTAATTATGATTTAGATTTACCTGAAGTTGTAAATGGTAGATTATTGTCAACCAAGATACATGAAAATAATTATGAATTAGTTAAACTTGCCACCTATAACGATATCATTAAATGGGAAATAACAAGTAATGATAATACAGATTATGAACTTTTAATTACCGCTGATGTCAAAGCAGAAAACTTTATTATTTCTGATTTAAACGGTTTTGATGCATTAACAATTGAGCAAATAAGTAAACAATATCCAAACATTGTTAATCAGTTTTGTAATGCCCAATCTAATGAAACAACTGCTTTTATCGATCCTTTTAACCAAGAAATATTAGAAATATCATCTGAAGTCTATAAAAATGCAAAAACCAATAATTCTTTGTTAATTGCAAAAGAATTATTCAAATGGTTAAAACAAAATACAATGTACAAAACACATGAACCATATGATAACATAGTTCAAACTGCTGCTACTACTTTATCACGTAAAACAGGTGATTGTGATGATTTATCATTTTTGTACATATCATTATGTAGAGCACTTATGATACCATCAAGATTTATAAAAGGATTTTTAATAAATAAACATAGTGCAATACAACATGTATGGGTTGAGGTTTTTGTTGGCGGAGTAATTGGTAAAGAAGGTTGGATACCTGTTGAATGCGCTGGTGTTTCTGATGATGTACAAAATGAAATTAACCAAAATTTTGGTGTTGAAAACATTGAACATTTAAGGTTATTTACTGATGATGGAAGTAATGAATCATTGAATATCTTTTTTTCTGGTTTAACCTATAAAATTTTTGGTGAAAATAGAAATATTGATACAAATTTTTACACAAATATTACAAACTACAGTATTACAAAATCACAAAAGCTTATTGTAGAAAAAAATCAAAACTCTCTATAAATAATTAATAACTTGATTTATGAATTTAAAAAAAATGAATTTAAAAAAATTGATATAACACCTACAGATATTTTTCAACATAATAATTTAAATATTAAAAGTGCATATCGGCGTTACTTTCATCTAACAGGTGAGATATGGCAAAAGGTTTAAACTCTGCAAGAAAAATAAAAAAAAGTAGAAAAATTCATCGCTGGAGCTATAGATATTACAAAAGAAGAGTGTTAAAATTAAAACAAAAAACAGATCCACTTGAAGGAGCTCCACAAGCAAAAGGGATAGTTATAGAAAAAGTAGGAATTGAAGCAAAACAGCCTAACTCAGCAATCAGAAAATGCGCAAAAATCCAATTAATAAAAAATGGTAGACAAATTACTGCCTTTGCTCCAGGAAATAATGCAATCAGTTTCATTGATGAACACGATGAAGTAGTAGTTGAGGGTATAGGTGGAAGAATGGGTAGGTCTTATGGTGATATCCCTGGCGTAAGATTTAAGATAATAAAAGTAAATGGTGTTTCTCTAAATGAGCTTATAAAAGGAAAAATCGAAAAACCAATGAGAAGATAATTATGACAACGAAAAAAAATGAACAATTAGGTTTTAATTTTTTTCCAACACTTAGTAAATACAATATGAATGAAGTAAAAATCGAGGATAAAGGACTACAAAGATACATTAATTTAGATTTTACAAATATTTATCTTGGTGGTGTTTTTTCAAATAAAATGTTTGGAAAATCTAAGATTCCAATTATTGAACGGTTTATTAATAATTTGATGAAGACTGAAAAATTTAATGGTAAAAAAATAAAGGCATATAAGGTTGTTAGAGAAACAATAGAAATTATTGATAAAAAAACAAAAACAAATCCCATGCAGATTATAATTGATGCGATTCAAAATGCAGCTCCTATTGAGGATACAACCAGGTTACAGTTTGGTGGAATATCTGTTCCTAAAGCAGTTGATATTTCACCACAAAGACGTTTAGACATTGCTATTCGTAATATTTGTTTAGGAGCGGTTACAGCAAGTTTTAGAAATAAAAAAAGAATTGAAGCATGCCTAGCTGATGAGTTAATAAAAGCAGCAAAAAATGATGTAACTTCTTTTGCAGTTGCAAAAAGAAACGATAAAGAACGTGTAGCAAAATCAGCTAGATAAACAATCTTAAATTTTTAATAAAATCAAAAAGGTAATTATTATGGGAAGGAAAGAAGACAATATTAAAAAAGCAACAGGTTTAATGGATAAGTTAGACCAAATCCGTAATATTGACATTGCAGCACATATTGATCATGGTAAAACCACTTTTTCAGACAATCTTCTTGCTGGTTGCGGCATGATGAGTGAGGAGCTGGCTGGTAAACAACTAGTTTTAGACTATGATGAACAGGAACAAGCCCGGGGAATCACCATTAATGCCGCTGCTGCTTCCATGGTTCACACATTTGAAGGAAAAGATTATTTAATCAATCTTATTGACACACCTGGGCATGTTGATTTTGGAGGTGATGTTACCCGTGCAATGCGTGCTGTTGATGGATGCATTGTTTTAATATGTGCTGTTGAAGGAGCCATGCCTCAAACAGAAACTGTGGTTAGACAGGCTTTAAGGGAAAAAGTCAAACCTGTATTGTTTATTAACAAGGTTGATCGCCTTATTAATGAATTAAAACTAAATCCACAGGAAATGCAACAACGTTTTATCAATATTATTACAAAATTCAATGAACTTGTAAACAAGATGGCACCAGAAGAATTTAAAGGTAAATGGAATGTAAAAGTTGAGGATGGTAGTGTTGCTTTTGGTTCTGCTTTCAACAACTGGGCTATTTCTGCTCCATATATGAAAAAAACAGGTTTGAGTTTCAAGGATATCTATGATTATTTAGCTAAAAATGATCAGAAAACACTTGCAAAAAAACTACCAATTCATGAAGTTGTTCTTGATATGGTTGTTGATCATCTGCCTTCACCTGATGTTGCACAAAAATATAGAATCCCCCATATTTGGAAAGGGGACATTAATAATGAACTTGGAAAAAGCATGATTGCAACTAATAAAGATGGTCCTCTTGCCTTAATGGTTACAAAAATCATTTTGGATCCACATGCTGGTGAAGTAGCAGTTGGACGTGTTTATAGCGGTAAGATTACTCAAGGTCAAGAGGTTTATGTTGTTGGTATGCCTAAACCCAACCGTGTTCAACAGGTTAACTTAATGGTTGGAGCTGATAGAATACCTGTTGATTTTGTTATTGCTGGTAACATTGTTGCTGCAACCGGAATCAGGGATGCTATTGCAGGTAGTACTGTTACAGATAACCCTGATGCTGAACCATTTGAACGTATCGTGCATATTTCTGAGCCTGTTGTTACTGTTGCTGTTGAAGCAAAAAACATGAAAGATTTACCAAAACTAATAGAAGTACTTCGCATGGTTTCCAAAGCTGACCCAAGTATACAGGTTAATATTAACCAGGAAACTGGTGAAAACCTCATGTCTGGTATGGGGGAGTTACATCTTGAAATAACAGAATATAGAATTAGAAATGAGCACAAGGTTGATATTGTCACTTCTGAGCCTATTGTTGTTTACCGTGAATCAGTTGGACGTAAAAGCACTAGTGAATTTGAGGGTAAATCACCAAATAAACACAATCGTTTTTACATAATGGTCGAACCTTTACCTGAAAATATTGTCAAGGCTTTATACAACAATGAAATACCTCAGAATGTTAAAAAATTCAAAAACGAGGTACAAAAAAAATTACAAGAACTTGGTATGGATAAAGAACTTGCAAAAGGTGTTTTTGGAATTTGTGGACTTAACATTATCACCGATACAACAAAAGGTATTCAGTATCTTTTTGAAACAAGGGAGTTGATAAAAGAAGCTTTTGATGAGGTTATGAAAAGTGGACCTATTGCAGATGAGCCTTGTCAAGGGATACTGGTTAAATTAACAGATGCAAAATTGCACGAGGATGCTATTCACAGGGGACCTGCCCAGGTAATACCTGCAGTAAGAAACGCAATTTATGGAGCTATTATGAGTGCTGATCCAATACTTCTTGAACCAATGCAGAAGGTGTTCATCAGTACACCACAGGAATTAATGGGTGATGCATCCAGAGAGCTGAACCAAAGAAGAGCAATTGTTAGAGACATGCAAACAGATAAAGACATGGTGAACATTGATGCAAAAGCACCTGTTGCAGAGATGTTTGGTTTTGCTTCAGCAATCCGCTCAGCCACAGGTGGAAGGGTGCTGTGGAATACAGAAAACCTGGGTTTTGAGCCATTACCAAAACATCTACAGGCAGATGTTATTAGAAAGATAAGAGAAAGAAAAGGTTTGAAACCTGAACCTAATCCTCCAAGTTATTACATGAGTTAAAATTTTTTAGTTATTTTTCAAAAAAATAAAAAAAGAAAAAGTTATAATAAAAATTGTATTACCATCTTTGGAAGATGCACTATGGAAAGAGGAGTAATTCCAATAAACAAGGATTATGAACTTGAATACCGTTACTATGACAGGGATACAAAATACAAATATTTTAACAGGAAATTTGAAATATTTTTACTTGAAAAAAAATTGTTGAAAAAAAATTATGTTTTACATATGGATAATGCAGATCCTCGTCAGATGATGCCAAGCCTTTACAAGGCATCAGAAAGGGGTAAAAGGTTTGATTTTGGTGTAACAACCTTAAACTGGAATGATATTAAAACAAAGTTTACAGATTACATTGTTGCAGAACTTGGTGAAGAAAATAGGGATAGTGTTAAAAAAGCAATTACTAAACTTGCATCTCCAAAAATATAAGAAAAAAATTTTTTAATATTCTGTTATTTTATATTTTCCATGTACTGGTTCATATATTTGCCCGTTGCGTTTAAGTCTTTCTAAGGCTTCTTCTACTTTACTTGATTCAAGACCTTGGATTTCTGCTTCTCTTATAATATCTCCCCTTGATGCATTACCATCTTTTGTTTCATTACTTAACTTATCAATAATGTCCAATATTGTACGCATCCGGTCATGTTGACTTCGTGAAATACCGGTTGCAATAATGTCAATGTCAAATTTCCCTGTTTCCCTATCCACACCAACACGTCTTAGGTATTGATCAATTATGAAAATCGCTCTTTTTGCATCATCCGCTGTTACTTCTTGACTAAGTCTTAGCCTAGCACTTGCTTCAGCAAGTCTAACAAAAGCTTCAAGTTGCCTTGGAGTAAAAGTAATTGATTCCTGGGATTGACTCCTGAAATCAACATAATAATTTTTAAGAATCTCCATTGCCTCATCGGTCATAACTGGAAAAATGTTCCTTTTTGCATAAGCTACATATTTTCTTAAAAATTCAGGAGAAAATGTTGGTACAATGTTTTTCATTAAAGCTTCTTGTTCTTTTTTTGTATACTTGGATTTTTTAGTTCTTGCTATGTTTTCAGTAACCTCGCCTGCTTTATGAGAAACCAAAATATGAGTAGCAAGTTCTGTATCTGTTACCCTGTTTGGTTTATCTAGTATAGAAAATATTAAATCAAAACGGGATAGTAAAGCAGGTGGCATGTTAATCTGTTCATGAATAGGTATAAACTCATCAAATCTTCCAAGTTTTGGATTTGCAGCAGCAAGAAGCGCACATCTAGCCTTTAATGTTGCATTTATTCCAGCTTTTGCAACCGATATTTCCTGTTGTTCCATTGCTTGATGAAGCGAGCTTCTATCTGTGTCCTCCATTTTATCAATTTCATCAATACATGCAAGACCCATATCAGCAAGAACTAGTGCTCCTGCTTCAAGAGTCCATTGACCCTCACCAAACTCATCACGTACAGCTGCAGCAGTAAGACCAGCAGCAGAAGAGGCTTTTCCAGATGCATAAACACTTCTTGGGGCAAGTTTAGACATGTATGAAAGCATCTGAGACTTTGCAGTACCCGGGTCACCAACAAGTAATGTATGAATATCTCCTCTTATACGAGTACCATCAGGCATTTCCTTTGCAATACCACCAAACAGTTGTAAAATCATAGCCTCTTTTTCAATATCAAGACCATAAATAGTTGGTGCAATACTGTTTTTCATTTTTTCATGTAAATCAGGGTCTTTACTAACTTTTAGAATCTCTTTTTCATCCTCAGGAGTTACCTCTACTTCTTCAAATGCAAGTTCCTGGCTTTCAATACTAATTGCTTCCATTATTTTATCAAATGATGTTAAACGGAAAGTACCACGTCTTCTTTGCATTGAATGTAAAATACCATTAACAATAACCCTGTCACCTGGTGCGATTTCACCTGTTAAATCATCTTCTAAATAAACCCCTATTCTTTCAGGTTGTGCACCACCACGAAGACCTTCAGGGCTTTCCTGGATCTCAATTTTTTGCGAATCAATAAAACTAGATAAACTAGTTAGTAGTTTAAAAGATGAAATCCTGCCACAGCCTCCTTGGTCTTCTAGGCATTCTGAAGGTTCTTTTAGAATGTCTTCCTCCTGTTCAATTCTTATTATTGCCCCACATTTTTGACATTGGAAAGCTCCAATTTGAAGTTTAGGTCTAACCTCGGTTCTTTTTTTAACAAGACCTTCAACAGCAGCTAGTTTTCCTAAATGATTTGAACGAATTTTTCTAATAGCAATTCTATTTATATCTGGTAAATTTATAACTCTAAAATGAAGTTCTAACTTGTTTTCAACAGCTACATCAATGTTTTTAAGTGCTTCTTCTGCATTAGATATTGCTTTATATGGTTGGTTAATTAGAAGTTCAGATAATTTTTCATCTGCTTTATCGATTTTCCAATAATCAACATATAAACTACGTTTTTCAGGATATTCAAGAGCAACTGTCTCAATATCTGCTTTACAATATTTTTCAAAGAATTTTTGCCATTTTGATATCAATGTTTCATCCTTTAACAATCTTGGCATTTATAATCCCCCAAACAAAGTTCGAAATAACATGTTTAATTTATTAAACTTTAGCGGGCATGGAAGGTCCTTGAGTGGATGCACGTTTCATCTACTGACTGCCCATCTGCATTCTCAACCCCGTTTACCCTATGAGCATCAGCAGTTTGTGGTAAGGCTGCTCACTTCCGTGCCTGACCCGGTTCCCACAATAAAGATGAACATATGGCCTTCCAACCATATGAAATCATCACCTCTAATCCCATAGGACAAGGTCTCATAGTCAACAGATGGATCAATAAATGATCGCCGCACCGCCTCTTGGTTTCGACCCCAGCATATCGGCGATTTCTGGTTACAGGGAACGCCTACCTCCCCAGTCTATTCCACACCTATCGCCGTTTAATCTAAAGTGACCGTCTCATTATTATAAATAAATATCTAATCAACTGGGCGAAAATTAATGTTAATGAAATTGATAAAAAAGCAACATCGCGTGTAATACGAAGCCATACATCTCCACCCAAACCCCTGCCATATTCAATGCAGTCAATAACCAGTAAATAAATAAATAAAGCTACAACGAAGAATAAAACTATGTTAATGTATACTGACCATTTATACCATGTTTTTTTACTTACATTACGCATTATTTCATCAACCATAATTGATGTCTCCTTACCTACAATGCATTGTACAATTGATATTTGAAAGTTATGTTTTAATTTATCATAAAAAATCTGTTAATTTAGTGGTTTTAACCTTATCACTAACAAACAATGAATCAATTGATTTTTCTATTAAGATCAGCCTTTGTTGTGCATAAGCAGAAATATTGTATCTTTGTGCAATTTCTTTTGAAATTTCTAGGTATTTTTTAACAGATTTTTCATGAACAGTTAAAGTTAGTTTACCATGGCATTTATTACAAACACCTTGCAATGGAGGTCTTCTATAAACAATGTTACAGTTTGGACAACGAACAGATTGTTTACTAAAAGCTCTCATGTTACCAATTATGTCAGGTAAAAAATGTCTTTCTATAACCTTATAAGCAACATCAGCTTCATCAACTGCCCTTATTTTAGCAGCAAGATTAAGCTGTGCGTTCATTTTATCCATCATGGACTTTAATGTTTTATAAGTAGAAACTTTTGGACCTTCGGAAATATCATCTGTATCATGGGTATAACCAAACTTTTCATATTGTAACTCGGTTCCAAGTCTAAAAGAAACTAAGCCCATTTTACCTTCTAACTCTTTTGCATTTGCATGACGTAGGGTTGCTTCATAAAAATCAAGTGGGTATCTAGCAAGTGTATCAAGGTTATGTGCTTCTTTGTCTACTTCTGAAGGATCAATACGTGTTGTAAGAATCAAAGGTAAATCCATTTTTCCTCCACGTTTATCAGGGATGTATGAATGAGAAAAATTCAAAAGAGCATCAAGTAGTAACATTAAACCATCTTCATCTCCATCACAATTATTTGAAATAATGAAATCGTTAATTTGAAAATTATGCAAGCCTTCTACTTCAATATCATAAAGAAATTCTTTATTGTATTTTATCGGAGAAATTTCTTTAATACCGTCTAAAACAAAATCACCAAATATATTTAATCTTGGTTTTCGTTCTTTTGAAATTACTGATTTAAGAAGATTTTGTTTACGTTTTAAAGAAAAACCAATTTCAGAAAAAAACTTACTAGCATAGTATGACCGTATAGAAATGTAATATAGTTTAAAAATAGGTTTTTTATTCTTTTTTTCATAGAACTTTTTTAAAACACCATTAGCTTTTTTCCTTTCTTCCTTGCATCTATAAAATATGCCAAAACGCAGTAATTGCATACCAATATCATATAAAAGGTTACGATTAACCGAAGAACAGGTGATATGTAAACTGTTTTTTTCTACAGATCCATTCCCTGAAAAATATGCACGTAAAAGTTCTTTTATTTTTTGTTTTGGTAAAGCAGTTAATCTTGGGGGTATCCTTTTGTTCTTTGCATTAGTTCCAATATTTAGGATAAAAACAAAAAAATCATGAATAATTCTGTTTGAGATACAAACACAACGTTTGTCTTGATATGGATGAATTTGAAAAACATTATTTATACATTTGATAATATCCTTTCGCATATCTTTCTCAGTGCAGGCAAAAGATATTTGATAATAATTTTTTTTCGTAAATCGAGCATGCCCTTCTGAAAGATAATATCCAAGAATACGCATAAATTGATCATTAATATTAATTATTCTTGGTACTACAGAGTGATTTCTTTTAACACCTAGAAAACAATCTTTTGGTATCGATTCTATTTTCTCATTACAAGTTTCAAGCAATTTTACAAAAATTGAAAGAGGTATACTATCTCTAGATATGTAATTAAAAAATGTTTTCTTATTTATTTTTAATTTATTTGAAGTTTTTTGTAAACCATCAAGTTTTTCTGTACATTTTTTAACAAATTCATTAACATTTCTTATTACAATATCCTGATTAATATGTTTAATTTTTAAAAATTCATAAAGCAAATCTATTTCTATTATATCATGTTCGGTAAAATTTAAATTATTGTAAGTTAAAAATTTATCATCATGTTTCAATTCAACAATTTTTTTAGTAACAATTTTTTCATCTGAAAATACTACTACTTTATGAAAAGGTGAGGCTATAAAATTTCTTCCAGATTTTAGCTTAATTTTAAGTAAATGTTTTGGTGCTTTTATTTTGAGAACCGAAGTTATATTTTTTAGTTCAGATTTTCCATTCGAAAAATTAAATGCATATGCACTTATTCCTTCAACTTTTTTTTGTTTTGTACCAAAATCATCAACAATCTTCTCATCAGATTTTACGTCACAATAAAATTGTTTTATTTTGGTATTTTTCGGTATTTTAGAATCCACAATTGTAATATTTGTCTCTGATGATAAACAATTTCTCCTTTTTGCTGCATGATAAAAAGGATGAGCATAACAAACCTGGGCATCAGTAAAACCAATTATTCTAGAAAGCGCACCAGCTGATGTATGAGGCGCAAGTCCTACTACCAAATGCCCTATTAAATCTTCTAATTTTTTTATATTGTAGAATCTTTCAAGTTTATAGAATTTTACTAAAAGATCATCTATGAATCTTGATACTTGAACAAAAAATTCAGCACATGCTTTTGAGATTATTACATCCTGAACTTTTAATTCACATATTTGGTCTTCACACTCAAGTTTATTACCAAGATAATCAGTTTTATAACCCAGTTCTCTTAACCTGTTTATAGTAACTCCAATTTCCCTTGGTTTAAAATGTGTAACTGGTGCATCAGTCATGTCAAATCTTATTGTACCGTCTTTGAAAACTGGTACATTATGTTTTGCTCGTAGTAATCCTTTTTCAAGTGGTTCAGGTGTTTTATTTTTTGAAATTGTTCCTATAACTCCTTTTATTGTTGCAGGTAATGTTCTTTCATTTACATTTTTTTGCGCTAGTTTTAGTTCCTCTGCAAGGTTTATTTCTTGAATCTCTATTTTTCCATTGAAACATTCAGTATGTTTTCCACATGTACAAAAAATCCTATGGGTTTTCTTTTTACATTCAGGACAAATTCTAACTCCTGCCTCAATATTAATTTTTATTAAATCAGCAGCATCTTTTATCAATCTTTGATTTCCACCATAATTACCAATTGGAAACAAAACATGCGGTGGAGGACGCATCTTTCTTGCTGCTGCCTTTTCTGGTCTGCCCATTCTTGTACCTATTCTTATAGGTGATCTGGGTTTTATTGTAACATCAGCAAGTTTTGAAACCAAAGAAATTACATCATCTTCAGCTTTTACATTTTTAATAATTTCAAATCTTTCTGTTTCAATGATTTTATCATCATTTAAATCTAAACCACAACATTTAATTAAAACTTGAGAATATCTGTCAAGAATTAGATTTCCTTGTCTTTGCTTATGAAGCGCACCTAGTTCAATAAGTATTTTTTTAACCTCATTATCAATAGGTAGAATTAAACTAGAATCAGAAAAACTACCGTGTTTTTTAACATAATTTGAAAGAAGACGTAAATCATCAACTGTTATATCATGCCAAAAAAGATTGTAATATGGATGTAGAGGGATATTATATTTTTTTGAAATTTCAAAAGCATCATAAAAATCTGGTTGTTTAAGATTAACGTCCTTACCAAAATCCTCAATTATTTTTTTAAGTGTTTTTTCCTCAGATTCTAAAACCTCTAAAAAGGTATAATTTTTTGGTAAACAACCTATTTTTTTTTGTAAATCCTGAATCCACCATTCATAAACATAACCTGATTCAGGAAGCAAAGCATTGTTTTCAATAAACTCACCAAATGGAATGAGTATCTCACCTAAATCAATTATTTTTTTAATCTCACTGGTTTTAATGTTTTTAGTATCATTTATTTGAATTAAATCCCCATTTCGTAAAAGTACTATGGGTCCTTCTATTTCATTACAAGGAGTTCCAATTGTTCCTTTACCAGGTCGCTCTGTTTTAATTTGAGTACCAATTGCAATAAATTCATCAAGTACGTACATTGAAGCTGGATTAATAGCAGTTGAAGCAAGACCACAAGTTCTTGCTCTACCATATCTTAGTCTAAAACCACCTTTGCGTGATGGGTGAGAAAAAACAGGTCGGCCGGCAATAACATCACCCATGTATTTTGATGAAGGCAGGATTTTTGGTACTTTTTCATCTTTTTTATCTGGTTCTTTTGTTTTACTTGTAAAAATATCTAAAAAATCCCAGTTTTCAAGTTTCAGTTTTTTAACATGTTTTAAAATCTTTGGAGCTTTTAAACATAATCCTTCTGCAATAACTAAACAGGCACCACCCCGCAAACGGTTTGTACCAACTCTTGGCAGATCCCTGAATCCTGTAACTTCCTCGTCTTCTGTTCCTTCACCATTAATACATACAGGGCAGTCTCTTACTATTTTATCAATCTCATCAACAGATGGGGTGTATTGTAGATGTTGTACTCTTTTGTATAAAGGTATTTCTTCCTTGTATCTTTCAATTTCTCCTTCTGTTGGTTGAAATTTTCCTATACCCATTTCTCTTCTAACCACATCAGCTATTAAAACACTCATTGCCTGACCTGTTCCACCTGCACTACGAATAGGACCTGAAAAATACAGATCAACATAATCGGTTCCATCCTTGTTTTTACCTATTTTTACTTCTGCTATTCCTTCCAAGGGTGCAACAAGTACTCCTTCAGTAAGTATTGCAAGTCCTGTTCTTATTGCCTGATCTAGTGCTTCTTCTTTTGTTTTGAATTTATACTTTTTTCCATTAACAATTTCTTTTGCTATTTCTATTGAGACTAGTTCTCTGTCACCTATTTTTTTTGTAGCTTCACGAATTTTTGAAGCAATATTTTTAGGACCCACAAGTTGTTCAACTCTAGCAGCAAGATCAAGAGCTTGTGGGATTTCAACAACTAGTTCTGGATCAAAACCTTTTTTTCTTGCTTTTTCAGCAATGGTGTAACAAAAATCAATTTCTTTTTGTAAACTGTTAAAATACTCGAGTAAATCCGAGCTAGCTGCTATATTGTTTGATAAATCCCCACCCATTCACAGACCCACTCTAAAAAATTAATTAAACCACAAATACAAAAAGGTCTTTAAATGTTTTTATCAAAAAAAAGATTTCATTGTTAATATCTTAAAAATTCTATAATATTTTTATTGTTTACATGCCAAGTAAAAAAAATAAGTGATAAATCAAGCAAGAGAAATAAACTGAGCCGCCAAATATGGTAGCAAAATAAAATTCAAATGATTGTCTAGAAGGAAAACCTGTTTTTTTTGGTTTTAATAATATATAACCTATAATTAAACAAAAGATCAAAAGTATTACAGTTATTAAATTTTTAATAATGAATAACAAAATAAGTGGAATTAAAAAAATAATATGCAAAATAATAAGAAGAATTAATGTTTTTTTTGCCTTATTTAGTCCTATTTTAACGGCAAAAGTCATTACCTTTGCATCTTTATCAAAAGAATAATCAACAATGTGATTCCAAACCTGTCCTATGCAACTAAAAATTCCAATAGAAATTGCTATTAACCATGTCATTAAACTTATTGAACCACAATAAACTGATGCACCAGCAATAAGACTACCCCAGATAATATATGAAAAAAACCCGATAAAATGCCATATTACATCTAACCCTGGTATATTTTTGGTTCTTATAGGTGGTGCTGAATAAGCCCATCCCAAAAACAATAAAAAAATACAAAAAATAAAAACTTCTATTCTGAATAAAAAAATAGAAATTATTATTGAAATTATTGCTAAAACTAATAAATAAAATACTGAAGTTTTTTTTGATATAATTTCTGATGCAATTGCATTAGATTCTTTTCGTCTTGGATTTTTTTTATCTGATTCAGTATCGTAAAAATTGTTTATTGCAAAAGTAAAAGCCATTATAGATAATGTTGATGATACAAATATTAAAAAAGGAATAATATAATCAATAATTGATAATTGGGTAATTCCTAAAATAAAACCAACAAATGATATAGCCGTCCATTTAAATGCATCTGAAATTCTTATAAACTCATTTAGGAATAGTGATAAATTGTTTTTTGTTGCTTTACTCATAAGTATTACTCATTTTTTATAACTATTATTAAAAAGAATATATTTTTACACTTTATTTAATTATTCTTTAATTATGAAATTATTTTTAAACAATTTTACAACCGGGCACCACACTAATCTAGAGTTAGTGAAAAACACCAATATTTCATACATTAAAAAACTGAGTAAAAGCAATACCACAAGACATCACAGGCGACACACCAGTGTCCC
>JBNVCE010000019.1:0-21313 GCA_050410885.1 Thermoplasmatota archaeon | reverse complement strand
CGAATTTTTCATAAAAAAACGGAATGAAACTAAAAACAACAGCTGAAATATAAAACAATGCAGCAATGATGTTTGACTTACGTTTACCAACATATTTTGGAAAAGATCTAACACCCTTTTCAAGATCACCTTCAAAATCCATAACATCCTTCATAATCTCCCTACCTGAGCCTGCAAAAAATGCGATAAGTGCAATAATAAAAATAGCTGGATCAAGCTCAAAAAACAATGCTTCTTTTTCAATAACTGCTGCTCCACCAAAAACAAAAGGAATTGCCATAACATATGCAATGTAGAAATTCCCAACAAGTTTTATTTTCTTCATTTTAGCATCATAAAGCACAGCAAGTAAAGCGGTGATAACAGCAATAACAAAACAAGTTTTATTTACAAAAAAAGAGCAGATTAAACCAAGTGGAAAAAAAATTGAAAAAAGGATTAAAGCAGATCTTGGCGAAAGATCACCTCTAACCAAAGGTCTGTCGATTCTATTATTCTTTCTATCAATTTCTAAATCATAATAATCGTTTAATGCAAAAGTACTTGCTTCCAAAAACAAAGCAGTAAAAAATGTTAAAATAAATTTATCAAAGGATAAAAAACCTGTTCCTTTTAATGCTACTAATGAGCCGACAAGTATGCCCAAAGCAATCATGACACCATGTTCAAGGCGCATGAGTTGCCAAATAGCTTTTATTTTTTTCATTGGGAAACTGAAATAATTTTAATCATTATAAACTTTGACAGAAAAAAAGGATTACGATCTACACCCAGCAAAAAAATTTTTGATTTTTTAAAACATTCTTTCTATAATAAATTATTAAAACCATTATATCCAACCAATATTTTTCAGAATCAAGAATAGTTCTAAATTCATTTACCTGTTTTATTTTAATTGTTGATACTGTTAAGAGTAAAAAGCATTGGTTTGAATTGCCAGTTCACATAAAGATTCAGTTGATCATAAGCATGAATATTTGGTTCCCCAAGGTAATTAACAAAACCATTTTGACCTGGCGGAAGTACATTATAAGCAATAGGAGAAAAAAATGAGTTTAAATTGTAGTTTGGCATTTCAGCAATCTGATTATAAGTTCCCCGGTTCATATTAGGCATTTCAGGCGAAGGCAGCGCCCCGATTTCTTTAAAATGATTCATTTCTACAGGAGTAAGCCATTGCGAAATATTATCAGTACCAAACTGATTTTCTAATAATTCAAGTGTGTTTTTTAATGCAATAATAATTGCTTGTTCCTTTGAAAGATTGCCTAAATAATTTTTATATCTCAGTTTCAACTTAGAGTCTTTTCCTTGAAAAATATGAAGTAGTAAACTGTGAGTAAAATCTCTTACTTCTTCAATAAGCTCGTCTTTAAGAATAACATTAAAAATTTCATCATACCATTTATTGAATATTGTTAAACCAGGCTCATCATAAAATCCATCATTATTTTCGTCATTATAATAACAATTCCAGTCTTCCAGAGCAGAAATTACTTGCTGTGGAATACCACCAACAGAGTATATTGCATCAAGTAAATATGGCTTGAAGTATGTGCCATATGCATTATGATAAGCTACATTACGGCAGATATTTATCATGTCTTCAAATGATATATTATCATCTGCTTCAAGTAATTCCATGATACGTTTTACAATGTGACCTTCCCCCCACATTGGACCTATTTCTGCTTCTGCATAAGGCCAGTTGAGTTTTGGTTTATTGTTCCAGTTAGCATAAAAACCTTTTGAAGGATTACGCCCTTTTGGTAATTCAACAAAGGGAACAATTCCCTTCCATTCTTCTTTTCCTGTTCCAATTAATGGAAATCTATCATCAATTAAACGGTGAAATAAACCATATTCTGGTCGTATTGGGTACCAACCAGAATGATAATACCCAATATCTCCATTTCTATCAGCCCAAAACCAATTATGAGATGAAACAATTTTACTTACGCCTTGCTCAAATTCTGAGATATTTTTACATTCCTGAAAACTCATCACACCTTCCAGGGTTCTGTGTTCATTTTTCCAGAAGGCCATTTTTTGACTAACAGCAATCCCACCCAAAAATGGTTTCCATCTAATATCAAGTACAGGACCATGAACACTTCTATAAAATTCAAATTCATGCGCAACACCTTCATTATCATAAATGGTTTCAATTCTACGTTCCATAGAAAGCCATTTATTTTTGAATAAATATTTTGTTTTATTAAATGGGTGTAAAATCTCAATATAGGTATCAACTCCGTCAGACAAACCAGATGTGGTTGTCCATGCACCATACTCACTAACGCCAATTGCAATAGCGGGTCCTACTCCTGGAAAGGTCATACCGGTTGCGTTAATCCCAGCTCCATGCATACCAATTTCTACAACAATTTGAGGTATAGTGTGACCCATCTGAGGCCCACCAAGAAGAAGAGCATTACCTGTTTCAGACTTAGAAGTGGAAACAACCCATGCATTGCTTCCAAAATGATACAACAAGCCTAATGATTCTGAAACCTTTTTATCCAGTTTTTTCATTTCAATAAACTTTTTTGCCGATTCAACAACTTTAAAAATAAAAAATGGAGGAAGTATTGAAATTCTGGGATTATTAAAATACTCATCACAATCTAATGTGGTAATTGAACCTGGGTCAAACTGTGGGCAGAGATCATTGAAAATTCTCCATCCCTTTATAATTCCATTACGTTCAATAAGACTTAAATGCCCTACTGTAAAAATAAGTTCGTTGCCTCCTCCTTCTCCCCAACGCCTAACCATCATTTGCCCAATTGCCATAGAATCTTCAACAGTCCAAGGTTCAGGTGAAATCCCTTTAGATAAATATTCAAAAGGCATCTTGCTAATTGGATTATTTAAGGCTTCATTTATGTAAAGGTTTATTCCTTCTGTATAAGCTGCAAGCATCTCCTTGTAAGGTGAGCTTAAATTTTCAAATAACTCAGTATTTTCTTGCTTGCTATACCCTTTTAACCTAGTTAAGTAATCATAATCAACAGAGGTTAGATTATACTCTGCTAATCTACCTGTTGCCTGTCTTCTAAAAACATCTGCCTGCCAAAGTCTATCCTGAGCAATTGCATAACCTGTCCCAAAAGCAAGTGCTTCTTTTGTATCTGCAAAAACATGTGGAACTCCATAATCATCACGAATGATTTCATATTCGAATTTCTTTGAAAAATTTAAGTTTATTTTATTATCCTCAAATTGATTTACATCTACAAAATAATTTAAATTATTTTGGCAACAAATTAATTTGTTTGCTGGTTCTAAAAATGGTATTGAAACTGCTACTAAATTCAAAACTGCAAAAACACAAAGTATTTTCTTATTCATTTTTTTAACCCTTAGTAAATTATAAACATTTACTATAATTTAAATACTGCTATTAATATTATTAATATTCCTTAAAAATGAAATTATTTCTTTTACAATTTTTTACAAGAGTTAAAAAAAATTTTCTCATAAATCAGGTTCTATGATTATTTTCATAGAGTTCTTAGCTTCAGCTGCCAGCTTGAATCCTTTAGCTGCTTCTTTTAAAGGAAGCCTATGAGTAATCATATCAGTTACCTTCACTTTTTTTGATTTTAACAATTCTATTGCTTCTTTTATATCATTTGGAGCACCAGCATAAGTTGAAACCATCTTTACCTGTTTATTCCATAAATCAAAAAGTGGAAAAGGAATTTCAACACCTGGTGCAGTTGGTGCAAAAAAAAGAATAGTACCACCAGCAGCAACACAGTCCAAGGCCTGCCTTGCTGCAGAAGGAGATCCTGTACATAAAATAACTAAATCAGCTAGTTTACCATCATTATTTTTTTTAACATTTTCAATTATGTTTTCTTTTGCGTTGATAACAACATCTGCACCCATTTTTTTTGCTAACATTAAACGATATGCATCAATATCTGTAGCAAAAATTTTACTAGCACCCATTGCCTTTGCATATTTAATATTTAAAATACCAGCTACACCACTTCCAACAACTAGTACACTTTCACCTGTTTTGATTTCAGCAATTTTCATTCCACGAACAACACAAGCAAGCGGTTCAATAAAAACAGCCTCTTCATAAGAAATTTCTTTTGGTAAAACAAACACGCCATTATTTTCAATATTTATTTTTGGAACCTTTAAATATTCTGCAAAACCACCTGGATAAAAATTCGTAGTATGAAGAGTGTGACAGAGAGTTTCTTGATTGTTTTTGCAAAAACTGCAGGAAAAACATGGAACATGATGTGAAACAAAAACCATATCTCCAATTTTATATTTTTTAACATTTTTTCCAATTTTAACAATATCACCCGACATTTCATGACCAAGAACTATTGGTGCCTTTTTTATTCTGTACCATTCCATAACATCGCTTCCACAAATACCACAGGCTTTAACTTTAACCAGTAGTTCATCATCATTAATTTCAGGCACCGGCATTTCCTGGATTCTTACATCATTGTTATTATAATACATTGCAACTTTCATTTTTTCTTTATTCATGCATAACCGTCTATGATTAATTATTTAATAGACTTTATGATTCTGAAAACATGTGATTTATTATGAAAATAGGTATAATTTATTATTCAAGAACAGGGAACACAAAAAAAGCAGCACAGTTGCTGGAAGAAAAATTTAAACAAGAAAATGCTGACATTGAGCTACTGGAAATAGAACATGTTAAAAAACCTGGTTTTTTTACAGCAGGTAGATCTGCTTTGAAACAAGTAGAATTACCAATAAAAAACACTGATTTTGATTTAAAAAACTATGATTTTATAATAATTGGCTCTCCAACATGGGCAGGATATCCTTCACCTTTTGTTAAAACTTTCATGAGTAAAGCAGAAAATGTTAAAGGAAAAAATGCAGCAGTATTTGGAACAGGTATAAGTCCAATTAACAGTAGAGAAAAATTCAGGGAAACTATCGAAAATAACTTAAAAAATTTAGGTGTTAAAACTGTTGATAATTTTTTAGGTTTAAGAATGAAAAAAGGGGAAATTTTAGATGGAAAGCAAAATATAGATGGTTTTGTAAAAGGTATATTAAACAAGTAAAAGATATTGTTTTATTGAAAATATTATTTGGAGAAGGAAGTTTATGGGATTATTTGGACAGGATAAAATAACATTAACCCTTGAAAAATATGACTATAAACCTGGAGAAAAAATTAAAGGAGTAGTTAAACTTAATTTGAAAAAACCAACCAAAGCTAGAAAACTTGAAGTAGGATTATTTGGGGAAAGAAAAGAAACGTATCGTAGTCATGATGGAAAAATAAATACCAAAAAAGTTACTATTTATGATTTTAAAATACCACTAGGTTCTGAAGGGGAGTACCAAAATAATGAGTATCCTTTTGAAATTGCTATTCCAAGTAACATTTTATCAATTGATCCACGTAAAAATCTTTCTACAGGTTTAGGTGCTGTTGTTGATGTGTTAAGTACTATGAGCGGCCAGAGAAGTTATCCAGTTGAATGGTTTGTAAAATCACAACTTGATGTTCCCATGATGCTTGATGTTAAAAAAGAACAAAAAATTGTTATAACTCAATAAAAAAAATTACATGGATCTTAATCGTCTTATTCTTTCATCTAGTGGTGGATGTGTTGACCATATTGAGTCTCTTCTTGCTCTTTTAAAAGGATTTGCAATATATAGTGGAGCTACTGTTTTTGATCCCTTTGGATCATCTGGTAAATCATTTTTTATTTTTTCCAAAGCCCTTGCAAGCCCTTCTGGGTTTCTTGTTAAATAAGCTCCATCTGCATCTGCTAAATACTCCCGTCTTCTTGAAATTGCCAGATATGTTAGTCTTGAGAAAATTGGTGCAAGTATTATAAAAAAAATTAATGCAATAATTGCAAAGATGTTCCCTCCATCTCTCCTGTTATCTTTCCACCTAACTCCTCCCCAAAATAGTAAACGCAAGGCAATCTCAGCAAGTAATGCTATTGCACCAACCACACCAACTGTTACTGTCATAACAAGTATGTCACGGTTTCTTATATGACTCATTTCATGAGCAATCACTCCTTCAAGTTCCTCCTTATTTAATTGTTGAATTGCCCCTGTTGTTGCACATATTACTGCTTCTTCTAGTTTTCTTCCGGTGGCAAATGCGTTTATGTCCCTTGAATCCTGAACATAAACCTTTGGTATTGGTAAACCAGCAGCAAGTGCCATTTCCTCTACTTTATAAATCAAGATTTTTTCATCCCGGTTTTGTGGGTTTGCAGATCTTGCACCAGCAGCAGATAAAACACTTTGAACAGAAAAAGAATAAGTAATCAAAATATAAGCAAGGGCAACAGGCAGGCCAATTGCAGTTGAAACAATAGGAGGAGCACCAAGTATCCATCCCACTGCAAAGATAACACTAAATAAAAGAAGAAGCATAAAAAGACATATTAAAACTGTATCTCTTTTGTTTTTTCGAATATGATCTTCAATAAGCATTTTCTCGGTCATAATATCAAAAAACTAAAGGATTTTTTAAAATGATACTTTAGGTACTTCTTTTGATGCCTCAGGTATCTGCAACATCTGTTTTTCTTTTTTACCCATCCATCTTGCAAAAATATTACCAGGGAATGTTTCTATTAAGTTATTAAACGCTAAAACAGAGTCATTATAATGTTGCCTTGAATAAGCTATTTTATCCTCAGTGTGGGTGAGCTCATCCTGAAGGTTTAAAAAATTCTGGTTAGCCTTTAAATCAGGGTAACTTTCTGCAACTGCAAACAATGTTTTTAAAGTACTTGTAAGCATATTATCAGCATTGATGCTTTCCTGAGGGGTTTTTGCACTCATAAGAGCAGCACGAGCTTTTGTAACACTTTCAAGAGTTTCTCGCTCATGCTTCATATAACCTTTAACAGTTTCCATGAGATTTGGTATCAAATCAGCTCTTCTTTTCAACTGTACATCGATCTGAGCCCAGGAGTTATCAACGCGGTTTTCATATCTAATTATTCTATTGTAGAATCCCCAATAAATAAATATGAAGAATACTACAATTATTATTATGAATATTAATATCAACCATATCGGATCCATAACAATTTCCCTTTGGTTTATTTTGTTGCAGTTAATACCATTTGTTTTATAAAGTTATCGTGAAAAAAAAATTTTTAAGTTAGTGTTGATAAATGTTTTATCCTTTTTTTCATATTTGGATGCGAGCTGAAAATTTCAAACAGCCTATCTGCAACCGTTAGCTTTATTTTTTTAGTCGTTAGAATTCTTAACTCATCTGCATCAATTGTACCACTCATATCAAGATCAATATCCTTTAACTCTCTCACCTCATTTACCGCATTTGACGGATCATTTAATAAAAATGCTTTTATTCCTTCTGCTTTTTTAAGTATTTTTTTTGGTGTTTTAGCACTTTCAAGAGTTAATTTGTATAAAGCTGTTGCAAGATCATGGGCTTTACAACCCAAGCTTATACTACCAGCATCAGCATAATATTCTCTTATTCTTGAACCATAAAGTACAAGCAGGTTTGTAAAAAAATAAAAAACTAAGGCAAGAAGTCCAATTGCCATTGCACCGCCACTATTTCTATCTCTTCTTCCACCCCAAAAAAGTGTGATAAACAGCATGTAACAAACCATTGGAATCACACTAAGCATTGTAATTACTACAACATCCCTATGTTTGATGTGCGATATTTCATGACCAAGGACTGCCTTTAATTCATCTTCACTTAAAATATCAAGTATTTTTCTTGTTACACAAACACGAGCGTCTTTTTTTGTTCTACCAAAAGCAAAAGCATTAGGTATATCTATTTCAGCAATACCAATTCTTGGCGTTTTAGGTAGGCGGGCTTTTTCAGCCAATTCTTTAACCATTTTTTGAATATTTGGATACTCATTTTCATTTATGTAACGAACCCGCATTGACCATTCAACAATCCTTGGACCTATTAAGTACTGTATAAAAATCATAATAAAGGCTAAAACAAAAATCATAATGTAAAAAGTATAACCTGAATAACCAAGTAGGTAAGCTATTCCAACAATTAATCCATATAATATTGAAAACAGTAAAGCAACCAATAAATACAATCTTACCTGAAACCACATATTTTTCAACACCAAGACATGTAGAAATAAAACCATTATTTAAAATTTTATTATATACGAAATTTAATATACTAAAAAAAGGTTTTTTTTAACAAATAATAATAACGTTTTATACCGTTATTTAACTGGGTTATTTTTGAAATTATTATTTTTTAAAAATATCAAATATACTTAGTAAAAATATTTGACTTTTATTAAAGTTGCTCACTCATTATAATAGTATTAGTTTCAACATCAAAAACAGTAACCTTAACATCTACATCAGCTAAATCATCAAAACCAGGCGGGTTATAAATGAGGATCTCGCCAATATTCCACTCACCATCATATTTAGATTCACTATCTAAATAATTCCCAATAACAATATTAAAAGAATTATTACCTATTTCAAATGTAACTTTTGTTTTCAAAGATAAAGGCTCACCGCCTCTATGCAAAAGTGTGATATTTTCTCCTTGTTTCCAACCAACAACAGTTGTAAATGGTCTATCTTGAGAAAATGGATTTAACAACAAGTTAGCATGAACTATTACAAAAGATGAAACCGCTATTGATAAAAGTAAAACAGTGCCAAACATTTCTGATATACCATAGTTGTTTCTTTTTACCATTAAACCCAACCCGGACCTACTTCAGCATTTACATTATAAATTTTTATATCCAAATTTGGTTTATTCCAATCAGTACCAGTTAAAAAATCCAACTCCATACCATTATTGATTTTACTTATTATAAAATGAGTACCATATTCAAGATCATCTGATTCAGTTAGTGTATGGTTAAAAAAAGTCTCCCAAGCATTAACATAACTTGTTTTAATAGTTATACTATTTACCCCACTAACTGATATGGGCGACATAGATTCTGAAAACCTTGTTTTAATGGGGTAAGTCCCATATCCACTAACCGATGTTTTTTCCTTAACTCTTGAAATATTTATTATTATAAATTCTAAATTTATATCATTTTCATAAGGATCAAGTTCCATAGAAAAAGAAGGCGGTATTACCGTTACACTTCCTTTAGATTGATTCATTATTATAGCCCCGCCTTCATAAATATAGTCTTGATCTAGAAAGTATGCATTTTTTGAAGTATATTTAATTGTTCCAAAGGAATAATTCAAAAAACCATCAGCATCAGTATTAACCGATAAAGCAAACTCATCATCTAAAATTTCTAAAGAACCAAAAGATTTACTAGACAGGAAAAAAGGCATTTCCTTACTTCCAAGTTCTATTGGTGTAGAAATTGGCATAGACTTTTCAGCAATTATTTGTGTATCAATTGCAAATTTTAGCATGGAAAATTGGTTTGCAACATTTTCCATGTGTTCTGCCTCTTTTTGTTCCATCCATGTTGGTACATAAATTGTTTGAATAGTTGTAAGAATTGTTATAAAAAGTCCTATGAGTAGTACTGCTACAACTATCCCCACAACACCTTCCTCATCATGCCAAAGTTTCTTAATCCTACTATTATTTTTATCCATTTTTCCACCCTATAAATCAACCTACATAATCATTATAACGCTGTATAATTTCACTTTTGTTTAATTCTAATTCATGAATAAAAACCTCATCAATGACACAATTAAGACCTCCAATATACAAGTCATTACTATTAACATTGATACTTTCAGAAAATGTTGTAATAACTGCTTCAGTTGTATTAACATAAAGCTTTAAATTATTGGAGGCTTTATTTTTATTATACGTTAAAACAACATAATTAAAACCTTGGGAAATTGTTGCTTGAATTTGCATACTGTTTATGTAAGCAAAAACAGTTGTACTATTTGCATAAATTTTATAGGCACCAGCTTTTTCTATTACTCTACCTACTTTTTGTGTTTGCGTTATTGTCACTGTTATTAAATATCCATCATAAATACTTGTCCTGCAAGTAACAGCATAAATGTCATTGCTAACCTGGATTATGTTTGGTTGATAGTACAACGTAACAAATTTATATGTGTCATCATTTTCATTAGTAATATCACCATTTTCTCCAATCCTAAGAGTTTTTAAGTATGCATAATATCTTCCTCGGTAAACAACACCAATTATTCTATCATTGATTTGAATTATATCTGGTTCATAACAATAATAATCATTTGCTACTGGATTATTGATATCATCAAATCTCAGGGTATCATAAATATTGTCATCAATTGATCCGCTTCCATTGATTTTAACTGTTGATATATAACCTCCAGAAGTTGTACGTGAATAAACAATAGCAAAAACATCATTAAAAACCTGAATTATTTCTGGAGTATAAGAAGCTTGATTAGAAAAAACTAGATTATCAATAACGGTTTTAGTTATAATACCAGTATTTGAAATTTCAACAGTTTTTAAATAACCACGATTACTTGGACCTGTATAAGAAATAGCATAAAAAGAGCCGGCGATTTGAATAATCTTTGGTCTATAACAATTTGATGTATCAAACTCAAAAATATCAATAATATTGTCTGTTATCTGCCCAGTATCTGAGATTTCAACAGTTACAACAAAACCATCATTATCAGGTCCCCTATAAACAATAGCATAAACAGAACCACCAATGTATGTGATATTTGGTTCGTAGCAAGCTACATTTTCAAATTCAAGAATATCAATTACATCTTCATTAATCTGACCGTCACTGTTGATTTCATATGTTCTAAGATAACCATGTTTGTATAAATTATCTCTATAAACAACAGCATAAACATTGTTTTTAACATGTATTATATTTGGATCAAGATAATCAAATATACCAAATTCCAAATGATCAATTACGCTCTTAATTATAGTACCATCATTTGATAAACTAAAAGTTCTTATATATCCATCATTGTAAGTACTAGTGTAAACAATAGCATAAATGTTTCCATCAATATTAATAATTCTGGGTTTATAACAATCACTTGGATCAAATTCCCATGTATCAATAACACTGTTGCCAATATCTCCATTATTTAGTATCTCAATAGTTTTTATAAACCCATCATTGTTAGGCCCCCTGTAAACAACAGCATAAATGTTTCCATAAACATGAATTATATTTTGGTCAATACCAAAAGTTTCATCATATTCAAAACTATCAACAACACTAAAATTTTTTCCATCATTTGATATATTAACAGTTTTTAACCAGCCATCTTGAGAAGGAGACTCAAAACCACCATAAGCAATAGCAAAAATATTACCATTTATGTGTATTATATCTGGAGTCCATCCATCATCTCTATCAAATAAAAATGTATTAATATAATACCCCTCAGGATACGTATGATATTCATTTGAAATTGTTCCATCATTTTGTATCCGCACTGTTCTTAATTCACCATCATTGTCTTTGTTTCTATAACAAATTACATAAATATCATCATTTAAATGAATTATTTCAAATTCTCTTGCGGCATAGGCAGTGGTTGTGGTTTGATCAAAAATGGAGGAATTAATAATACCATTAATCTGACCATTATCTGTTATATTCATTGTTACTAAATAACCATTACTTCTATAACCAGTATAAGCAATGGCGTAAACATAATCTGCAATATGGATAATAAATGGATCGTAACAGGTATTTGTATCAAACTCTAGAGAATCAACCACATTATCTGCTATTAAACCATTATCGTTTATTTCAACAGTTTTCAAAAACGCATGATTAGAAGAACCTGTATAAACAATAATGTAATAATTAGTATTATCTATTTTAATTATTTTTGGTTTATAACATAAGGATGAATCAAATATTAGGTCATCTATTATTTTATTATTAATCTGCCCATTTGTATTAATCTCCACTGTAACCAAAAAACCTTTGTTATCTGTTCCTCGTAAAACAATAGCATAAATGTTATTGTAAATATTTATAATACTATGCTCTTGACAATCTAATATACCTAATGCTAATGAATTAACATACGTATCTGCAATATCCCCAAATAATCCGTCACTATGATTAAGAGGTTTTATCCATGCCTCGATACTGATATTACTTGTTAAATCTAAACTATCACTGTCACTAACCAGTACGTAGTCATCAATCCCATCAAAACTTAAAGCATAACTTCCATTGACTTTATCTGTTGTCCATTGTGGTTGATTGTAAAGTGTACCATGGTTTTCATGTCCTGATGAATCAACCGCTGTTATACCACTACCCGAGTCAAAATGCCATTCACCAACTATTATTCCAAGGGTTTTGAATTGTAATACTTCACCATCAACAACAATAGAGTTGTATTCAAGTTGAGCCTTAAAATAATATACTGTATTTGGGTTTAAATTGCTTATTATACAAGTATAAGTACCCCAACCAGAATTATTAGTAGACACACCAGCAACAATCCAGTCACCATCCAATGTTTTATATAAAAATCTTAAAGTTCCATTATAGTCTTTGAAATTATAATTCATCGATAGTTGCGCTAGATGATTTGTTATGTACACAACTGGTTTGGTAATAACATATGGAATTTCGACTTTTGATCCTTTTTTAAGAACACCTTCCATTATTATACTATTACTATTAACATCAATAACAGTAGCCTCTGCCTGTAAACCCTCTAAGTCTTTGTTATTGGTAATGAAATCTAACATCTGTTTAGTAACAACTAATTTTTCACCAATACTCCATAGGCTATCACCGTTGGAATCAACAAAAAATTGTTCACCAAACTGGGAGGTTAAATTTTTTATTGTAAAGGGATAATCCACGCCACCAAAACTTAACAATATTTTTGTATCTAAAGACAAAGACTCCCCACTTCTATGTTCAAATATGATTTTATCCTTTTCCATGGAAGCTATTATGTTGGAAGAAGGAGAAGGAGTACTAGGCTGGATAGAAAAAAAAGCAATATAAACAACTGAAAATAGTGTTACTGAAATTGTTAACAATAAAAAAGTTCCTACTACCTCAGATACAGCTGATTTTAACCTTTTATTTTTTGAATTAATCCTTTTAGGCAATATCCTCACTCACCTTACAGTTTATACTTTTTTATAACCAATATTTAAGCATAACTTGTTATAATGTCAAAATGTAATATTTCAACATCTTTGTTGATTGAAACCTTATTTTGAATTTTAGCAATTCCTCTGAAAAACCAGGCCATGGATTTTATTCTAGAGTGCAATACTATCCCATCCGCATTAATTAATATTTTAACAATTTAGTCTTTTAATTAATTGTTATGTAAATACTTTATCATTTAATAAAATTTTCTTTTATAGAAGTCATAATAAAAAGTATTGCATGATTATTTATTAAATATGTTTCAATATTCCTTATTTAGTTTTATAATAACATTTCTACCAAATATATCTATTATAATTTTCTGTGTCTTTTTTAATTTTATTAATGGTTTTTTCTGTGATTTCTAATATTTTTTTAAAATTTTTACCATGTAAATTTAATAAAACTTCTTCTAGATCAATTTGTAATGACTCATTCATGGATGATATTATTAAAATGTATCTAACTAACCACACAGCTAGTTTTTGTGCAAAATCCTTGTTATTTCTTTTTGAAATTTCTTTGATGATGCTTGTCTTTAATAAATCATCTATCGCCTTTTTAATAGATGGGCTTTCTTTTTCTTTCATTTATTTTTCTCCTTCATTAGAAGGTTAAATAATATATTATCTTATTTATATATTAATTTAAATAATATATAAAGCTTTTTAATTTTTAAAGATAAGTTTAAGTGTTGAATAAAAAAACCATGGAAAAGGCATGCAAGCCTTCCATGGTATTTCCCCTCTATTTACCTCCAAAGCTTCCCTAAAATACTTTTAAATTATAATTAAATACAACGCTTTTTTCTTGTAGTCCAGGCATCTTCTGAAAGTGAATCATATATTCCTAGGTTAGATATATCCCAAACCGGTTTATCAGAAAAAACATTTTTTAAACAACTGTTTTTATCTTTTGCATATTTTAAAATAGTTTTTTTCTTAAGGATCCAATAATGGGTACGCCATTCCCTGCCATCATATAAAATAGTATCTTCATGATCAGTTGCAAGCATACCCTCTTCTTCTAAGAAATAAAACAACTGTCTATCCTCATAATCTAATATATTATCAATGATCCTATCGTTGTAACCAAATACATCCAAAACAAAACCAGCATTTTTTCGTGCTTCTTGTATATCAATTCCTGTCTTATTGGCAATAGCCCTTGATAAAATTTCTAATGTAATAATATTTGTATCATCACGAGCTTGTTGTGACGATATTTTAATTTTAAACATATATTATAAGTGTTATAACTCATAATATATATATTTTTCTATTTGTATATTAATTAATTTATAATATAAATATGGTTTTTAAATAGTTGTTTTGAATAAAAAAAAATAATTATTTTTTATGAGAGCTAAACAAATCAAAGGCTTCCTTTGGATTATAATTTTTATGAACAATAGCATTAATAGCTTTAATCATCCCGACAGGATCAGAACTTTGAAAAATATTCCGCCCCATATCAACACCAATTGCTCCAGCCTGTAAAGCATTATAAGCCATTTCAAAAGCTTCTTTTTCAGGTTGCTTTTTACCACCAGCAATAACAACAGGAACAGGACAGGTTTCAATAACCTTCTCAAAATCTTTAACATAATAGGTTTTAACAATATGGGCACCAAGCTCGGCAGCCATTCGAGAAGCAAGACTCATATAACGCGCATCTCTAACCATGTCTTTTCCAACAGCAGTAACAGCAACAACAGGAATACCATATCGCTCAGCCTCATCAATATAATTAGTCAACCCAAGAATAGTATCACGCTCAAACTCAGCACCAACCAAAATTGAATAAGCAACACCTGAAGCATTTAAACGAATAGCATCCTCTATAGAAACAACTGTTCCTTCATGAAGAAGTTCCTTTCCAATAATGCTTGTTCCACCTGAAACACGCAAAACAATGGGAATATCGACAGTTGGATCAACATAATTTCTTAGAGCGCCTCTTGTAAGCATCAATGTATCGGCAAAAGGCAAAAGAGGATTAACCATTTTTCCAAGATTTTCAAGTCCAGATGTTGGACCCATAAAATAACCATGATCAACAGCAAGCATGACTGTATGACCATCTTTTGGTTTAATTATTTTTGATAATCTATTTTTCATTCCCCAATCCATAAACAAATCACCTTAAATTTTTCAAAGATAATAAATAAAGATTATATAAAATATTTCTAAAAAACTATAGCAAATGTTTATTTACCATATAATATTACATGTTTGACTCCATAGGGAGGAGAATATATGACTGAAATTACTAATTTAGAGCCAAGAATAGTATGGAGACATTTTAATGAAATAAGAAAAATACCTCGATGCTCAAAACATGAGGAAAAAATAAGAGAATACATAATTAATTTTGCTAAAAAAAATAATTTAAAATTCAAAACTGATAAACCAGGTAATGTTGTTATTTCAAAACCTGCAAGTAAAGGTTTAGAAGGCAAACCAACTATTGTTTTACAAGGTCATATGGACATGGTTTGTGAAAAAAACACAGATGTAAAATTTGATTTCACAAAAGACCCAATACAACTAAAACTAAAAGGAGATATTCTAACAGCAGACGGAACAACATTAGGAGCAGATAATGGGATAGGGCTTGCAATAAGTCTAGCAATACTTGAAGATAAAACAATAAAACATGGCCCAATAGAAGCATTATACACTGTTGATGAGGAAACAGGGCTTACAGGTGCATTTGCTTTAGAGCCGCACATGCTTTCAGGAAGAATAATGCTTAATCTAGACAGTGAAGATTTTGGTGTCATAACTGTTGGTTGTGCAGGAGGAGGAGATTCAAAAATTGAGGTCCCAATAAATACACAATCAATTGAGCAAGAGCTTGAAAGCATGATAATTAGAGTCTCAGGTCTTAGAGGAGGTCACTCTGGAGTGGATATTCATGAACAAAGGGGAAACGCCATAAAAATACTTGCAAGAATACTTTGGAAAGCATCAAAAAACCATGACTTCTACGTAACAGAAATTACAGGAGGGGATAAACACAATGCAATACCAAGAGAGGCAAATGCAAAAATATCAATAAATAAAATGAACAAAGAAGCGCTTATCGACTCAATAAAAAAAGAAGAAAAAGATATTTTTGAAGAAATAAAACCAATTGACCCAAATTTCAAGGTAGAAATAGAAAAAACCGAAAAACTAAAAACAGCTTTAACAAAGGATGCACAGGAAAAAATACTAAACTTGCTGCATGGGCTACCACATGGTGTTGATAAAATGAGTTATGATATACCAAATCTTGTTGAAACATCCACAAATTTAGCAAAGGTTTCTTTCAGCGAAAAAAATGTTTTGATAATATTTAGCACAAGAAGTTCAATTAAATCTGCTCTTCAAAATCTAAGAGATCGAATCCGTGCAATTTCAGAGCTTTCCGGTGCAAAAGTAACAGAAGAAACACCATATCCTGGTTGGAAACCAAACCTTGACTCGAAAATATTGAAACTTTCAAAAAAAATATTCAAAGAAATGTATGGTGCTGAACCAAAAGTAGAAGCAATACATGCAGGACTTGAATGCGGAATAATTGGTGAAAAATTCCCAAGCATGGACATGATCAGTATTGGCCCAACACTTAAATACCCGCATTCGCCAGAAGAGCAACTACATGTAAGCACGGTTGAAAAATTCTACAAATATTTATTGAAAATACTAGAAAACATTTAATTAAAAATTGATTTCATTTTGATAATATTTATTTGCAAAAAAATTTACCAATATTATTCCTATTTTTGTTTATTTTAATTAGATTTTTTCAAATAAAGTTTTATTGATTACAACTTAAAATAATACAATATTATAGATAAATATAGATAAATGTTAGTAAAATATAATAAATAGTATTTATATATATATTCTTGGTGATGATTTGGAAGGGATGGGTAAAGAATTATCCATGGTTGAGGAAAGACTTTCAAATCTTCTACAACAATGTAAACTTGATTCATATGTATCAACTGATTCTATAAAAAGGTGGATAAAAGACATAAATGAAGACCCAATGACAATAGTAACCATGCTAACTGGTTTGTTAAACAAAGAAAAACTTGTAGATGCGGAATTATTTCAAAACCTCATTAACACAACAGTAAAACTCAGTCATCTTTTACCTACACAAAAACTCAAAGGCCTAACATATTTTGACGTGCTAAAAGAACGGGAAAAACGTGGAGAACCAACAAATGTAATTATTAAAACAACAACACTTCCACCAATGAAATGGACTGACTACTATTACAAGGCAATGTTATACATGAGTAAACAAAATTTTGTAAAAGCTTCAAAAGAATTTGATAAAACCTTTGAAAAACTCCTTGAAACAAAAACAACAAGTCAAGATATTTATCGTGTTTTTTGTAATGCAGGAATTTCTTATTTGTTTTCAGGAAAACCTTTTCTTGGTCTTAACTGCCTTAAAATAGCACTCGAGTTAAACCCAAAATACACGTTTGCATCAGAACAATTAAAAAAATATGAACAAGGAGAATTTAATGAAATTATTCAATTTGGATTTCTTTCAATGATGAAAAATAATATTGAGGAATGGGAAAAAAGACCTGATTATCTTGTTATGGATAAGGTTTTAAAATGGCCTGAAAAAAAGATACTAAATAAACTTTCCTTATTTGGTGTTTCTGTTGACAAGCAAGAATTTATTAAAGTTGCACAAACTGTTAATTATCCTGAAACTCTTGCTGAAAAACTTTTTTATCCACAAGCAAACATAAAAGGAGAAGATGAAGATTTTATCTGGATAGCAGCATATGCTTTATGGAATATTTACTGTCCAGATATTCCATGTGTTCCTAATTTTAATGATTTAATACATAAATCATTTACATTTGTTTCAAAAACTGATGAAAAAAACAAAAAAAATAAGGAAAAGCAAGAAGATTATGAAAAAGCATGTGCTGACTATTTTGAAAGACTACAACCATATATTTTTTGTAAGAAAAAAGATTTTTTAAAAGACTGGCAAAAGACAATTGACTTAGAAATGAATCCTAGCTATGAATTAAAAACTTTTTTAGTACATCTTTTGGAAAATCCTAAATTTGAAAAAAAAGTTTTGGAAATTACTAATTATCTTATCAAACAGATACCTCATCCAGACTGGAATGGTATAGAATTAATTTCCTGCATTATTCATAATGATCCTAAATGGAATGAGTTATACAAAGAATTAAAAAAGAAGTACCCTTTTTACTGTTATTTAGCCTATGATTTAGCACAGTACTATTTTGAAAAAAAGAATTATTTACATGCTGAGTTTTATTTAACTGAAGCACTTAAAATTATTGATAATCGAGTTGAAAAAAACATGTTTTCAATTGATACAATAAAAACAACAATTTATGATGATTATATGCATGTAATAAATTTTCTTGAAGATGTTTTAGAAAAAAGTAATGCTGACTTGGAAAAGAGAAAATTATTGAATGCTAAAAAACAATTAGTTGAAAAAAATTCAAAAATTTATTCAAAATCCCCAAATCTTGAAAAATATGATAATGCAATGGATAAATTATTTACCAAATTAGAAAAGAAAGAAACAGAAAAAAGTAGTGCATTTCAATATTTTAAATATCTAAGTAAATTTGGTATAAATTTTGAATCAGAAAAACCAGTTGAAACTAAAGAAACTATATTAAAAATACAACCTGAAAGCTTTTTAAGTACAAGAAAGCAAAAAGAAGAAAACCATTGGAATAAAAAATATGGTTCAAAGATTGGACGTAACGATCCCTGCCCTTGCGGCTCAGGGAAAAAGTATAAGAAATGCTGTCTGGAAAAGGATAGGAAAAGATTTGGTATGTAATATAATAAAATAAAGGAAGATGTAAGTATAGGATTAACTTTTTAAAACAAATTAACGTAAATATTGAGATAAAAAAATCAACAACTGGTATTATAGTTGTTTAAGGAAAATCTAAATATTCTAATCATCTTTATAATAGCTGAAATGAAAAAAAGAATTTATACTTCAGGATTTTTAATATGATTCAAACTAATCTTTCCATGTTTCTAAAAGAAGATAGTCCTTCCTATGAAAAGGATAATATTTACATACATAAACCATATATTCGCAAAAACACAATTTTTGCTAGGCAATATCAGCTTGATATTGCAAGCCGGGCTTGTTTGAAAAACACTGCAGTTATCCTCCCAACAGGTTTAGGAAAAACCATTATTGCTTTTCTTGTCATAGCAGAGGTTTTGCCTAAAAAAATTTTATTTTTAGCACCAACAAAACCGTTGATACAGCAACATTATGAAAACTGCAAAAAATATCTTGCAATAGATGAAGAAAAAATAATAATGCTTTCAGGTAATGTTTCTGCAAAAAAACGCGTAAAACTTTTCAACCAAGCAACAATAATAATTGCAACACCACAAACAATATACAATGATATAAAAAACAAGCGATACACGCTAAAGGATCTTGGGCTTGTTATTTTTGATGAGATGCATAAGGCAGTGGAAAACTATGCTTATGTTAAAATCGCCAGAGAATGCTGTTGCAGGATTCTTGGTCTGACTGCATCACCTGGGTCCAAGAAAAAAAAGATTGCAAAAATCCTGGAAAATCTAAAAATCACCCATATTGAAAGTAGAACACGTGATGATGTTGATGTTAAAAATCATGTTAAAGAAATTCTCATAGACTGGATAAAAATACCAATGGATGAAAACCTTAAAAGCATCCAAAAACCATTATATAGTTTGTATTTAGAAGTACTTGAAAAACTCAACAAACTTGGTATTCTTACATACAAAAAACCAAAATACCTTTCCAAAAAAGACATACTTGATGCAAGAGCAACTATTTCAAAAAGATTTAAAAGAAAACCTTTTGTTTTCACATTATACAACTATCATACTATTCTTTTGCATACTTATCATTGTCTAGAACTTGTTGAAACACAAGGTATTACATCTTTTTTGAAATACATTGAAAAATTCACAAAAAAACAGAAACTCACTAGATCAGAGCAAATGTTTTTTAATCATCCATTACTGAAACAAGCGTTAACATTTGCACAAAAAAATTGTAAAACATCTCATCCCAAATTAGATGTTTTGCAAAAAATTGTTAAAAAGCAATTCAAGGAAGAACCAGATTCTCTTATTCTTATTTTTACTCAGTATAGAGATACTATTGATTCTATTGAAAAAACATTGAAAGAAATCCCGCAAGCGCATTTTCATCGATTCATTGGACAAGCAACGCAGACAACAACAAAAGGTATGAACCAAAAAGAACAACAAAAAGTTATAAACAGGTTTAGAAACAGAGACATTAACATACTCATTGCTACTTCTATTGCTGAAGAAGGAATCGATATTCCGAATGTTAATAGGGTTATTTTTTATGAACCGATTCCTTCTGAAATAAGAGGGATTCAACGCAAAGGAAGAACCGGTAGAAGCCATATTGGAAGAGTCACTATTTTAATTACAGAAAACACACGGGATGAAGCCTTTTTTTATGCAGAAAAACAAAAAGAACAAAAAATGTATAACATTGTACGAAAAATGAAATAACTTTGTTATTTCTATATCATTTCAATCCCATAATAGTCTGATTTTAACAAACATAAAACTCTATTTTTTTTGTAAAAAAACACTTAAAGTATCTTTTTTAAGGTTATTAATTATCTTAACAACGATTTTAAACTGGATTAAAAAGTTAAAATACTAGACAACAATACAGTCATACTGTCATGTTTTGTGGGTAATTTAAGATAACATAATTCTACGCAAATTACTATGGTATTACAACATAAAAATCTATGTGTTACAATTAAAAAAATTGAACAAAATTTATTCTATTTATTAATAACTTTTTTAACTATTTCTAAGAAACTTTCTGCATCTTTTATAATCAGTTCTGCATCCTTTTTATCAACTTTAAAATCAAAACCATGTAATGTTTCATGCTTTTCCTTTCTAAATGAATCAAGTGATTGAAGTAAATATGGTGGTATCTCCTTTGAATATTTTTCCTTTAGATACAAAATGATGCAGATGTGACTTTTTTCTTGAAAATATCGTAATCGTGTTTCTTGCCGTTCTGGTGTTTGGTTTTATGCAATATCATTCCTTTCTTGTTGACCATGATCT
>JBNVCE010000191.1:0-541 GCA_050410885.1 Thermoplasmatota archaeon | reverse complement strand
TTATTCCAATTACTAATATTAACAGCAGTATTATTATAATAAACTATCGGCTTATTATCGGTACCATTAACATTAACAACCAAATTATTACAATCAGCAGAAGTAGAAGCAGAAACATAAAAATCAAAATCGGTATTGTTTATAATGTTTGAATCCTGAACAACATTATTATTAGAACCGTACAACAAATAAAACCCGCAGTAGTCGTTTGCGTTGGCTGAAACATTAACAAAAACATTATTAGAACTGGACGACAAATAAAACCCGAAGAAGTCGTTTGAAGTGGAAGAAACATTAACAAAAACATTATTAGAACCGGACTTCAAATAAATTCCGTTGTAGGAGTTGTTTATGTTGGTGTTGGTTATATTAGCATAATCAGTAAGTGTTAAAAGAATTCCTATGCTCTTACGGACGCTACTGCTAATATTAACATTATTGATAATAGAGTAATCTGCATTGCACAAAATAATCTCAGAAACATTATTATTCCAATTACTAATATTAACAGCAGTATTATTATAATAAACTATCGGCTTAT
>JBNVCE010000190.1:0-583 GCA_050410885.1 Thermoplasmatota archaeon | reverse complement strand
CCAAAGAACAAACAACGACGGAAAAACTACTACTCAGGTAAAAAGAAGAAACATACGGTGAAGACGCAGATCACGGTCAACAAGAAAGGACTCATCATGCATAAAACCAGACACCGAAAAGGAAAACAACATGATTATGACATGTTCAAGAAAAATGGACCACCGCCTCTGCCACCAGAGGTTGAACTCGGTGTTGACCTTGGCTACCTCGGTATCAAAAAAGATTACCCTGAGTTGAACGTGAATATCCCTGTGAAAAAACCAAAGAAAAAAGAGCTCACCAAACAGGAGAAACGATACAACAAAAAACAAAGGAAAGCACGGGTGATCGTGGAACACACCATCGCCAGGATGAAAAAATTCCGCATCATGGCTGAAGAATTTCGAAACAGCCTCACACGATACGACCGTATGACGTCTATCGTCTGTGGATTAGTGAATTTCACCGTACAATCAGAGTAAAAATAGCTAGTTGGGGGAGGCTAGAAGAGAACAGTTGTTCCAGTTTTATAATTATGCAAAAGGTCTATTGTATTTAAAAAATTATTAGTTTTAATCATAAAGGTTTCTTTTGTCTATTAAT
>JBNVCE010000189.1:0-600 GCA_050410885.1 Thermoplasmatota archaeon | reverse complement strand
GGGGGTGCCCGTTTTCCAACAATTTAAATATAGATAAAAATAATAAAATGACATGTTAGAAATTAACCAAGGCCCTTTGGAGTGCAGTAATCTAGCAAGTGAAAAATAATAGATGAAACATAATAAACCTGTCAATGAAAATGTATGCAGGGGGAAGGGATTTGTACCTATACCAATAGAACTACCAGGCTGTCCGATAATTCTTAATTATAGAATTAAAAACCCTAAGGTTTATATTCATGTCCTAATTAATTGTTAGACAGCTTGTAAAAGTCATGGATTTCTCGCTCGGATTTGGTTAAAATTGTGATATATTCTGAAAAATAAACAAATAAGAAAAACTTTTAACTTGAAGAATATTCCGATTATATTACTACAAGATTAGGGGAAAAATTTATGACTACAAAAAAAGAAATCGAAGATACTTTAAATCTTGTAAAAGCAAAATTTGATGATCCTAAATTAAAACCAAGGTTTATTGGTTTTACAAAAAATATGCAGTTTACGTTTCCTGATTTAAAGACTTCTTATTTGATAAAGGTAAATAATGGTCAAGTACAGTCACTTTCGGAAGAAAGTACACCTACACCTGATATTCAT
>JBNVCE010000188.1:0-646 GCA_050410885.1 Thermoplasmatota archaeon | reverse complement strand
CCGTTCTGGTGTTTGGTTTTATGCAATATCATTCCTTTCTTGTTGACCATGATCTGCGTCTTCACTGTATGTTTCTTCTTTTTACCAGGGTAGTATTTCTTCCGTCATCGTTTATTCCCTGGTCTGGGGTGTATCTCCTGTTCTGTCGCATCAAGGAATGCTTTCATCTCAGGAAACAGCTTTAATAATTCCTCAAGAGTTCCAATCCGTCGTTTTTTTTTTATCATCTTTTCTGTTATAAAAATACAGCTTTTTTATCACTGGGCTTTATGTACTTGACATCTTCGACTGATTGTGCTCTGATCCAGATCAAACAGATACGCTAAAAGCTCATTGGGTGATGTACAAGCGAAATGGTACATCAACGCCATCAACATCCGGTCTTGCACGGATTGTTTAAACTTCCTTCCTGCTCCTAATCGCTCGTTTCCGGTTTTTTCTCCCAAGTCGCTTCTGTTTTTGTTTGGGGTATTGTTGTTCTATTTCTGCGTGCAGTGCATTAGCTTGTTCTAGGGGTAAGTCCGTTGAAGGACCTAAATGTTTTAGGTTTTTTTGCCAACTTTTCATAACTAAACATTATTGCATCCCATCCTATGAAAAAAGATATATTATATGGATTGATAATTGTTATTGTGCAAAAGGTCTA
>JBNVCE010000187.1:0-789 GCA_050410885.1 Thermoplasmatota archaeon | reverse complement strand
TATCTGCTGCTGTTGAAAATATCTTACTTTTTTTAGTGGGAATGGTTGTATTTCTTTCAATAATAGGTGTTGAAATACCACCAAGAGTTTCTACACTTAAGGTTAATGGTGTTACATCAAGTAAAACAATATCCTTGTCAATATCACCAGATAAAACCCCTGATTGTATTGCAGCACCAATTGCAACACACTCCATTGGATCTACTTCACGTTTTGGTTTTTTACCAAAAATCTCTTCAACTTTTTTCATAACCAAAGGAATTCTTGTTGTACCACCAACCAAAACAACATGGTCAATATCATCAGGTTTTAATTTTGCATCCTGTAAAGCCTGCCTACAAGGTTTTTCTGATCTTTCGACAAAAGGAGTTATTATTTCTTCAAATTTTGCACGTGTTATTTTCATCTCAAGATGTTTTGGTTCACCATTAACAACAGTAATATATGGTAAATTAATTTCAGTTTGTAAGGTGGAAGAAAGCTCTATTTTTGCTTTTTCAGCAGCTTCCAATATCCTTTGTAATGTGGCAGGATCTTTTCTTAAATCGATTTTATGTTTTTTCTTGAATTCTTCAGCAATATAGTCAACAAGGGCATTATCCATGTCAGAACCACCAAGTTGTGTGTCTCCACTTGTTGAAAGAACCTCAAATACCCCACCGCCAACCTCCATTATTGTTACATCCAGGGTTCCTCCACCAAAATCATATACAACAATCTTTTGATCCTCTTCCTTATCCAGTCCATAGGCAAGTGCTGCAGCTGTTGGCTCATTGATAATACGCCTAA
>JBNVCE010000186.1:0-845 GCA_050410885.1 Thermoplasmatota archaeon | reverse complement strand
AAAATGGTTTAAATGAACTAAGAAAGGCATTATCTGGCGATGATACAGATAAGATAAAAAAGAAAACAGATGAATTAAATGAAATTTTACAAAAAGTTTCAATAAACCTTTATCAGAAAGCCGCACAAAAATCTGCCTATAAGCAAGCAAAAAATTCAAATAAATACACTGATGAAAATTCATGGTCAGGTCATCCAACAGATGATGATAAAACTATAAACGCGGATTACAAGGTTAAGGATGACAAAAATAATAAAAACAATAAAAAATAAGATTATTGATAATATCATCTATTTTGATTTTATAATTAAAACAGAGCAAGGTGCATTACGAATTACATCAATTGAAACGCTTCTATCAAATATACTATTAATACCTTTTGTTTTTTCATGATAAGCCATAATCAATAAATCATCTTCTTTAACATTTTTTATTATTTCTTCAGCAGGTTTTCCAACAACAAGTTGTGTTTCTAGTGTTATACCAAATTCTTCCCCAATTTTTTTAAAATTTTCTAAAAAAACCTCAGCCTCTTTTTTTAATTTTTCTTCTAAAACAACAGAAGAAATAAAATGATATGTATCATTTACAGTAATAATTTTTACTTTTACACCAAGAAGTTTAGCTAAAAAAACACCTTTTTTAACTGCATTTTTTGAGTCTTGAGTATTATCAACAGGTATGATAATTCTTTTAATGTCATCCATAATTAATTATGATAATATTAAAATACTATTTTACATTTTTTAATTTTTTTATACATCCATATCAATTATTATTTTTCTTAAGATTTCTAATATAGTGTTTGACTTAAAGATTTTCATGTTTTATTATCTATGGTTTGT
>JBNVCE010000185.1:0-1006 GCA_050410885.1 Thermoplasmatota archaeon | reverse complement strand
GTTAAAAGGAAGATGGGTACTGGTGAAAAGATTACGGTGAGGGGTAAAACGTATTCTCCTGAGCAGATTTCTGCTTTTATTTTACAGAAAATTAAGAAGGATGCTGAGGATTTTCTTGGTGAAAAAATTACTGAGGCTGTTATTACTGTTCCTGCTTATTTTAATGATGATCAAAGACAGGCAACCAAGGATGCTGGGAGGATTGCTGGTTTAACAGTTAGGCGTATTATCAATGAGCCAACAGCTGCAGCACTTGCCTATGGACTGGATAAAAAAGGTGAACATAAGATTGCTGTTTTTGATCTTGGTGGTGGAACTTTTGATATAACCTTAATGGAGGTAGGCGACGGAGTATTTGAAGTGTTGTCAACCAATGGTGATACACATTTAGGCGGTAGTGACATGGATCAAATTTTAGTTGATTATATTGCGGATGATTTTAAAAACAAGTATGGTTTGGATTTACGTAACAATCTAAAAACCTTGCAAAGACTTTTTGAAGCTGCAGAAAATGCTAAAATAGAATTATCCTCGACTTTAAAAACTACTATAAATTTACCATATGTAGCTGTAATTGATAATGAACCGAAACATTTGGAGTTAGAGCTTACTCGTGCAAAACTTGAACAATTAGTTAGCCCAGTAGTTGAAAAAACAGTTAAACCATGTAAACAAGCACTTGAAGATGCAAAATTAAAACCTGAGGATATTGATCATATTGTACTTGTAGGCGGACCAACACGTATGCAGATCGTTCAGAAAAAAGTTGAGGAAATATTTGGTAAAAAAGCAGAGCGTGGTGTTGATCCAATGGAGTGTGTTGCAATTGGTGCTGCAATACAAGCAGGAATCTTATCTGGAGAAGTTGAAAAAGATATAGTTTTATTAGATGTCACTCCCCTTACATTAAGTGTTGAAACCTTAGGTGGAGTAGCAACTGAATTAATTCCTAGAAATACAACCATTCCCACTAAAAAAAGTAAGATATTTTCAACAGCAGCAGATA
>JBNVCE010000184.1:396-1010 GCA_050410885.1 Thermoplasmatota archaeon | reverse complement strand
CTCGGAAATATCACAACCGTATTTTTTCAAACTATCAGGTAAAATATTTAAAATATGCCCTTCACCACATCCCAAATCTAATATCTTACCACTCGACCTACTTGATGTTATTATTTTTACTATTTCACGATGCCTTGGCATCATTGGCATTTTATTCTTTTTTATCCTGTCTTTCCAATATCTTTCGTAATCTATTTTCATTTTGTCAACTCATTAAATATCGTTATTAATTCCTTTTGCTGGAAACTGCTCAATTATCCTTTCCTTCGCTTTTTTCCTTAATTCTTCAGGTGCATTTAAAGCCTTTTTTATTGCTTCTGCAGTTGCTTTTTCATCACCATAAGGAACATAAAAACCAGTGTTACCAATTGCTGTGGGAATGCCACAATATTTAGTTCCTACTGGAACACATTCACAAAGCATCGCTTCGCATAGAGTATTTGGCAATCCTTCATATCTTGACAGTTGACAATAAATTTTTGCTCTTTGATACCACTCCAACAATTCTTTATCGGAAACAAAATTAGTGAACTCAACATTCGGAGGAGCAATAGATTTTAGATACTCAATTGAATTATCTGCATGTCGCCCTACCAAAACAAATGTAACATTGG
>JBNVCE010000184.1:0-386 GCA_050410885.1 Thermoplasmatota archaeon | reverse complement strand
TGCGATTTACTGCTCCAACCGTTAAGACAATATTTTCTTTTTTACCCTTAGGTTCCCAATAATTAAAATCATATCCCGTTGGAAGATATCCAATATTATTTCCACTTACCCTTGCATTTTTGATTATATCTCTTTTCAAAGATAAATCTACGACCAAAATCTTGTCCGCATTATTATATACGTATTTTGCAGGTATCTTTTCCTTCAAATTTGTAAAAGCTCCATAGTTTATTTCAGGAACATATGCAGCATCAAATCCTCCCACTACAACTATTGATTTTTTGTTATATCTCTTAGCATAGTGAATGGCAACTGCGGAATGCCATCCTGCAAACCAGCAGAAAGATAAATCAGATTGTTTTACTTTTTTTGCTAAAATAAAAGCA
>JBNVCE010000183.1:0-1020 GCA_050410885.1 Thermoplasmatota archaeon | reverse complement strand
TGTACTGTCAACCGGCATCGCTAACATTTCATAAATAAAATGATGCCGGTGTTCCCTCAACACCAAGAGAATATCGAACGTTATTGAACCATTCTATATATTCAAACAGAAGAAGTGAAGCATTATCAAAGACCTTGTCAAGCACAAGATATTCCTCTTTTAAATTCCGGATTGCCCTTTCAACTTTACCTTTTGCTTCCGGGTAATTAGGTGGTGCTGGTTCATATTTCACCTTATTAACTTTACACCATTGTTTAAGATCATGACTTTTGAATTGTGACCCATTGTCACAAAGGAGTCGTTTCGGTTTACCATATCTTTTTACTGCCCATTCTAGGGCTGCAATCACCTCTTCTTTCCTGATAGAAGAATAGAGTCCGCAGTAGATAATAAACCGTGAATGGTCATCAATAATAATGAGTGCATACATTCGTTTTCCATCAAGCAGAAATGGTCCTTTGATGTCGATTTGCCATAGACCATTTGGTTTTCGTGCTCTGAAGTATTTCCAGTTTTTTTTATTCCGTTTATAGAGGCTTCCATTCCTATGGTGTTTTTTAAGGATGTTATTCACTGTTTGTCTGCTGAGTTGTACAGGTTGCCAATCTCTTCCAGTTATAGTGGTTAAAAGATGTTGTATATACCCAGGTGGGTATTGAAGATTAAGAGCAATTCTGTGTGTACCCCAATTGAATGAATCTCTTAGAACAATAATTGCATTTTCAATCTCCTGTGTCACTTTTGGATATGTTTTCAAGGGTCTTGTTGAATGGTTTTTGTAGCTGTCTTTACCTGGGTGGTATGCTCGTTTCCTCCATTTCCATACTACCCATCTGCTGACATCGAATATTGCTGCGATGTCTTTGACACGGTATCCTTTTTTGTAAGCTTTAACTATACGTTTTCTTATTTCAGGTGTGAGTAATCCCATCCCTTATACCCAAAATGTTGGGATGAGATTACTCATTTTTAAAAACTGTTCTTGTAAAAGAAATGTTGGCGATGTCACTTTACTTTACA
>JBNVCE010000182.1:0-1024 GCA_050410885.1 Thermoplasmatota archaeon | reverse complement strand
CAAAAACAGGAGCTAAAAAATTCATTAAAAATAGCGGATTAAATAACCTGGTCAGGAAATTCAAAAAAAGATGGTAAGGAGTTATTAATAACGGCTGTTCAGCAGAATTGGAAAAATCTCTTAAAAATATTTTTGAAGCAATAATTACATCCTTGTAGTTTATTGTTCCTCCAGGAATCTTTTCATAGAAAAATATTCTAATTATTCCAGGAAAGAATAAGAGTATGGCTGCTGTACACAGCAAGATAATGAGATTCCTCTGATTTTTCAAAACCTTTTTTAAACTCACACAATCACCTGAAGATCGCCTAAACTGTGCACAATAGTTGGTATATTAGCAGCGTGTCGTTGTAAACAAGTTTAAAACACTCTTCGGCATTTAAGTATTTTGGAGATTCATTATAAACTATAAAATATTTCGCGTTGTATTTGCTCATTATTTTTATTGCATCAACAGCATAGATGGTTTTATAAAAATTTTCAACATCATAGTATCTAATCTTAGCGTCCTTAACAAGAAGGAAATTGTTGTCAATCACATTCTTTCTCTCAGCATAGTATGTTATTAAGTTTCCATAATTTGTTCTTGACAAGACAGCATAGTCCTTTTCGCTGTTCTCCTTAAAATATTCCATTGCCTTTACATCTTCCGGCGTTACAAAGTTTTTTATGTTTTCATTTGCATAAATTAAGCATAAAAGAAGATTGTTTAATATCAAAATCCCAAATATAAAAAACAGCAGGAAATTTTTTAGTTTTGCGAAGTTTGTTTTTTTGATAAACTCTAAAAAATCGCAGATAAAAAATCCAGACAACACGCTTATGTTTATGCCCATTATTATCAAGCCAGTCTTTATTGATATCAATTTTAAAAAGAGCAGCAACACGCTTGCCAAAACAATGCTGAAGATTATGTAAAAAAATTCATTCTTCTTTTTGAACAGGTATTTGCTGATTATGTAGAGCCCTGTTAAAAAAGAGATAGAACCGATTGAATATGCTATTATTTTAATATTTATACTGG
>JBNVCE010000018.1:15218-21769 GCA_050410885.1 Thermoplasmatota archaeon | reverse complement strand
TTACATAACATTTTTACTGTAAGAATGAGACCTAGTTAATTCTGTCCCAATGCCACATTAATTAATAAATTTAATAATATAGAAAATAATATTAATTTTATAAACATTTAAATATTAAAAATTTAATACTTCTAATGAGGAATGAAATAATGAGAAAAATAATAACATTAAGTATTATAGGTTTTTTAATTATATCTGGACTTGGAGTTATTGCCACAAACAATGATAAATCAATAAATCAAATAAGTAATAGCAAACTAGAATTAACAAATGTTGTTTTTCCACAATTAACAATTAATAAATTAAATGATTGCATCGCATTATATTTAGAAAATGTTTCAACATATCTTATGGAACCTGGTTTTCCCATGATACCAAAAATTGTTAAATACTATGAATTACCTTTTGGAGTCAAAAATGTAAAAGTTGAGGTGACACCAAAAAATATTTTAGAATTTGAAATTGAAGAAGAAATACAACCAGCACCTATGCATTTACCACTTTCATTAATTAATATTGTTAAATACACAAATATTAAAATAAATGAAAAAGTGTATTTAAGCGAAAATCCTTATCCAAATTCATGGTTTGAATATCGTATTTGTTGTGGGTTAAATAACCAAAATGAAAGAGTCACATACGTAATTTTAAATATATTTCCTGTTAAGTACATTCCTAAATTAAATAAAATCTATTTTGCAGAGAATGCTGACATTGAATTAAAATACGATTTACCTAAATCAACAATATTTCCTAAAAACTCTGAATATGAGCTTGTTATTATTACACCAGCTAGATTTTATAGATATTTAATTAAATTGCAAAATCATAAAATTGCAAATGGAATAAATACTTTTATAAAGAAAATAGAAGATATTTACAAAGAATACACAGGTTATGATAAACCCGAACAAATTAAGCTTTTTATTAAGGATGCTATTGAAAAATATAACATTACTTATGTTTTACTTGTTGGTGGTTTAAAATCAAAAATTTGGAGCAGACCAAGAGATGACCCAAATCAGGGTACAAAAGGTTGGTATCTACCAGTTAGATACAATAATTTATATGATAATCCAGAGCATCCTTTAAAAAGTGAAGTTTATTTTGACCCTGGAGTTATAACTGATTTATATTATGCAGATATTTATGATGGTGAAGGTAATTTTTCAAGCTGGGATCCAAATGGTGATGGGATATACGCTGCATGGGGTATGCCCAATGTTACAAATGATACAAATATTGATATGGTTCCTGATGTTAGTTTAGGAAGACTTGCTTGTGCAAGTTCTTTGGAAGTAAGAAATGTTGTAAAAAAAATTATAAAATATGAAAAAACTGCAGCCGATCCTTCATGGTTCAAAAAAATTATTGTTGTTTCAGGAGATGGGTTTTTAGATCAGGAGGATCTTGATTTTCAATGGGATACAAATAATCGTTCTAATGGAAAATATGTTATTAAAGCTCAAAGCTTTAATCCAGATGGTATAAGTGGACCTATTGAAATAATTAACATAACAATTGATAAAAATGTTAATACATCAATAACATTTAATCATGATGATTATCTAAGAATAAAAAGTTACCCAGGTAATCCAATTGCTGAAATAGTTTCTATTTCTGAGGGCGATATTTTAGGTAAAAATGATTTTGAATATATACCAAATGAGGGGCAAGCCTATGGAAATAGTTTTACTAATTGGGCAAATATAAATTACACTAATGGGATTTTACATATCAGAGGAAAAACATACGATCCAAAACCATATGGTAACATTACAAATATCAATGTATTTATTGAAAATGAAAATGGTGAAGTTGTATTTTCGGATTGGAGGAATAATTCAGAGATGTACTATGAAGGAGAATGGATAACTGGTGAAAAATTACTTTTTGGTGGTGGTGGAGCGTTATACTATATGCCAGAGGATTTTGAAAAGATTATTATTTGGACTTCAAATGGTAATTTAACAAATCAAAAAGACGTGATAAAAGCATTAAGCCAGGGTTCAGGATTTGCATTTTTATCTGGTCATGGAAGCCCAAATGTATGGGCTGATCATTATCCAGGGATACCAGGTAACAGAGCCCATGGAAGTGTTACTGGTCTTTATGTTATTGGAATTAGACCTTATAAAAAATTTATTAGTTTCCCTATCTTTCCCATGAAGAAAATAAAAAATATTAACAAATTACCAGTAGTTCTAATAGGAGGTTGTCATAACAGTCAATTCAATGTTTCTATGATAAGGGGGTTTTTTGATGTTTATAATAAAAGATCCACATGGTGTCATGGTTATCCTGTACCTGAATGTTTTAGTTGGTATCTTGTTAAAATGCCTCGTACCGGTGCTATTGCAACCATTGGAAACACAGGTTTAGGTTATGGTACACTTGGTAAATATTGTAATATAGGCGGTCTTGATGGTGGAATCTGTATAGAATTTTTTAAACAATATGCTAAAAAGTATAACCAAAATGGATTTGGTATACTTGGTGATGTATACACACAGACCTTGGTACAATACACAATTGATTTTGATATAGGAAATATGGATCATGCAAAATCTTTATCTCAATGGGTTTTACTTGGTGATCCAAGTTTGAGAATTGGTGGTTATTCATAAAAAAACTAATTTCAAAAAATTGTTTTTTTCTTTAATTATAATATTTTAATTTATTAATAATTATAATATATTTTTATAATTTTATATGCTTGTCAATTAAATTAATTATTATATTTTTTGCTAAAATTATTGAATTATTATATTCAATAACGTAATAGTAAAAAAATAACAAAAAATTAATTAATAATAATAAAAAATATAATGTAATAAAACATAATGATTATTATTTATCATAAAAATTTATTATATTAATTTATTTTGATTATAAATTTTTTAATTATATTTAAAATAGTTTAAATTTTTAATTTATTTAAAACAAATACTTTATATATTAGAATTTGATATTTATATAAAATAGAAAAATTTTATATATAAAATATATTGAAATAAGCGAAAAGATTATAAATTAACAGCCGTTAATAAAATTGTACAAAAATGGCAATATGTCGCCGATATTGCCATATGTATATAACAGACGGAGGAGGTGAAAAAAACAAGTATGAGGAAGACAATCCTGCCGATTCTGATAATAGTGTCATTCTTAACACTAGCTGCCGCACCTGCTATCAGTGCACCTATAAACATTATGATTGGTCAAAATAACAAAAACCTCAAGGAAACAACAACAACAATTGATGTTGATGAAACAAAAATTGAAAAATTCATGAACCAAATTGAAGAACTAAAAACATGGTTACAGGAAAACAGACCCTTTAAAGATCTTGTATTAACAGACCAAGAAAAAGCTGAAATTAAATCAAGGGTTAGTGGGTTGATTACTACACTAAACGAATTTCTAGTGGAAAATGGCCAAGATCCAATAACCACCGACTGGTTATGGAACGAATTGTTTGAAACAGAGATAGGAAGAAGTGCCATAGCAAGTATTGGAAGAGGATTCTGCTTCATTCCATTCTATGACTATGAGACTTTCCTTGGAGTAATGCTAAGACCAATGTGGTTTATATATCCACCATTGTTTTTAGGTGGAGCAGGTTATACTGGTAACTTTAATGTCAACGTCTTGCCACCAAGAGTTGAATACGGTGACAGAATGGGTCCACATATCGTTAGAACAACAATGTTCACAGGTCTTTATATTAATGTTGGAGAACTAGGAATTGATACACTATTCAGTGGAACAATATTACTGCTTGGGCGAGCACGTATTGTTATGTAATTATTATATATTACTTACTAATCGCCGGCGGTAATTACTATAATTAAATCCATTTTTTTTCTTTTTTTATAATAATACATCTAAACTATACTATTTTAATAGAATTATTAAAAAAATTTTAACTGATATATTTTTTAGTATTACGCCGTCCGCCGGACTCGGACCGGCGACCACTCGGTAACTGCAGTATCATTGGATAGATACAGGTATAATAAATAATTTCTTATTTGGAAATTACTATTTTTTTAATATTTCAGTATTTTTTCGATTATAGATTTAAATTAAGATATTGTTAAATAGGTTTTTTAATACTTCTTCTTAGAGTATTATTATACCTGTAACATCTCTATGTTCTTTAACAGCCGAGTGCTCTACCAACTGAGCTAGGACGGCTTTGTAATGAAATCCACATGTTAAAAGATGGAAATAGAATATCCTTTTTAAAGATTATCTATTAAATTTTAAACACCATATTTTTCAAATCTTCTAAGTTCTTTCATTTGAACTTCAACAAAATGGTAAACAGTTGCATGTTTACTACCAGTTAAAAGCATATCTATTGATTTCTTAAGTATATTCATTCTTTCAAGTTCTGAAATAATTGCAACTGTATGACCATAAATAGAAATTTTAGAATCTGTCAAATTTTCTAAAACACGCTTAGTTTTCCCTTCCTTACCGATAATTCTGCTTTTAATTCTTCTTAAATGAGATTCTTTTTTTCCAACGTAATCATGTAAATCAAAAATAAAAAAATCAACATAATCATCCATTAATCTAATAGCATTTTCAGGAGAAAAACCTCGACCGATTGCTCTTATAACATTTTCAATTTTTATTGAAATCAAAGGATCTTTAACATCGCGATCATCAATTTCGATTTCACCTTGTTTAGAATCAATATTTAGTTTTACACCCGAAATTGTTTCAATATCTTTTTTGGTTTTTCCTTTTTGACCAATAAGCACTCCGATTCTATCTATAGGGATTTTTATATATTTCATATTTGCCACTGATTATGAAAAATTTTTTTATTAATAGAATTTTCATCAATATCTATTTTATATTTTTTAAAGTAAGTCACAAGATTAAATATATCTCTTTTTAAAAATTCCAAGGAATTTGGATGTTGAACTAAAACACCTTGTCCTAAATCAATTAAATAAGGTTTATTTCTGTATATAAGAACATTAAATTGACTTAAATCAGAATGCACAAAGCCTGATTTATACATTTTTGAAATAAAAGTAATTAATTCATCAAATACTTTTTCTGGATTTTTAAGTTGTACATCTTTTAACATAGGCGCAGGTTTTTTTTGACTACCAATATACTCCATAATAAGAACATTATTTAAAAAAATTATCGGTTTTGGAGCTCTAATACCTATCTCCTGTAATTTTTTAAGATTTTTAAATTCTTTCTTAGTCCAAGTATAAATAATATCACGTTTTGTTGCATGAATTGAAGTAAAGCGTGGATCACCAATAATATACCTTGAAATATGTTTAAACGTAGCAGTAGACGTTCTGTATATTTTTACTGCAACAAACTTTTTATCTATTGTAACCCCTCTAAAAACATTTCCCTCTTTACCAGTTGAAATCGGAAAATCAAGTATCTCCAAGTAACCATCTGAAATTAATTTTTCTAAGGTATAAAGTACAGATTTATCAAAAACTTCATCAAGTGTTTTTCTATCTAAACCATGTCTACTAATTAAAATATCTAATTTTTTATCTAGTTTTTTCAAAATTTTTTCATCTAAAAATTCATCAGAAGACATCAATAGCCTCTGGTAATAACTTTCTTCTAGATAAAACCATTGCTTGAGTCCTTTTATATCTAAAAATTATATCAGCTTTATCATCCTGAATATCCCAAGGTTTTATTATAACTAAATCACCTGCTCTAATTCTTTGTTTTCTTTTAATTCTTCCTGGTATTCTTGCCATTCTAGATTTTCCATCAGCGCAGATAACATTAATTCTAGATCCACCCATGAGTCTATCAGCTATTGCAAACATTTCATTATTATTTTTATTAGGTAAAGGAATTCTGATATATTCCTCTTCTGGTTCTTCATCAAATTCTGAGTCAGGTTTTTCTTCGTACACAAAATCACTTTTAAATAACTTGTAGAAGAATAGGATATATTAAATCTTTACCATATTATTAAAACTAGCTATGTTTCATTTGTTAATTCCTTTACTGCATTTATACCAATCTGCAGAAAGTCTTTCAAATCAATTCCAATATCATTACAAAATAATATCCTATTTTTAATATTTGAAGAATTAAACTCATCAAGTTCATTTTTAAGCATATCAACATTAATATCTGAAATATTTTTGATGGATTTTGAGCGTAAAACTGTTATTATAAAATTTGTGATAGCGGCAGTAGCAACCAAAGATTTATCAAGAGATGTAGTAGGAACATAATCCAGGTATTGGTAATTAATGGATTTTATTGCATTTAAACAACTTTCTGGTAGTAAACCTTCTAGAATCTGAGCTGCAAATAAACCTCGTTTTTCTGGCTCATCTATAGTATATTCATAATCAATATTGTAAAGTAATCCTGTTAATCCCCATAATTCCTCATTTTTACCTAATTTTTTAGCTATATTTCTTAAAATTAATTCAGCTAATAATGAATGCTGAATTAGATTTTTGTTTTTAATATACCTTTTTATTAGAACAAAAGCTTGTTTTCGATCTATCATAATTTAATGTATTATA
>JBNVCE010000018.1:0-15208 GCA_050410885.1 Thermoplasmatota archaeon | reverse complement strand
GTTTTTACTGTTTAAAATTTTTGGAAAAAAATTTGATAAAAAACTATAACTATAAATATTTTAATTAATATAAGTGTTAATATAATATGTTAGTTGAAGAAATAATGAGTACAGATTTTGTAACAATTGATTGTGATAAAACAATTTATGATGCATGTAAACTTTATTCAGAAAAAAAAGTAGATCACCTAATTGTAATGGATAAAGATATTTTAGTTGGTATTGTTACTGATAGGGATATAATAGAAGGAGCAATATTAAAAAATAAATCTTTAAAAAAAACAAAAATTAGTGAGATTATGACCACTAATTTAAAAACAATTAATGCCTTAACAAATATAGAAAAAGCAGCTGAAATAATGAAAGAAAATAAAATAAAAAAATTACCAGTTATTTTAAATGACAAAATTATTGGTATAATCAAAGAAACAGATTTACTTGAAAAAGTAAACATTTTTTCTGAAACATTTAAAGATTTATCAAATTTTTATGAAGAAAAAAAGAAAAATTTAGAAGAAATTATAAAAGAATGGAAAGATATAATTAATGATTTAGATTTGAAAAAAGTCAAAATATTTAAAAAAATTTTAAGATTAATAAGATATTAACAAGTAGTAATAATGCCGATAACTTTTAATGGTACTTTTTCCATATCCTAATCAATTATGGTTTTAGATGATCTGAGTGATTCACTCAAGGGAACTATTAAAAAGATAGCAAATGCAGTTTACGTTGATTCAAAGCTTGTAAAAGAGATAGTTAGAGATATCCAAAGAGCTTTATTAAAAGCAGATGTTAATGTTAAATTAGTTTTAGAACTTTCAAAAAAAATAGAAAAAAGAGCTTTAGAAGAAAAACCTCCTTCAGGCATGAGTAATCGTGAACATGTGATTCATATTGTTTATGAAGAATTAGTTAAAATTTTAGGAAAATCTAGAGAATTACCATTTAAAAAACAAATAATAATGATGGTTGGTCTTTATGGACAGGGAAAAACAACCACTTGTGGAAAACTTGCCATTTACTTTAAGAAAAAAGGATTAAGACCTGTTCTTATTGCAGGAGATGTACACAGACCTGCTGCTTATGAACAATTAAAACAGATCGCAGAACAAGTTAAAGTACCTTTTTATGGCGATAAAAACGAAAAAAATGCTGTTAAGATTGTTTTAGATGGGTTAAATAAATTTAAAAGAACATCTGATGTAATAATTGTTGACACTTCAGGTAGGCATAAGCTTGAAAAAGAATTAATTGAGGAAATGAAGGACATTTTTAAAGCAATTAAACCAGATGAAAAACTACTTGTAATGGACGCTGCAATCGGTCAAGAAGCAGGTCCACAAGCCAAGATTTTTCATGAAGCAGTTAATATAACCGGTATTATCCTTACAAAATTAGATGGAACAGCAAAAGGTGGAGGAGCATTAAGTGCCTCAGCTGAGGTTGATGCACCAATTCTTTTTATAGGTACTGGTGAACATGTTAATGATTTTGAAAAATTTGACCCTCAAGGTTTTATTTCAAGACTTCTTGGAATGGGAGATTTAAAATCTCTTTTAGAAAAAGCAGAAGAAAGCTTAAAAGGGAAAGATGCAGAAAAAACAGCCAAACGTATAATGTCAGGTAAATTTACATTACATGACATGAATGATCAAATTAATATGTTATCAGGTATGGGTTCACTTAAAAAAATCGCAGAAATGTTACCAAGTGGTTTAATTGGTAAATCAAAATTAAAAAAAGATGATATGGATGATACCGAGATTAAGTTAAAAAAATTTAGAATTATCATGGATTCTATGACCGATGAAGAAATGAATAACCCAAATATTATTAACTCTTCACGTATAAAACGTATAGCAAGAGGGGCTGGTGTTGAACACAAAAATGTTAAAGAATTGTTAAAATACTATAATATGACTAAACAAATGATAAAAGGTTTTTCTGGTAATAGAAAGATTAGAAAAAATTTAATGAAACAACTTCAGTTTGGAAAGTAAAAATTTTAATATTATTATATGTTGTTTAAAAACCAAAAACAAATCATAAAAAATGGAAAACCATTTAGAATTAAAAAAATCAGAAAAGATATTCTTGATATATTAACCTCAGCAGTTAATGCAGTTGATCCTTATAAAATTATGAAATCAAGGTTTTCTTGTAACAAAATAATTTTTGAATCCAAAATAACTGATTTAAAAAAATTTAAAAATATTTATTTAATTGGATTTGGAAAAGCAAGTGTTGGCATGGCTCAGGCTGTGTGTGATTCTGTAAATATTAAAAAAGGAATTGTTATAACCAATGATTTGGTTAAAAAAGTTAAATCTAAATCAATATTGACACTTACAGGATCTCATCCAATACCAAATAAAAAAAGCATGATAAATACAGATAAAATATTAAATTTTATAAAAAAATGTGACAAAAAAGATCTTCTAATTGTACTAATATCAGGAGGAGGATCTGCTTTATTATGTAAACCAAGAGTTGATATATCAGATTTTCAAAAAACAATGGACATGCTTTTAAAATCTGGCGCAAACATAAATGAAATAAATACAATTCGTAAACATTTATCATTTGTAAAAGGCGGGCAACTTTTAACTTTTACTAAATGCAAGGTTATTTCCTTTATAATTTCAGACATAGTAGGTGATCCTTTGGAATTTATTGCATCAGGTCCAACGTATCCTGATTCTACAACCTACTTGGATTCACAAAAAATTTTTAAAAAATATAAACTCTGGGAAAAAATACCTTTTTCTGTAAAAAAAATAATTAACGATGGAATTAAAGGCAAAATTTCTGAAACAATAAAAAAAGATGACCCAGTGTTAAAAAAAGTAGAAAATTTTCTCGTTGCTAATAACAAAATTGCATGCAAAGCTGCAGAAAAAAAAGCTAAAGAACTAGGTTATAAAACCCAGATTTTGACCACAACTTTAACTGGTGAAGCAAAAAAAGCTGGTAAGTTTTTAATTAAAAAAGCAATTAGATATCAAACGATTTTTAATAAAAATGCGTTTATTTCAGGTGGTGAAACCACTGTAAAAATAACTGGTAATGGTAAAGGTGGTAGAAACCTTGAAATGGTTTTAGGTACAATAAAAGAGCTTTATGATAAAAAATTTATTTTTGCATCTTTTGCAACAGATGGAATCGATGGAAATTGTGAAGCAGCTGGTGCAATAGCAGATCCTTATACATACGTTCGTTCTGAAAAAAAAGGACTTGATTCTAATAAATTTTTAAAACAAAATAATTCATATGAATTTTTTGAAAAACTAAAGGATTTACTGATAACTAAAAAAACTGGTACGAATGTTATGGATATTCAGGTGTTGGTTAAATTGTAATAAAATATAAATTATAAATATAATTAAACATTAAACTATTTAAGTTGTAATAAGATAAGTTATATCAATATTTAAATAATAAAGAATATCTATCATATTATTGGAGATAGTACTATGAACTTTAAAAATATGTTAAAAATATTCCTTGCTATCTATATTTTGTTGTTATTTTTAAACATAAACTTAAGTTCCAAGTTACTTGCTGAATTTGTACCAGATTATGATGATGGTGTAATTTTTGATGAGTTTAATAATGCCAATAATATAACTTTGGAAAATTGTGACCTGATAAATGGAGGTATACAATTAAAAAAAGAATCAACTAATATAAAATATAATTACAATGAAACATCAGATAAAATTAAAGCATTTAAGTTAATAGATACATATGTTACCCCTGGTGGAGGGAACTTTATCAAATTAATTTCAAATTTTATTAATCCAGATAAAATGCCTGGATATGAATTTTCAAATTCTGAATATTTAAAACTAAAAAAAAGAGATAATAACGCAGTTGAAACAATGTCAGAATATGGACCGTATTTAAACTATGTTTACTATCCTATGAATCTTTTTAGATTTGAGATTAAAGAAAATGTTAATCTTATTCATAATTTTACAGTAGTTTGGTGGTCAGGACCTTATGATACCCATGCAAATGTTGATGATATTTCAATGTATATTTGGAATTATAAAGATCTTTTTCCTCATTGGACTTTTGTTGATAATATTACTTATTCACCAGAGAATATTAATGAACCAAATGGATTTTTAAGTGTTAGACTTTCAAATGAAATTGTTAAAGAATATATTAATGATGATGGTTTTTTTTATTTTTTAATTATTGGAAAACCATCATCAGATCCAGAAATTCAACATGCATATTTATACACTGATTATGTAGAAATTACATTTGCTTCAAAACTTGGATTTAAAACAGATGGATATGTTACTTCATCCTTGATAAATCCATCTAGTGGTGGAAACTTTATGGGATGGGAAAAGGTTTTCTGGGATGCTTCTAGACCCGGTAATAAAACATATGTAAAATTACATATTTTAAATGAAAATGGTAAAATTATTGAAGAATTAGAGGGTAATTCAAAAGGTTTTAATAGTTCACCTATAGATTTATCTTCTTTAGGTAAAGGTTACAAGGCTATCAAACTTCAAGCTCATTTACACACAGATGATCCTCAGTTTACTCCAGAATTATACAGTTGGGGAGTATTATGGTTAACAAGAGAAGGTTTTTATGATAGTTTTTCACATGATTATAGGATTGCTAAAAGTTATGGTGTTAAAATTGAAGATGGTGAAATAAAAATTAGTGGTGAGTTTGATGATTGGCCAATTTTTGGAAAAAATCCACAAAACACTCGATCTTATTTTGGTTTGGGAATAAAGGGTGATAATCAAACTTATTGGCATACTGAAATAAATTCTGATATTGGTGGATGGTTTAAAAGTCCTATTGTTAGTAAAGGAAGAGTGTATATCAGTAGTAAGGATAATAGGATATATGCATTTAATTTGACTGCTGATTCTGAAAATGTTTATGATAAAAATCAATATCCTGTTGATATTAGTTCTAATAAATATAAAGTTGAATCATGTGTTGCTGTGAGTAATAATATGTTGATTGTTGCTACAAGTGAATTAAATAGCTCTAACAATAAAATATATGCTCTTAATAGTTCAAATCTATCTGAAGAGATATGGGAATTTTCTTTTTATGATGGAAAAACAATTTGTTATTCAGCTGCGCCAACAATTGTGAATAATAAAGTTTTTATTACATCATGGAGTGGTAAATTTTATAATAGCCAAATGTTTATTAATGTTTATAATAAGTTAAATGCAATTTTGAATAATAGTCTTGGGCTAAACAATAAACTTATTGTCTTAGATTTAAACACTGGAGAAAAATTATGGGATGTTAATCTTCCAGGAGGTGGATTTTCTACCCCTGCTGTTTCTGATGGTATAGTTTATGTTGGCTGTGATAGTATAATGGGACCAACATTATTTGCTTTTAATGAAAACACTGGAGAAAAAATTTGGAGCGCTAATGTAGGAACCATCGGTAGAGCATCACCTGTTATAGCAGATGGTAAAAATGGTAAAAATTTGATAGTTTTAAGCAGGGAACAAAGTTTTTTTTCATTCAGTGGTATTGACAAAATTGTTGCATTGGATGCTGAAAATGGAAAAATATTATGGAATAAAACAATTGGTAATGAATCATTAATGAAAAGAAGTGCTAAGTTAAAATTATTTGGTTTTGAAAACATAATTGCTACTTCACAACCGGCTGCAACACCTGCAGTTTATGAGGAAACAGTTTATGTTATGTCATTAAATGGGTTATTGTATGCTTTAGATGTAAATACTGGTGAAGAAAAATGGTTTTTTAATCAATTTTCTGGTAGTGATGGAGTTTTATCATACTTTTCTTCTTCACCTATTGTTGTTGGTAACACTGTTTATGTTGCAACACAACGAGGTGAAATCATTGCGCTTAATGCAAAAAATGGAAAAATAATTACTAGTTATTCTATGAAATATATCGGTATTGCACAAGAACTAATGTTTCAGGTTTATAGTTCACCTGTTGTTATTGATGGTTTGGTTTTAATAAGCTCTACTGAACCTATTTCAAGAATTTCAAATGATGGGAAATATCTCCAATTTAGTCATCTGTTTTGTTTAGGTGATTACACAAAAAACTCATTTGGAAATATTTACTCTGTTCCCATTCATATACAAAAAGGTAACTGGTGGTCAAGATTTAATGCAGATTATACTAATACGACTGACAATAGAATAACTTTTAGTATTTTTGATGGAAATGGTAATATTTTAAAATCTTGGTTAGATGGGAAAAATAATGATATTTCTAATTCAAATATTTTTAACTCTGGTGTTATACAGTTATGTGCAGAGTTTTCAATATTGAATTTTTCACAGAATGCCCCTGTGCTTAAAAGTTGGTCTATAACCTGGGAACCAGAAACAACAATCCCTGAATTTAAAATAAATACTTTTAAACCAAATCCCAGTGGATGGATAACAAATAATACTCCAATTTGTACTATTAAAGTATTTGACAGTAAACCAGGTTTAGATGTTTCTTCAGGTAGATTTAGATTAACATATATGACAAATGTAAAATCTGATTGGTTTGTTGCTGAATGTACTGGAGTAAATGGAACAAAGGTAGATGAAACACTCAAAGCAGATCTTACTAAGTTAAATCTGAATCCGAATACATCTATGTTAAAAAGTATAGAATTTTTAATAAAGGATTTATCTGGTAATACAGCAACTTTTCAATTAAGTGAAAACTTTAAACTGGATAATATTAAACCAGAATCCTGGATTGAAAATAATTTTTCAACCCATTACAACAAAACAGTTTTTATCAAAGCAGATGGTGTTGATCCTCCTAATTCTTATGGTAATAAAAGTGGTATTGATTCTATAACCCTTTATTATAAATTAAAGGAAGAGGATAATTGGAAAGAATATGGTGAAGATGCATCTTTTCCATATGAATGGGGATTTGAAAGGGATATCAGTGGCATTTATGATATTTGTACAATAGCAAAAGATAAAGCAGGTAATGAAGAGGAGTTTTTTAATAAAACAATTATATCTTTTACTTTTGATAAGAATAAACCATTTAAACCAGAATTTGTAATTCAAGAAAGTTTTAATAGTTTACCAGAATTTTCTATTGAATTTAAAGACGATTATAAACTTAAAACCGTTGAATATAGGTTAAATTTTCATTCAGCTGATAATTGGATTAAAATAAATGATGTTGATATAAACAGTAAAACATATAATGGTTATTGGTCGCTTAATGAAACAGATTGGGACTTTATGGAAGATGAACATGTTTATTATATGTTTTTTAGACTAACTGATACTTGTGGAAATGTTTATGAAACCTTATCGGTTGATGAAGCATTAACAATAAAAAAAGACACTATTCCACCTAGTTCAAATATTTTCTTAAATTTATCAGATTTTAAAAATGCAGGTTGGAAAGAAACATATGAAATAACTGCTGAAATACCATATGATAAGGATATAGCAGGTATTTTACTTGAATACAGATATTCTATTGACAATAAAACTTGGAGTAAATGGAAACCCTTTGGTGATGAGTTAAGTCAAGATGATTTATATAAATGGGATTTCCAAGTAAAAGAAGGTACTGGTTATTATCAATTTAGAATAAAAATATGGGATTCTGCTCAAAACTATGTTTATTCAGAAGAAGAAACAGTTAATGTAACATTGTTCCCAACAGTTATTTTATCAGTTATGATCGTACTTGTACTAGTTTTATTGTTTATTGTTTTAACTATAAAAAAATTAATGATAAAAACATAATGACTTTATTTTTTTAATTTTTTTTGTTTATCAATGTTATGATTTCTTTTTTAAGAAGATCAATACCTTCCTTTGTCTCGCATGAAATTTTCAAATATTTTGAATTATTCTTTTTTAAATCGGCTTTATTTTCTACTATTATAAATGGACAAAGTTTAAACAAATTTTGAATCTGGTTTAGAAGGTTTAATTGATCTTTTAATAAATACCCACAAGTTTCTGAAGGATCTATTACAAATAAAATTATGTCAGCAAGATGTGTTAAGGCTGCAATAGCTTGTTTTTCAATAACGTTTTTTTTATTAATAGGTCTATCCAATAAACCAGGAGTATCAATTAATTGTATTTGTTTTTTTATATATTTTTGTTTTAAATCAATATGGCCTATATGAATTTCTTTTGTTGTAAAGGGATATTCAGCTATTTCTGGTTTTGCGAAAGATAAACATCTTAAAATTGATGATTTACCAACATTTGGATAACCTGCAATTACTACTGTAGGTATTGCTTGGATTTGAGGCAATTTTTTAAGTTCCTCTACAGCATTTGAAAGAGTAATAAGTTCATTATTAACTTGTTTAACTATGTCTGATATTCTTCCAAATATCTCTTTTTGTTTTTTTAGTAAAAAATTAATATTTCCAGATTTTATTAAAGCTGTTTTTTGTTTTTTGTAAACATTTTGACATGTTTTTTTTGCCCAGTTTATCGCACCTAATGATTTTTTAAGTTTATCAATACCTATTTTAATATCTAGGATTTCAGTATAAAATGAAGGTAATTTTTCAATTGATGGAAAACATTTTACATATTGATCAAGTTTTGAAATTATTATATTTGAAAAAGAATCTGTTTTTGAAATAATGGTTTTCTTTTTTCTATAATAAGGATTTTTATCTTCAATCACAGTTTTACGGGATTTATTAAAACAGTATTCAAGTAATCTTCCTGCTGGTAAAACCTCTGGTAAATTTTTCATCATAATTATGGAAAAACTTTATGTTGTACTTATAAATTAATATATTGGTAATTTAAAATGGATGAAGGATTTATACTTTCAAACAGATTCAGAAGAATTATATTTGATGGATTTGCTTCAGGGGAAACAGATTTAAATGCTATTATTAAAAAACAAAGAATAGTTCCTAATGTGGCAAAAAAAATAATAGATGAATTTATCAGCGGTGGAATTATTGAGAAAAAAGGATTAACATATACATTAACAAAAAAAGGAAAAAAAATAGCTGAAATTCTTAAATGATAAAAATGGTTGATAATCAATGAAACCATATCTTTTACAAACATTAAAAGAACTTGCATTACTTGGCGCATTAAAAAATAAAATAGAGGTTTCATCAATTGAGCTTGGTAAACAAATGAATACAAGTCAACAATCAGCATCCAGATATCTTTTAGAATTGGATAAAAATGGATACATTGTCAGAGAATTTGGGATAAAAAAACAACTTATAACTTTAACAAATCTTGGAGAGGAAATTCTTCATAAAGAATATCTGAATTATAAACAGATTTTTGAATTCACAGATAGGATTATTTTTAGTGGAAAGGTTGTATCAGGTTTTGGAGAAGGTAGATATTACACTGAGCAAACTGGTTATGTTCAGCAATTTAAAGAAAAACTTGGTTTTGTACCTTTTCCTGGTACATTAAATGTTGAAATAGGGTATTTAGAAAAAAACAAATTAAGATTATTAAAAGACAACAAAGCAATTATAATAAATGAGTTTAGAACCAAAAATCGTACATTTGGTGATGTAAAATGTTTTAAAGCAAGTATAAACGGTTTAGAAGGTGCCATAGTTTTACCATTAAGGACTCATTATTCTAATATACTTGAATTAATTTCTAAATATTACCTAAGAAAAAAGTTGAATCTTAAAGATGGTGATCAGGTAGAGATAATTATCTATTTTGATAAATAAGAGTGTCTTATAATGAAAAACCAATTAGTAGCAAGTATACTAAATGAAATTGCAGATTTACTAGATTTAAAAGGTGAAATTTTTTTTAAAACAAGAGCATATCGCATAGCTGCTCAAACAATTGAGGTCTTAGAAGAAGATATAGAAACCTTAGCAAAACAGGATAAATTAAAAGAAATACCTGGTATTGGTGAAGGACTTGCTAAAAAAATAAAAGAAATTATTGAGACAGGTAAACTAGATTATTTAGAGCGTTTGAAAAAAGAAATACCAGAAGGACTTCTAAATTTATTAAAAATTCCTGGTTTAGGACCAAAAAAAGTCGCTTCTATTTATAAAAATCTTGGTATTACAACTTTTAAAGAACTTCAAAAAGCAGCAATGGAAGGAAAATTAAGAAATTTGGACGGTTTTGGTGAGTTAACTGAATTGAATATCATCAGGGGAATACAGCTTTTAGAAAAAACCAGTGGTAGGGCTCTTTTAAATGTTGCTTATGCTGATGGAAGTAATTATGTAAAATATTTGGAAAAATGTAAAGATATTATTAATGTAAACATAGCAGGCAGTTTAAGACGTATGAAAGAAACAATTGGAGATGTTGACATACTTGCCTCATCAAAAAAACCAGATAAGGTTATGGATTATTTTGTATTATACGAAGAAGTTCAGCAGATACTTTCAAAAGGAAAAACAAAATCAAGCGTCCTTTTAAAGGATAATATACAGGTTGATTTAAGAGTTGTTGAACCAAAAAGTTTTGGTGCAGCTTTACAGTATTTCACTGGATCAAAAGAGCATAATGTTAGATTACGTAGTTATGCTATTAAAAAAGGCTATAAACTTAATGAGTATGGATTATTTAAAAAAGGCACAGAACAATTAATTGCAGGTGAAAAAGAAGAGGACATTTATAAAAAAATAGGTTTTCCTTATATTGAACCTGAATTAAGAGAAAATCGTGGTGAGTTTGAAGCTGCAAAAAATAAAACTCTCCCAAAATTAGTAGGGTACAATGAAATTTTAGGGGATTTTCATGTACATTCATTATGGAGTGATGGGAATGATTCAATTGAAAATTTAGCAATTAAAGCAAAAAAAATGGGTTATTCATTCATTGGTATTACCGATCATTCTCAATCATTAAAAATAGCAAATGGATTATCTGAAGAAAAAGTAAACAAAAAGATTCAAGAAATAAAAAAACTTAATAAAAAAATTTCTGATTTTACAATCTTATGTGGAACTGAATGTGATATTAAAATAGATGGATCGCTTGATTATAAAAATAAAATTTTAAAAAAGTTTGATTTTGTATATATTGGAATTCATAGTGGTTTTAAAATGGATAAAAAAACCATGACAGAAAGAATCATTAAAGCAATGTATAATGAAAATGTTAATTTTCTTGCTCATCCAACTGGTAGATTAATTGGAAAAAGAGATCCTTATGAAGTTGATATAGAAAAAATAATTGAAACAGCCAGAGAAACAGGTACTATTTTAGAAATCAATGCATTTCCTGATAGATTAGATTTGGATGATATTCATTCCAAGTTTGCAAAAGAAAAAAAAATCAAATTTGTTTTAGGAACAGATTCTCATAGCATTAACCATCTTTCATTTATGAGATTTGGAACTGCTACTGCTAGGAGAGGATGGTTGGAAAGTAAGGATGTTTTAAATACTTATTCTTTAAAAATAATTGAAAATATAATAAAAAAAATCTAAAAGGATGGAACTTATGGATAAAAACGAAGCAAAAAAAAGGATTTTGCAACTGAGAAACGAAATACGTCATCATGATTACCTTTATTATGTTTTAGACAAGCCTGAGATTTCTGATGAAAAATATGATGAATTATTAAAAGAACTGAAAAATCTTGAAGAACAATTTCCAGACTTAATTACTCCTGATTCCCCAACCCAAAGAGTTGGGGGCGCTCCATTAAAAGAATTTAAAACAGTTGTTCATACTAAACCAATGCTAAGCTTGGATACAGTACTTGAAAAAGAAGAATTAATTAGATTTGATGAAAGAATAAAAAAAGAGCTTAACGTAAAAGAAGTGGAATATGTAGCTGAACCAAAACTTGATGGTTTATCAGTGGAATTAATTTACGAAGATGGTATTTTTATAAGAGGTTCAACTCGTGGTGATGGAATTAATGGTGAGGATGTTACTGAAAATATTAAAACAATTAAAGCTGTTCCTTTAATTTTAAGAAGTAATGAGCTAAAAATACCTAAGATGGTTGCTGTACGAGGAGAGGTTATTATGAACATTTCTGATTTTGAAAAATTAAATAAACAATTTATCCAAAAAAATGAACCCCCATTGGCTAATCCAAGAAACGCAGCAGCCGGCTCATTACGACGTCTTGATCCAAGTGAAACTGCACAAAGACCTCTTGATATTTATTTTTATGAGATTATGACAATTTCAGGCATGGTTATTGAGAAACAATGGGATGCATTGCAATGTTTAAAAAAATGGGGCTTAAAAGTAAATCAATATGTTAAAAAATGTAAAGGAATTAATGATGCAATTGAGTATCATTCAAAAATATTGAAAATAAGAGATAAACTTGATTATGAAATTGATGGAGTTGTAATAAAAATAAATGATATTGAATATCAAAATAAACTTGGTGTGAAGGCTAGATCACCAAGATGGGCAATTGCTTATAAATTTCCATCAAGAAAAGAAATAACAAAAATTTTGGATATTACTTCTCAAGTTGGAAGAACAGGAATACTAACACCTGTTGCCTTGCTTAAACCAGTTGATGTTGGTGGAGTAACTGTATCAAGAGCTACACTACATAACCAAGATTTTATTAATCAAATGGATATTAGAATAGGAGATTTTGTTAAAATTGGTAGAGCAGGAGATGTTATTCCAGAAGTAACCGAGGTGATTAAATCTAAAAGAACCGGTTCTGAGAAAAAATATCATATACCTTCTTTTTGTCCTGTATGTGGTTCTAAAGTAATTGTTGATGGTGCTTTTTATAGATGCACTGGTGGTCTTTCATGTGTTGCTCAGCTGAAAAGAAGTATAGCGCATTTTGCATCAAAGGGTGCAATGGATATAGAGCATCTTGGAAGAAAGAATGTTGAATTACTTGTTGATAAAGGTTTATTAAAAAGTGTTAGTGATATTTATAAACTTAAAAAAGAGGATTTACTGTCTCTTCCACGTTTTGCTGAAAAATCTGCTGAAAATCTAATAAATGCTATTGAAAAAAGTAAAAACAGGAATCTTGCACGTTTTATTTATGCTCTAGGAATTCAGAATGTTGGAGAACACATGTCAAAAATACTTGCTGATAAATTCAAAAGTCTGGATAAACTAATGAATGCAGATGAACAGGAATTATTAAGTATCTATGAAATTGGTCCAGAAACAGTTAAAAGTATATTATCATTTTTTAAAGAAAAAAGAAATATTAAAGAAATAGAAAACATGAAAAAACTTGGTGTGAAGGCGTTTTTTGAAAAAGAAAAAAATGAAAAAGCTGAAATTTTAAAAGACAAGAATTTTGTTTTTACAGGCGAGTTAACAAGTTTTAGTCGAGATGAAGCAAAAAAATTAGTAGAAGAATTAGGTGGACGAGTAAGTTCAAGTGTTAGTAAAAATACTGATTATGTTGTTGTTGGTAAGAATCCTGGTTCTAAATATGAAAAGGCTAAAAAACTTGGTTTGAAGATAATTAATGAGGAAGAATTTAAAAAGATGATAAAAAAATAAAGGTGAAAATAATGGAATGTAAAATTAAAAAAAATGTAACAATTTGTAATTGTAGTTATCCTTGTAACAGAAAAGGGATTTGTTGTGAATGTTTAAATTATCATAAACAGCATAATGAATTACCTGCTTGTTTTTTTCCAGATGAAATTGAAAGAACTTATGATAGATCAATAGAAAATTTTATTAGGGTTTATATGCAAAAAAAATAAAAAAAGAAAATGACGGTTTAAAATCAACATCACTTTAAATTTTTACTAAAAAAATTGTTTTTATAAAAAAAATATTTTTTTGAATTAATCTTAAGTATTAATAAATTGTAAATATTAGTTTTGATATAGATTGATTTAATTGCTGGTGCATTAAAAATGGATATTTTAGCATGTCCTGATTGTGGGAGTAAAAAAATATATCAAGGTACTTTAAGCGATGGAGTTTTAACAGGTTATACTTTTAGATATGTTTGCAGAACATGTGGCTATCAAGGTATGCCTATTATTTTTACTAATGAAAAAGAATATCAATGGTTTTTAAAAGAAAAACTCTCTGAAAAAAAATCATTTGAAAATTTTAAAGAAAAACAGATAGAAAAAAAAATTTAAAAATAAACGCCCCTTAGGAGTTACCTTGCTTGTTTTTATTATGATTATAGAAGCATTAATTTCAATTTTTCTTTATTATAAACTTCTTTGGGTTAAAGTTATTACATTAGTATGGATTTATTACGTATCTATTTTTATTTTATCTGCATTAATTCTTCCCTATGGTTTTTTAAAAGGGAAAGGTTGGGCATGGACTATTGGAGGCGCCTTGTTTGCTTTTTCTATTCCAATAGGTTTGATTTTTCTTTTTTACATCACAAGGCCTCATGTTAAAAAATATTTTGGTAAATAATACAAAAATTTTTTATTCAATATGTGTTATTTTTTATTTAGGCAACTTAAAAAAATTATATATTTTTGTCAAGTGATCTAATTTTTCTTCTAATAATTTTTATAGTAAACATAGACAATAATATTGATGCTATAAAACCTATGGATAATCCAAATACATCAAAAACTAGTAATGAGTTATAAGTTGAGTGTAAAAAAGTTGCAAATAAAAAGTATGGTAAAACACGGATTATTGATGTTTTTTTAATGATGGTTTTTCCATAACCATATCCAGTAAAGGCTGTTGCAGAAGCATGCAGCAAACAAGCACTAACGCTTCTAATGGAAATTAAAATAATAAAAATTAAAAAACCTTCTTTTAAAAAAGAGTAACCATAAACTAGATTTTCTGTTGCTGAAAAACCAAGTCCTGCTACAGCACCATAAATTAATCCATCCTCAGGTTCACTTATCTCTTTTTTAATAATTTTTGATCTTAAAGCAAGAGGTTTTGTTAATTCTTCAACAAATGGTGCAATTACAATAACTGCCATTAAATTTAAATAATCCTGGTCATCGATTGATGGTGTAAGGGAAAAATGTAAAATGTATTCTAAAATAAAAGCAGCTAATATTGATATGGTTGCACCCCAAATGAAACATAAAAATATAGATCTCCATTTTTCTTTATTATATTTCTCTGTATTTCTTATCCATATGGAATAAATTATTGGAGGCAAAAAAGCCATTATAAACAATATTAAATATTGAGACGTTATCATAATAAATGACAATATCAATAAGATATTTTAACTTGCTCTTTTTTAATTTGTAATTATTGTAACCCCTTCCATGTAATAAATTGCATGGCATTCC
>JBNVCE010000181.1:0-1068 GCA_050410885.1 Thermoplasmatota archaeon | reverse complement strand
ACTATGAATAAGGAGAACATTCTATGTTTTCGTAGAGCGACGGAGGAAACTTCTCTTTTTAACTGGGTGGGTGTTCACCCAGATTTCCTTATTCCCAAATTTGATTTTTCACCTGAGTTCTTTTCTCAGTTACTGAGTTCTAACGGCTAATCTTTCAATTTTCCACGATGCTAGAGGGCTTTTATCTATATTTTCAGCACTGAACCTGCAACCAGTGAATATTCCTCTAACTGGGTTGAAAACAATCTTTTTTTCTGTCTCCGGGAGCTCGCATACGAACGCACAGTATCCCCCATCTACTTTTCTGTCTAAAATGCGACATAAAACTTCAGGCATTTTTTTTTCTCTCCAGAACATTTTTACTTTTGGAGATGATAACAAACCAAATATTTATAGTCGGGTAATACTTCAGTATGACCATAAGAAATACATTCGTATTCTGTGATGTTTAATAACCTAAACCAGAAACATTCCCGGCTTCTAAGACCGAATTTGGTTTCAGCTTCCGCCAAGATTAATTTACATAAAACATAAGGGAAGAGTGTGGGGAGGAATGAGAAATTTAGCATAGCTTTACTCGCAATCACTTAATGGTCACTTTTTTCATATTATTTCTTCTGGTTTTAGTTCGTCTAAGAATTCTTCAAGCTTCTTTGCGCTTGTGAAAACCTTTACCATGTCTTGATCTTTAACCCGGACAATAGCCTGCCCAGGCTCTAGGGTTACGTAAATTCCCCCACACTTTTTATCATGGTTTAAATATACTATGCCATCTGTTTTTCTACTACGCCAATACCTCTTCCTTCTCAGAACCTTTCTAAACATACACACCTCACCAACCGACTTTTCACGGTGATTAATGTTTTGTGTGGAAGTACCTTATTAGTATTACTTTGCGAAAAAATTAAATCTTAATAAAAGAAAATTGCGGAAAATGCAAATATTTATTAAATTTTTTAATTTTTTGCAAATGCAGGTAAATAAAAAATTATTAGAAATCAAATTTTACTTAAGCAAACATCTAAATAAAAATTTTAATAAAAATTTAAAAGCGCCACAAATACAAAT
>JBNVCE010000180.1:0-1120 GCA_050410885.1 Thermoplasmatota archaeon | reverse complement strand
AACAATATTTATATAAGCGACAGCGAGAAGAACTGCATACACAAAATAACATTTGATGAAAACAAAAAAATGTTTAAGTATGTTGATTGTTATAAGGCTGATTCAAGTATACTATCTAGTTATCAATTTGACGCTCCGAAAGGAATTTTGAGTTATAAATGTTATATTTATGTGGCCAACTCAGGTAAAAAAGAAATTCTGAGGTGTAAGGACAAAAATAAATTTGATTGTACAATTTATGGCCTTGGATTTAAAGAACTGGAAGAAATAAAAGTCATAAACTATGTTCTTGATAAAGAAAATTTAAAACCAACAGCACTTTTCGTTGTTGATAGTGAAGACGGACTTGGAAAAGAGTATTATATATCAGCAATAGGAATTAAAGATAAAAATGTTGTAGTGCCAACAAAAAAAGAAGGAAAAACATCATTAGCTTATTTGCCTGTAGTAGACACTCCTGAAGTTTATAGTGCTTATTATACTGACAGAGGTGTTTACTTTGCTCTTAGAAAAACCTCTGGCAACAGTGTTGTGGATGAAAAAAATTATGGTTTAATGAAGTATAGTTTTAGAATGAACGAATTTAAAGAAATAAAGCATGAACCGCAGATTACAAGCCTAAAACAGGATGAGAAAAAAGATTATGAGGATAAAACTAAAAATATAGAAATCTCAGTTTATACAACTAAAAATCCGATAATTGATTTTGTTTTTTATAAAGACTATAGAATTGTTTTGAGAAGAGCATTAGACGATAAAGGCAGATTGAAAGACAATGGCTATGATTTAGTGCTTTACAGAAGATATCCTGACTGGGAATAAAACCGATATTTTTTTAAATTCTTTTCTTTTTTAGTTTTAATAATGAGTTTTAAAATAAGAAGCAAAAAATCACAATTAAGTTTATTCATATTTTTAGGAATATTCGTGCTTTTAATGAGTAGTTTACTCTATTTTTTCATGGTTAACACTGCTCAAGAAAAAAGAGTAAAAGAAGAAGATATTAATGCCGAAGTTGTAAAGGATTTTATAAATAGTTATTTGAAAAACAATGTTGAAGAAGCCCTTTACTTAATAGGTTCTCAAGGCGGATATATTTTTGAAACCCAGGGTGGAAGCA
>JBNVCE010000179.1:0-1179 GCA_050410885.1 Thermoplasmatota archaeon | reverse complement strand
GTAAACTTAGGCTTTCATGGAATCCAGCTATTGATAATGTTGAAATTAGCCATTATAAGATATATAGGGATGGGCAATTTTTAATAAATGTGACTCAAACCTCGCACCAGGATACTGGTTTAACAAATGGACAAACCTATACATATCAAGTATCTGCGGTAGACACATCTGGGAATGAAGGCTTAAAATCTGATCCAAAAACTGGGATACCATCAAAATCAAGTAGTAGCGGAGGGGGTGGAGGCGGAGGCGGTGGGGGTGGAGGTTTACCTCCTAATAATATTCCTGTTGCTGATGCTGGTGGACCATATTTTGGGAATGTAGGCGAACCAATTGCTTTTGATGGATCAGGTAGTACTGATTCAGATGGGCGTATTGTTAGTTATGATTGGAGTTTTGGTGATGGAACAATAGGAAAAGGTATAACAATAACTCATGTATATTTATCAGTTGGAAATTACACGGTAAAACTTACTGTTACAGATGATTTTGGACAAAAAGCATCTGATACAACATATGCTGTAATAGCAGATATACCAAACTTACCACCAGGTAAACCAATTATATATGGTAATATAACAGGGAGAAAGAATACTAATTATAATTACACGGTAAAATCTATTGATCAAGATAATGATAGTATAAGATTTGTATTTGATTGGAATGATGGAACAGATATATTTATTACTGATTTTGTAGAAAGTGGTATATTATTTAATGTAACGCATAGTTGGGCTAATCCAGGTATTTTTACTATTAAGGTTTATGCTATTGATGAGCATAATTCAACATCAAAATCAGCAGAATTGATGGTTTTAATTGATACTCTTTTCTGTGATAGTATTGGTTATATTTTAGACATAAATAGTGATGGAGTGTATGATTTATTCCATTGTAATGCATCGAATAATGAAACAAATATAAAATTCCAAAATGGGAATTATTTAATAGATAATGATGAAGATGGAAAATGGAATTATTCTTTTAATTTAGAATCTGGTTTATCAGTTTATCATGGAGAAGAAGAAAAAACACCTGGTTTTGAATTAATCCTTTTATTATGTGCAATATTACTTTTTTTAGTCATTAAGAGAAGAAAAAAAATTGTAGATTGAAAGAGGAAAAAAAATATGAAAAAAATGGTAATATTATTAATTTTATTGATTATATTCTTTGCAG
>JBNVCE010000178.1:0-1207 GCA_050410885.1 Thermoplasmatota archaeon | reverse complement strand
CCTATATCCCGTTCTTTTGACACCACAGTAGAAAAAACTGTTAGAAATGGTCAGATTGTTAGATTAAAATCCATTCAAGGAATTAAAATTTTAGATATTGGTTCAAATTATATAACTGTCAAACCAGTTTTTTTTATTCATGCATTAGCAACTAACTCATTAAATATGGTTTATAAAATAAATTTAAACCAGCAAAAAACAGTTGGTTTATTTAATGTTAAACTTTTAGATATAAATGATAGTAAGGCAAAAATTTACATGTCCAACGTTTTCAAGGCCTGGGAGGATGAATTATTAAGCCTTATTCAGCCGTTATATGGATCTATAACTGTTAAGGATATGATTAATTTTTCACGTTTTCATGAAAAAGATCTAAACGGTTTAAGACCAATGTGCGAAGATCATTTCATGTATGAGGCTGCTGCAATTTTTAAGATACCAAACAAAAATTTTGAAACAATGAGCTGTGGATGGTTTTCAGCAAATCATGCCTGCTCTTCAATTTATGTTCCTTTTCATATAAGTAATAACGATATTTATGAGCCTTATAAAAAAGGAGAAGCAGCAGAACTTTCAATTAATCTTTTAAAAAAATATGGTCATGGTACATTATCCAATTATTTTAGTAAAACTGAGGATGTGTTTTTATACGAAGTTGATAATGCAGAACAAATTGCAAAAACAATGGATTCAAGTCAAAAAATTTCTGATTATCTAACAAAGTTTGATAGTAGTATCCAGAAACAAGCTTATTTAACCCAGCAGATTTGGATGGAAACAAGTAGTATAACCAATAAGGAAAACAAACAAATGATAACAGAAGTAATAGAAAAAATCTGGGAAAGTAATTACTCGGTTTCTTTTTTTTTAATGAAGGATTCAATAAATAGATTAAAAAATATATCAAATACTGATTACATTTTAAATAAAGTTTGTGAAATAGCTTTTGAGATTTGTAAACAAAAAATCATTACTGTTGATTTGTTGAATAAAAATTGTAGTAACATAAAGCAGTTATATCAAACTGCAGAAAACCTGATAAAAAAAGGTGAATATTGTTTAGGTTTTGATTATCTAGAAAAAGCATTTAATGAATGTGAATATTTAATGAAAGAACAATTGACTTTAAACCCAACCGTGATTGAAAAAAATAGTAAATCAGAAATTGTAATATCGTATCTTTTTATAGCAATTTTAGGAATAATTA
>JBNVCE010000177.1:0-1247 GCA_050410885.1 Thermoplasmatota archaeon | reverse complement strand
CATATTAATATTTTCATCCTCAACTGGCGCAGTGAAAGATACATGAGGGTCTATCCACTTATCAAATTGTTTATTGCAATCAGAAAAATCATCGCATTTTTAACAATTCTTATAAGGAATTATGGTAAAATTCCATAAATATTTCTTTTTTATTAAATTGGTGAGATAAAAAATCAATATCTAAAAAATTATTCAACGAATGAGGTTCCTTTTAATTCATTTCGTAACTCATTCATGATATCTTCTTTTACCTGTTTCTTAACTTCATCAATTATTTCTCGAACTAATTGAGTATAAAGCGGTGTCAAATAAGCAGACCTTCTATCAGGAGACTTCACTATTCCCTTGGTTCGTTCAATTTCTCCTAATATGCTTCCAATTTTTTCAGCTGGATCAACCATTTCGTCCTCCTTTATTTATAAAAATTTAAATCATTTCTTTGTCACTTTATTCAAATAAAGTTATTAGTATTATCATAACTTTCTCATAATTTTACCGTATTTTTATTTTTAATGGTCAGACAACTATTTTTTAGTTATACTACTTATTTAAATATTATTTAAATAAAAGTTTGATAAATTGAACTCTTTTTAATGGTCATGATAAACAATATCAGGTATGATATGAATGCTCAAAAGAATCACTACCATTCTATTAGCTGTCGAGGAGATGGAATTCAATGATCAGAAAAAAATATTATTGGTTCAGTTTATTATTCCTTGTCTTTATGTTTTTCCTTTTTACTTTGCCAGCTTTAGCGTCTGATATTTCCGATGCTATTGTTAAAGTATACGCTGTGTCTGATCCACCTGATTACTTAAATCCTTGGAATATGATGGGTCCTTCTTCAGTCACTGGCTCGGGGGCTATTATCGAAGGAAATCGCATCCTGACTAACGCCCATGTTGTAAGCGATCTTACTTTTCTCCAGGTCCGTCGTTATGGTGACACGCAACGATACCCGGCTCGACTTTTGGCAATATCCCATCAATGCGATCTTGCCCTGATTACCGTTGATGATCCTCATTTTTTTCAAGGTATTGAGCCTCTGATCATTGGAGACCTTCCAGCAACTAACCAAGAAGTATTGGTTTATGGTTTCCCAATGGGAGGTGATACGCTGAGCATCACAAAAGGAGTTGTATCGCGCATTGAACACCAACCATATGTCCATAGCTCTATTTCACTTTTAGCTGGCCAAATTGATGCAGCTATTAATCCAGGAAACAGTGGTGGACCGGTAATTG
>JBNVCE010000176.1:0-1328 GCA_050410885.1 Thermoplasmatota archaeon | reverse complement strand
CCTTTGTTTTAATTACATCACAAAAACTCCTTGAAAGTATTGCCATTGTTGAACCCAACCTGTAATGTTCGGTTATAACATATTCAGCAGGTAAAGTTCCTTTACCAATACAGGCGATTCCACCAAATCCAAACTCCTTTTTTACACTTTTTATCTTTGATGTTATCTCATCAACAATACCGTATGCGAGTGGTTCAAACATAAATTTATAACCATAGCCAAGAGATAGATCATTTAAACCGATATAATAATAATCAATTTCGTTAATTTTTATAAGTTCATCTATAATATTTACAGATTCTGGTGTTTCGAGAAGAAGAATCGTTTTAATATTAGAATCAACAATCTTTAAAAATTCCTCAACCTCTTTGATTGTCTTAAAATATGGAAGCATTATTATGTCTGCCCCATTTTCAATTATTCTGGAAATTTCATCTTTACTTTCATTATTTATAGGGTTTGTTCTGACAAGGATTTTTGACTTCGTTAAAATATTTTTTAGTTTTTTAACATCGTTAATATTATGGTTGGAAATCACTGTATCTTTTCCTTTCTGTCTTTCTTTTTTCCCCAAAATCTCAAGATCAACAAATATCCACTCAACACCATTTTTTTCTGCTATTTTTGCAACTTCTTCGTTATTTGTGATATATAAAAATCTTAACACAAAAATCCTTTTTATACTGTTTTATTTACATTAAGATTATCTTTCATCAATAAAACATTTAAAATAGTTTGCATCAATATTTTAAAATCTAAAATTAAAGAAAGATTTTCAACATAGTAAATATCATATTCAAATCTTTTGTTCCAATCGATCTCTTTTCTCCCTTTAATTTGAGCGAGACCTGTTATCCCCGGTTTTACCTCAAATCTTTTCCTTTGAATTTTGTTATATTCTTCAAACCTAAAAGGATGATATGTCAATACAGGTCTTGGCCCAATAAAAGACATTTCTCCTTTTAAAATATTTACAAGTTGTGGTAATTCATCAAGTGATGTTTTTCTTAAAAATTTTCCAACCTTTGTAATTCTCTTATCATTTTTAAACTCATAAACTCCACCCTTTTCTGCACCCACTACCATAGTTCTAAATTTTATCATTTTAAAAACATTCCCTTTTTCACCTATTCTATCCTGCAAAAAAAATATTGGTTTTTTCGAATCGATCAGGATCAAAACTGAAATGATTATTAACAATGGAAAAAGCAAAATCAAAAGTATCACTGAAAAGAAAATATCTAATCCCCTTTTTATCCTTCTATACCCCATTCAAACACCTGTTTATTAAAAATTGATTCCATAATTATTTAAAAATAGCATAAATT
>JBNVCE010000175.1:0-1363 GCA_050410885.1 Thermoplasmatota archaeon | reverse complement strand
CTGGTCAGATCCACATTTAATATCCATTGTTTTAAATTCTCCACCAAACAAGCCAACAATAGAAGGTCCTGTACACGTTTTACCATTTATAACATATAAATATACTATTTATGCAACTGATGATGATGGCGATAATGTACGTTTTTACATTGATTGGGGCGATGGAAGTAGTCAATGGTATGGTCCATTTGCATCAGGTGAAATAGCAACAGTTGAGCATAAATGGAAAAAATCATCAACTATAAAGATTAAAGCAAGAGACACAGTGGGTGATGAAAGTGAATGGACAATACTTGAAATTATTTTACCAAAAAACAAAGCTTTAACATTTAATACAATAATTCTGAAACTGCTTCAACGATTCTCAAAATTTTTCTCAATTTTAAACTTTTTACCTAATTTATAAAAAACTTTTTTCTTTTTTATTTTTTTGATTTTATACATTGTTAATTTTTAAAATAATAAAAAGAAATGTATTAATTAAAAGAATCTAAAAATTTGTGAGTAAGTCCCAAGCATTGTTGCTGTTAAACTTAAGGACATTAAAATTATGTACCCACCTATTAGAACCATTGCCAGGCGAACGTATTTATCAATATTGTTATTAAAAATGCCTCCACCTGTTAATAATAAGCCTATACAAGTGAAACCTATAGAATTCAACACAATAGCAATATTTGAAGAACCACTAGCAAAAACCATAATTAAAAGTGATATCCATGCAAGCAATATTCCAAGTGCAATACCAGTTATAATAATTGTTTTTGAAAAGATGATTTCAAATAAATTTTTAAAATTTATTTGGGGACCGACGGGGCGATGCACTGGCTGTTGATTTTGTTCTTCTTCTTTAGGTGCTCCACAGGATGGACAAAATGCAGCTCCTGATGGAAGTGTAGCACCACATTTAATACATTTACTAACAGTCATTTTTTTCCTCACCTGCGATTATAGATTTAAATTGTTGTATATATTAATTTCTTTTTAATTAAAAAGATCATTTTTTGTTAAAGAACAAAAAAGTTAGAAATTTATTAAGATTTTCCAATTTTACAATTACTGCAAATTCCATGCTTATTATCAAAGCAGGTGCTACAAACAAGTCTTCCACATAAAATACATGTAAACATAGCCCCTGGTCTTCCACAAATGCTACAAAGACCCATTAAATCCATTTTATCTTTCTCCAATTTTTACCAATCTTTTTTTAAGTTCATCTAGAGGGAGAGTAGTTATTGCTAATGGAATGTTCTCACGATCAGCAAGTTTTATTGCAAGTGAATCCACAGATCCTGGTTTATGGTAAACAACAACAGTTGGTTTAACAGGATGAACCCTTATTGCAATCATAGGACTTCGACCA
>JBNVCE010000174.1:838-1415 GCA_050410885.1 Thermoplasmatota archaeon | reverse complement strand
CAAATAAGATTTTTAAGAAGGAATACATTCTTCCTAATTATAATGACTTTATCAAAATCCTAAAAAACGCACTATTTTATTTTCTAATAGGATTCGTTTATTCAATCCCTGCTTTTATAATTTTGCTCATCCTGTTTTTGAAAAAACTTCCTCTTTTCAAAGAATTATTAAATATTTTAAAAACAGATTTGTATCCCAACTCTACTGTTTTTTCCACAGAACTTGCCAGCACTTTGTTGGGTTTTGTTCTAATAGCAGTTTTATTGCTTTTCATAACAGGGTATTTTATTATCAGCGCAATGATTAATTATTCAAGAAATTATGATTTGAGAGAAGCCTTTAAACTGAGAAAGGTATTAAAACTTGTTCTAAATTTAAAGTACTTTGCATTTTACCTTTTAACAATTATTTATTCTAACATACTACTCTTTTTTTCCTTATTTATATTATCACCAATTCCATTTATTGGCAGTTATCTCTACCCAGGAGTTTATTTATTTGTTTCAGGAGTAACACAGCACGCTCTTTTATCATTCATCGCTTCTGAAATTTTAACTTCCCCTGAAAAAACAAATCA
>JBNVCE010000174.1:0-828 GCA_050410885.1 Thermoplasmatota archaeon | reverse complement strand
TAAAAGAGATAAAAGAGATTAAACAAGAATTTAAAACAGAAAAGCCAAGAAATAGGGCTTCAACTTCTAGAAAAAACAAAAAGAAAAAATAAACAATACGGAATTAAAAATAATGAAGCAGGGTTATTAATAAGCAAATATTTTAATTTTTCATGAAAAGCAGAATCATTGCATAATAAAAATCTTTATATATGAATTGTTTAATTCCTATTTTTAAGCGAGGGTAGCCAAGCGGTAAGGCAATCGGCTGCAGTTTATACTGAGAAATCGGTATTATGAGCTTTGTGCTGTGATAAGAAGATACCGATGATTCGGGGGTTCAAATCCCTCCCCTCGCTCTTTTTGTTTTTTTACTATTACAAATTGTATCTCTTCTTTGCAATTTTTACTATTTCTTCAATTAAATTTATCCCTTCTTTTTCAGCCATTATGCCGAGATAACTGTTTGGTATTCCATTGTTCAAGTGATTCATCATTAGGCCAGGAGTGGTGTTTGTTTCCAGAAAATACACCTCTTCATTGTGCACTATCCAGTCAATTCTTAAATAGTCTCTTGCACCAATGTGTTTATAAACCTTTAAAGCTATGTCCTCTAATTTTTTCCTAAGTTTTGAACCGATGTCTGCTGGCACTATAAAAGATGCTTGGTCATTCATTTTAGCATTGAATGTAAGTACTGAGTTTTCCTTTCTAATCTCTAAAGGCATAAGCACTTTTGGATTTTCATAACCTAAAACTCCAACTGTTATCTCTTTGAAATTTTCTTTATTGTAGTCATTTAAAAAAACATAAGAAATTAATTCTTCAACCAATACAGGTTGACTTAAA
>JBNVCE010000173.1:320-1485 GCA_050410885.1 Thermoplasmatota archaeon | reverse complement strand
AGATGCACGAATTTGCAAGGAAGATTGATGATTTTGATATTGAAAACAAGAAAGTATGCTATGTAATGAACGAATTGAAGGTTGAGAATTTTTTAATTGAGCAAAACTATGTTGAAAAAATTTCTCAAAAATAAAAAACAAGGAGGTAAGAAAAATGGAATCAAAAAACAGCCTTGGAAAAAAGATTATGACAACGGCACTGATTGTAACAATTGGCGGGGTTGGAGGAGCTTTTTTTGAGGCAAAGACCCACTTTATATCAAAAAGGATTGCGGGAGGTTATGAAAGATTAAGCAACGAGCCCTACTTAGCAACAATATCAGAACAGGAATTGGAGCACATTTCAATAATAAGGGGTTCTGTTCAAAAACTAAAATCCCTAATAGAAAATGAGTTTAAAAATAAGAGCGAACTTGAATCGCTTATACAAGAATTGAAAAAAGTGCTTCAATAAATCAAAATGAAATTTTTTCATCAAAGGCTTCAATCAACCCGTACCTATACTTCAGCAATATGGGACCTACACCAAACCCAGACCTCTTCTTTATTAGAGAAGAACTTTTGAATTCAAGCATAAAAAATATAAAAGAAACAGTTGAAAGGATTTATAATTGCGTAAAAAACATGAAAGAACTAAGACTGCATTCGGAGTATGATTATTTCAGGAGAATAGTTGGGGGCTATAAAGCAATGATTGCTACTTATTCTTCTAGAATAACGCTTGACGATGAGACAAGAGAAAAGTTCAGCGAAACTTTGAACCTTATGAATCAAACCCTTGAAAAAACAAAAAATATAATAAATAAATATATCCGAAGTTCTATATGCAAATGTTGAAATCGGAACGGCTAAAAAATATAAAACCATATTGTAGTTTTTATCTCTAAAAATATCTTCCTTCTCTTTATCCAATAACAAAAAGATGAAGTAAAAAAATATAACCAGTAACTCCAGTACTTTTATTGAACGATGAGAATCAAAATGAAAAGTCAAAAAAGGTAAAATATTAAAAACATAAAATTCATTTTTTGAATAAAAAACTATCAAAAGTTTATATAAGATGTATACACTAACCAAGAGGTTAAGTTGTGTATTAATAGATTTTAATTTGAAATGGTCCATTGAATAAAAAGTAAACATTACAAGAAATAAAAATAAAATTTCA
>JBNVCE010000173.1:0-310 GCA_050410885.1 Thermoplasmatota archaeon | reverse complement strand
TATCGGTTTTTTTTATCATTAAACTTTTTTTTATGAAAAAAAGAATCATGATAACCAACAATAAATTCAAGATTATAAATGTTGAAAGATAAACTGTGGCAAGTATAGTATTACTGATTATTATTTTTGTCATTGTTAAAATCAACAGGATAGGAAACATCTGGAATAACGAAACAAAAGTTTTGACTATTGAGTCAGTTTGTATAAAAATTAGCAAATTTAAAATAATCAGTAACACAATCTCTATGAAAATAAACTCTGACATATTAACTTCATTTTTTTGTATTTATTTCATTTATAAATTTCATCA
>JBNVCE010000172.1:1058-1502 GCA_050410885.1 Thermoplasmatota archaeon | reverse complement strand
ATAAAAAATTTAATGATTCGTTGGTTGGACGAAAAAAGTTGTTTTATGTGCGCACATTATCTTTTAAAGAATTCCTACGCTTTAAAAATGAGAATAAGCTGATAGAGAATGATTTTAAAAATCTGAGTATAACCGAAAAGGAAAAAATATCATTTTATTATCATGAGTATATGCTATATGGTGGATATCCAAAAGTTGTTTTGAGTGATTTTGATCAAAAAATAGATCTTTTAATGGATATAGCGTATTCATATGTAAAAAAAGATATATATGAAGCACATATAAAAAGTGATCAAGTTTTTTACAAGTTATGTAAAATATTAGCATCACAAATTGGTGGATTGGTAAATACATCAGAGTTAGCAAATACTTTAGGTATTTCAAAGACAGCAATTGATAATTATATATATATATTACAAAAGTCATTTCATATATCCCTGGTAA
>JBNVCE010000172.1:0-1048 GCA_050410885.1 Thermoplasmatota archaeon | reverse complement strand
AAGACCTTTTTATATGAATGTACGAAAAGAATTGACCAAAATGCCCAAGTGTTATTTTATGGATACTGGACTGAGAAATTTTTTTGTTTCTTCTTTTGAGTCTTTTAAAACAAGAAAGGATAAGGGACAGCTACTTGAAAATGCGTGTTTTCGACAACTGATGGATAGTAACAATGAAGATAATATAAAGTTCTGGCGAACTATACAGGGTAATGAAGTTGATTTTATTGTTAATGAGAAAATAGCCTATGAAGTGAAGGTAGATGAAAATCAGTTTAGAAAGAGCAAATACTCTGTTTTTATGCAAATGTATAAATCCATACCAATAGCGATAGTTACTTTAGATAAAAAGGTAGAAATGGTTGATGGTTGCCAGGTTTTTGATGTGTGGGAAATATAGTTTTTTTATTTGAAAATAAATGGTTTATTTGATTATTGAAAGTAACTTTAAACGAACACCATAATTTTGATGCTTTGATTATTATTCAAATTGTAGGAGAATAACAATGGAAATCCAGGTATTACAGAACATCTATGAATCAAATATTCAGAAGGCTGAGGAAATAAAAAAGTTACTCAGCCAGAAAAAAGTATATATGTTTGACATCATGAGTTCACCCGGTGCGGGGAAAACCACAATTACTGATAGAATAATCAATGACCTTATAAAGGATTACAATATAGCCCTCATTGAAGGCGATATTGAAACAACCAATGATGCTCAGCGTTTGGCAAAATATAATATTCCCATTGTTCAGATAGAAACAAAGCTATTTGGTGGTGCCTGCCATTTAGAAAGCTCCTGGATATTGGGGTGCCTGGAAAAATTTGATCTTAATGCTGTTGATGTGGTCATTATTGAAAATGTTGGTAATCTGGTATGCCCTGCCGAGTTTGAATTGGGTGATGATGAACGAGTGGTGGTATTGAGTGTAACAGAAGGTGAAGACAAACCGGTTAAATACCCGTTAATGTTTAACTCTTCACATACATTATTGATTAATAAAATAGACCTGTTGCCCTATCTTGATTTCAATATGGATGAATT
>JBNVCE010000017.1:4591-22004 GCA_050410885.1 Thermoplasmatota archaeon | reverse complement strand
AATATTTTTTTCATAATTTGTTTCCCTCTTTTTCCAATTTAAATTTTTTATTTTATAAATAGAATAATTGGATATAAATTTTATCAGTAATTTAAATCCTTATGGATAATTGTATGATTTTAACTGCCCGTAAACCTGTCCATTTGTTAAGATTGCTTTAATTTTAACCAAGTTTCCAACTGATGGAGCATAATAATATTCAAATATGTTAAAAAGTGTTGAAGTAATATTATAGGCGCTGAATGTTCCTGCTTCTACAGTTACATCAACCTTTGGTTTACAAAAAAATGCAAATGGTGTCCATGAATACGAGGTTCTAAAACTGATAGGATATTTTATAAGTCCTAGTAACCCTCCTATTTTTAAATTCGAGGTAATGGTTATAGATGGAAGTGACCAAAATTTGTTTCCATACAATGGGAAATCAAAAAGTGGAAATACTGTACTTAAATCCCCATCCATTGTGACTTTAAAAGGGAGAGGGAATGAAATAGGAATTGGGGAAATTTTTGCTGGTACAATTCCTTTCAAATTTGCAGATACATCCTTTACCTCTAAATCAGATTTTGTAAAAACAATTGTTCCAGATAACCTTGTTAATAATGGTTTAACCGAGCCTGTAATACGTATTATCCTGGAACCAAAGGGTAAATTAATCTCATATGAATCAGCTGTTATTTTTCCAGTTAATGACACAACATAATCACTACCACTAGTATCAACAACAGTCCATTTTAAATCATCAATCCTGCCGATCATGTAAATTTTTAAATCATAGTATCTATAATTAACAACAAAATTATCAATAGTGTAAGTCCAACTATTACCAACATTCCAAATTGGTGCTGGGTCATCAAAATTAGTTGTTTTTACATTCTTAAAATCGGTGGATACAGGCTGTCCTATTGCTAAAATGTTTATTGAAAGTATGCTTATCATTATTAAAGATAATAATATTTTATGTTTCATTTTATTTCCCATTTTATTATAAACAATTTACTATTTAAATATTTTACTTTGTTTTTATTTTATATTTTAGTTATTTTTATCATAGAAACATCTAATTAAATTTTATATATCTATTTATGTATATAACTTTTAATAGAAAAATTTAAAATTAGATAATAGATGAAAGTTTTTAAGGGAGGTAAAAAGATGGATAAAAGAAGAATTTTTTTAAAAAAAAACAGATGTAACAGTACTAGCGTTAGTACTAATTTTCTCATCAAGCATTGCAATAGCAAACAATATCAACATAAAAACAAGTGCCAAAACTATAAACAACTTGCAAGAAAAAACACATAATCTTTTCACTGATTCATCTATTGTCTGGGATAATGTAGTTGGTGTGCATGGATCACTGGGTGGTATAATTGTTGCAACAGTAAGAGCTGAAGGAACTGCTTTTCCAGCAGATGATTTCAAACTAGGTTCACAAAAAATAGTAGACAGTGTTTTCTGGCAGGGTGGATACTTTCAATGTCAACTAGCTGAAGGTGAAAAAGACTACCATTACGACTGGCGTATCATCTTCTGGGATGACTGTGGCGATGGAACACATCCAGGAAATGAAATTTATAATCAGACAATTCCTGATGTTTCAATAACAAGAGAATTCTGGTACAATTTCACTCATCCAGTAAATGGAAATTGTTTACTGGGTTGCAAACTATTCTGTACAATTACCAGTAAACATAACATTTAATGCAAACACAAAATATTGGATTACAATCCAGGGTACACAAGGAACCAATGCTTATCCACAAGCTTGTTGGACTAGACACAATAACACAGATGGAGGAATAAAACTAAATGAAGCCTTAATAAAAGCTGCATGGTGGGGGCTTCCCAGATTGGACAAAACTTTCACAAATTGTTTCTGACAAATTACCACATGATTTAAACTATCAACTATTTGGTCCTGTTGGTAACAATCCACCAGAAACTCCAAGTATCAATGGTCCCAAAAAAATAAAGCCAAATGTGGCATAAATTACACAATAAATGCAGTAGATCCAGATTCAGATGATCTGTTTTTATTTGTTGACTGGGGGCGATGGAAACAACACAGATTGGATTGGCCCGTATGCATCAGGTGAAAACGTAATTATAAACCATACCTGGGCAGAAAAAGGAACTTACACAATTAACGTAAAAGCAAAAGATTTAACATGTAATGAAGAAGGTGAATGGGCAAGTTTAACTGTGAAAGTACCCAAAACAAAAACATTTAACAATTTACTACAACAAATCCTGATACGTTTTTTCAGTACATTTCCAATAATAAAACACATATTAACAATATAAAAAATTAAAACAATTTTTTTCTTTTTTTTAAAGAATGATTATCAGCAACTTTTTTATTTATATATAACATTAAGACCATTGGAGATTAAAAAATGGCAAAAAGTTCTAGACAAGAAATAGAAAAAGATGAAAAAAGTGTAATATATGAATTAATGAAAGACTCAAGTCAATCAATAAACATTATTTCAAAAAAACTCGGTTTTTCACGTCAAAAGGTTTGGCGTATTATAAAAAAATTACAACAAGAAAAAACAATATGGGGTTACACAGCAATAATAGAAAATGAAAAATTAGGAATGAAAGCCTATGTAATAATTGGTAAAAGAACAACAAAACCAGTACCAAAAGAAAAACTAGAACCAGTGATAAAAAAAGGTTTTGAAGAACTTGCTAAAAGTAGTAACTGTATCTTAGACGATACTTATTATTTAAACGGGGAATACGATTTCCTTACCATATTCAAAGCAAAAAATCTACAAGATGCAAAAAAGTTCCAAGAAGAATTTAACAGATTATACATTGGTTTTATCCAAAAAACACAATTATTTGAGGTTCTTTTCCCATTAAGGGTAAAAGGTATTTTTAACCCAAATGCTGAAAAACTAGCAGAATTTTTTTAATATCTAAAAAACATAACTAAACTAAAAAGTTTATTAAACAACCATAAAATATCCACCAAGATTTAAAACAGGATTAATTAAAATGAGTAAAAAAATATTACTTTTCATCATAATATTTACCATTGTTTTTTTACCTGCAGTTCCTGCTGAAAACTATTATGCAGATTTATCAATATATGTTGATCAATATGGTTTAACAACAATAGAAGGAGTTACAAATCATCCAGATTTATTAACAAAAAATACAGAAAATTACACATCAAAAAAACAAAGTTACTGGTTATTAAACTTAACAAAAGAAGAAGTATTCTCAGATTTTGTTTATGTTATAAATCTACCACAAGGTTCATCAATAAATTATGTTAAAACCACAGGTTCATTTAGAATCGAGGATGAAAATGGTAAGCTTATTTTAAAAGGATTTGGAGAAAACGAGCCTTTATCAATAATTATTCAATATCAGATAAAAAAACCAGTACAAAATGAGTTTATAGAACCTGATTTTGTTTTATTAACTCTTATTACAGTTATAATTATTCTAATAATTGTTTTAATAAGTCTTTTTATAAAGGAGAGAAAAACAACAAATGAAACAAAAGAAAATAATTATGATTTTAAAGGGTTAAACCAAAGACAGAAACAAATTATGAAACTACTTGTTGAAAATAAAGCACCTTTAACACAAACAGAGATACAAAAAATGCTAAACATTCCTAAAGCAGCTGTTTCAAGAAACATAAGAAGACTAGAGTTAAAAGGTTTAATTGAAAAAGAACAAATTGGCATGTCTAATTTAATTAGAATAAAAAAACCATAGTTTTGCTTATTGTTCCGCTTTGTTCCGCTTTTTTTCGGTTAAAATTAATAAGTTGTTTCATCAAATACTTGATTAAAAACATTTGAAAAAGGTGAAAAAAATATGAAAAAAATTTGGGCAATATCGATTATGCTTATGATGTTAATATCAATAACATCATTGGCGGTAGCAGATGAAGAAGCAGGTGGAGATAATCAGGAAGAACAAGAAATTAATCAAATAGATAATGAAACAGAAAAACAAATAGAAATAATGAAAGACTCATTAGGTGCAGAAATAAGATTACTGCAACTACAAAAAGCTATTTTAAAAAATATAATCAAAGGAGCAATGGCTATTGAGGTATTAAAAGGACTTGATTTTAATACAACTGTTTTAGAAGAAATACTTGATCAAATGAAACAATTACTTGAAGAAGTTAAAGAAGCAAATACTAGTTCTAATGAATCAGTTATGATATTCATTGAGTTAAAAACACAAGCAAAGAATTTAACAAAACAGTTTAGGGAAACAGTAAAAGAATTACTAAGTGATGAAGAATTAAATGAATTAAGACAAAGGATAAGAGAAATGGTTTCTGAGCAGGTTCAAAACCTAAGTAAGCAGATTCGAAACAGAATAAGACAGTTTAACAGAAACCAGTTATATAGATTATTTGGTTTAATCGGTGAAGCAAACTACTCATTAATAGATGAATACCTAAATGGTAACATATCATTGAATCAAACAAAATTTCAAATATGTAAAATGATAAACCAGATGACAAAGGAAAAAAGATACGGAATATTTTCTGAGATAAAAGAAGAAAACATAAAGAAAAAGATAAATGCAGAATCTTTTATCAATCAGATGCACGGTAAAGGGAAAGGTAAAGGGAAACCAAAATAAAAAATGGATAAAGTGATTAAACATGAATAAAAAAATTATATCAATAATTTTTCTTTTGATTTTAATGGTTTCAATAACCATAACATACATTTATTTCAACCAAAAAGAAACAGGTGAAAAACAAGAAAGTGGTTCAGGCAGTTTTGTTAATGATGAAGACGTTGCAAACGAAATTGATAAAATTTTCATTGATGAAGATGATGAGATAGAAATAGGAGAAATAGTTTAAATCCCCTCTCTTTTTTATTTTTTTTATTTCAAAAATTTTATTACTTTTTTTGTAACAAAAAATATTTAATATGAATCAAAATTATATTTATTTATAAAAATTATTAAAATGTGAAAAAAATGAAAAAAACCATCATTGTATTGTTATTGTTTATAATATTGTTATTAACAAATTTTGCAAATGCTAATTTTTTAAACATAAAAAGAAACAAAACAAATCTTGCACCAGAAACACCAAAAATTTTTACAGATTCATTAAAATTAAAAGTTGGTTATTCTTACAATTTCAAAGTAATAACCAATGATATTGATGGTGACAAAGTACAATATCAGTTTGACTGGGATTCAATAGGTTTTAATAAAAACAGTGAATGGACAGAACTTTATCCATCAGGAAATTTTATTGTTTTTTCTTATTCATGGGAAAAACCTGGGCAATACATTATAAAAGCACAAGCAAGGGATGAACATGGTAAAACTAGTGATTGGTCAGATGGTTTAACAGTAACAGTAAACTATGAAAATCAAAGAAGAAACATAATGCTTACAGGTTTTTGGCAACCAACAAGCCAAATGATTGCAAGATTTTCCACAGATACTTTTGTAAACCCTGAAGGCTGGCAAGGTGAAAACTGGGAAAACCTTGGTTATGACATTTATGCATTTGTTGCAAAAGAATATTACGACAACCATGGAACATGGGAATGGAAGTATAAACAAATCTGGGAAGAGTTTTGGAATATTACAAACCAGGTTCATCCAATCGCAATTATTGGTTTTGGTCAAGGAGCTAAAGAAAACACTTGGAATATTGAAAACAAGGCTGTAAACTGGGTAAGATGGTATCCAGATGAAGAAGGCTTGCAACCTGAGCCCAACCCACCAGATGACACGGTAAAACCAGGATACATACGTTTTACTTCCCTACCTATTTATGAGATTGAAAAAGCAGTTAATAAAAACACATCTATCAAAGCCGAAATTAACCATTTAGGTAATCCAGGTTTTTATTTCTGCGGATATTTATCATACCTTCAACTATGGTATAAATCACAACATAGTGATCCAAATGATGAATTTTATTGCAAAGCAGCAGGATGGATTCATGTTAACAAAAGCATTGCTTTAAATGAATGTATCAAAGCAACGAACATGACAATTATTAAAACAGTTGAAAAAATAAAGAAAAATGTAAATGTTAATGAAATCATTAAAACAGATTTATCATCAAACAAAAACAACAATCAACAAATAACATACAACAAGAAATTAAACCTAGGATTTTTACAAATTAAAAAAATATTTTTTTATCATGATTTATAAAATAATTTCAAAAACAAAGAAAAAAATTTTTGATTATTTAAAAAATTAAAGAAAGAAAAACCAGGATTAATGCTTCTTGGTGTTTTCAAATAAACATTAACAAAATCTAAATCAACAGGATTATCTTGATTAATAACAATTATAATACCTTCAAAAGTCCTTGATTTTTTATCAGGTGCAAGAACTGATACATTAACAATTATTTCCCCATCACTAGGTTTAAGATTTTCACCAGAGTCTGGAGAAAATGACCATGTACCCCAGCTAGGATATGATTCTATTTTCCAATTAAGAACAGAAGCATTTCCCCCAATATTTTTAATAGAAAAAGAACCATTGACAATAGATTTACATAAAACATTTGTCCAGATTAAATTACCATCACAATCTAAATCAGGAGTATCAGGTGAATGGTTTTCAACTGAAATATAATCAATTTTAAAAACATCATTTACAAATAAATTCGGAAAAGGATTTGTGTACTGCCAAATAATTTCATTGTTAGGAGTTACTTCCAAGAATTTGCCTTCAGGTCCGTTACAGATTACGGTATTACCATTTTTTAATCTTTGAGCCCCTCCAATGTAATTGGCAAAAAAACTTGTATTGTAGATGTAGATTTGCTCTTTGGGACCATATGCAGATCCGTTTTCAATAAAATAATTCCCATTACCATCAACAGGTGGGACAATCTCATCAATAGAAGTATACTCAACACCTGGGCGATTATTTCCATTGTTGAAAACAAGAATGTGTCCTTCACCAGGATAACCTTGTTTAATCCATGTTGCATCATGTTGTTCAAACAATTTTCTATCACTTGATGTTCCTCGTTTATATGCCCTTGGATTACCCCATCTATATAATAGATCCCCACCTTTTCCACTTTTTCCACCAGTATGACCTGCTGCTTCCTCTGTTGTTGTACTATGATCTATTACCCATATTTCACTAAAATGTCTAACACTTATGAGAATTTGATCAAATACAGGGTTATAATCAATTGAATTACAATGTAACCAGTCAGATTGGTCTGTTCCTGTCGAGCTTGAACCAAAATTAATATTAATTAATTCAGGATGGTTTTTAACTATACCATAATTTGCCTTTGAAGGATTATAATCTTGAATAAGATGATCCCAAACATGCCATTGCCAAACAATATCTCCAGTTGTTAGTCCAGTGGGTTTTACCTCAACAATAAAATTAGATTTGATACTATCTAATATTGTATTTGGATTTCTACCAGCTGCTATTGCTTCATTGCGTGATTTTTCCTCCCAAGCCAAGATAAGAACATTACCATTTGGCAAAGGTTCAATATCATGGGTACTTACATATGTATCAGAATAGAATTTATAATCCCACAATAACGTGTTATCCCAAGATATTTTTTGAACACCACCACCAACTCCGCCTCCAGATAATGTCATTTTGATGGAACGAAGAACTGTTCCATTTTCTAACATGTAAACTGATTCTCCAGGGAAATAATTACTTGACCATGTATGGGTTACGTCACCATTTTTGTTTATCAAATATGTTTTTGTTGAATACATTGGTGCAAATAATATTTGATCCTCGCTAAATAATATATCATATAAATTATTTTGATTAAAAGTTTGAGTTAATGATAAAGGTGTAAAACATGTTAAACATAATAAAAAAATAATTACGAAAGTAACACTGCCATAGTATTTTCTTATTTTCATGATAAGTAACCTTTTTGAAATTATCATTTATTGTTAATATGTAAGTATATTTTTAACATATAAATAATTAACTATTGTTAATTTTTTTTAAATAATTTTTATTGTATCATTAATTTCAAAAAATCATTCAATAAAAACAAAAAGCTATAGTTTTAATATTCGTACTGTTTTAATATATTGAAAAATTTATGAATTTAAATGAGGAACACTTATGAAAGAAGGATACCTGCAGTTGAAAATATCTGAATTAAATGATAAATGTCAAAAAATTGATCAGATGATTTTAATGGAGAAATCAAAAATAGAGTTACTAGAGCAAAGAGTAGGGGGATTAAAAGAATTAATAAAAAAACTGGAAGATCTTGACAAATTCAAGGAAAACCAGTTAAAACAAATAAAGGATGAAAACAAGGATATAATGGAAAAAGAAATCAATAATATATCAAAAAAAATAGCAGATGAAATAGAATTGATTGTAAAAAACAAAATAAAAGATATTGAAAAAACAATGAAATATTTAACAGATCGTGAAAAAGAAATAAAACAACAAAACATGATAATACAACAGATGGATGAAAAAATTTCTTATCTTTTAAAACATAATGAATTATTAATGATGAAACTAGCAAATAAGGCTATACTTTCTTATAAAGAAATTGATGAAATGGATTTACGAGCCTCAAAAAAACAATTATAACACATTAAAAATTAATAAAAAAATCTGATATTTTTGTACATACATTTAAATTATATAAAAATATTTAATATTAATAAAAAAAGAGAAAAAATATGAAAAAAAACAATTTTAAAAAAAGTTTATTTGTGCTTTTCATTTTGTTAACAACAATTTTTTTTATACCAAAGATAAATAGTTTTGAAGATAAAACCAATGATAATTTTTATTATAATAATTATAAGACTCTTGAAAAATCAGGTAATTTTTTAAAATCAAAAGATAACATTTACGTTATCACTGATTCATTTGGCACTCATAATTATGTGTTAAATTATGATGAAAAAAATATAGATTCAGATAATATTCAAAACATAAATTTTAAAAAATTACAGTTAAAAAACAAGGAAATCTATAACAATAAAAATGAGATTATTTTTAATAAAAATAAACAAGAATTATTAACAAAAAAATCAGGAAATATTTTTTATGTAGGAGGTGCAGGTCCAAACAATTATTCAAAAATACAAGATGCAATAAACGATTCAAGTGATGGTGACACCGTTTTTGTTTTTGATGATAGCTCACCATATTACGAGCATATTGTAATTGATAAATCAATAAATTTAATTGGTGAAAATCTAGACAGCACAGAAATCAATGGTTCAAAACTAAATGAATTTTTGGATACAATAAATGTATCCGCTGGTAATGTTTACATAAACGGTTTTAGTATAACCAACAACCCTGGTTATTACTATCAAGCAGCGTTTAACATTTCAGGAAACAATGTTGTTGTAACAAATTGCAAAATTTATAAAAACAACTGGATAGGTGTTTCATTATATGGTTCATCAAATTCTCAGATTATCAACTGTGAACTATTTAATAATCTAATGGCTTTACATCTAATTGACTCAGATAATAATGAAATAAAAAATTGTTATTGTTACAATAATGCAGAAGATATAATCCTTTTTAAAAACTCAAACTATAATAAAATAATAAACTGTATTTGCATTGGTAACAGTTTTAGTGGAATACAGATACAATACTCAAAAAACAATCAAATTTTAAACTGCACTTGTAGCAATGGTTACGGTGGCATAGGACTTGCGTATGCTCCAGGTACAATAATGCGTGAAAATACATTAAATAACAATTATGAAAACTTTGGAATTGGATCAACTGTTGTTTCTGATTTTTACTGTGATATTGATACAACAAACAAGATAAATGGAAAACCAATATACTACTACGTAGACAGTCATGATAAACAGATTCCATCAGATGCAGCATTTATTGGACTTATATCATGCACAAACATTTTAATAAAAAATCTGCAAATTAACAACAATTTCCAAGCAGTTGTCTTTGCAGATAGTACAAACTGTACTATAGAAGAATGTAATTTTTTAAACAATGAAGGCCATGGGGTTTTTCTCATCTTGTCAAAAAATAACACAATAAAAAATTGTTTAATCAGAAATAGTTTTTTTAGTGGAATATACTTAAGCACTCAAACAGACAATAATGAGATTTTAAACAATACAATTACCAACATAAATAACTGTGGTTTATGGGTTGATAAATCAGAAAACAATAATATTTATAATAATGTTATAAAAAATTGTTTAAGGGCAGTACTACTGGATGCATCCAGTGACAATATTTTAAAAAACAATGAAATGGAAAATTGTGGAATTGTTGTAAATGGAGTTAGTGTTTCTGATTATAAAAACGATGCTGACACAAGCAATAAGGTAAACAATAAAACATTATACTATTACATTAACCAAAATAATCTGACAATTCCAACTGATGCTGGGCAGGTTATATTGATAAACTGCACAAAATGCAACATCTTAAATCTTGAAATAAATAATGCAACAATAGCAATAACGCTTGCTTTTTCAAACTATAATATTATTAGTAATAATATTTTAAATAACAACAAATTAGTAGCAATAGATCTAGATTGTTTAAATAATAATCACAACACAATAATTCAAAACACAATGATTAATAATAATTATGCAATAGATCTTGATGTATCAGATTACAACACAATTTATAATAATACATTAAAAAACAATAAAATAGGTTTATCATTGGATACATGCAATGGTAATAATATTTCTAAAAATAGTATACAAAACAGCTACAATGCTATGTATTTATCTAAATCATTAAACAACAATATCAACAACAATACTTTAAAAGAATGTGATTTTACTGGGATTTATTTACTGTTTTCTAAAAACAATAAACTAAGAAATAATGAAATGTTAAACTGTGGACTTATTGTTTATGGCTCAAGTACTTCTGAATACGTAAACGATGTTGACAAAAGCAATAAAGTAAATGAAAAAACTCTTTACTACTGCATAAATCAAAACAACATAAAAATTGCTGATGATGCAGGACAGGTAATCTTAATAAACTGTAATTACTGCAATGTAACCAATCTTGATTTAAGCAACACAACAGTTGGTGTAGAACTTGCTTATTCCGGTTTTATAACTATTTCAAAAAACAAACTGATCAACAACAAATTCGCAGGAATTTACATAGAATCCAGTTATAATAATATCGTTGAAAAAAATACTATTAAAAACAATGGTTATGGTGTTAATATACAACTTGCAAACAATAATAAAATCAAAAACAACAACTTTTATAGAAACTCTTATGGATGCTACTTGTATCTTTCAAATATTAACACAATATTTTTTAACAATGTTTTGTACAACAGTTATGGTATTACCTTAAAAACACCTTGTAACAGCAACGCAATCTATTGTAACAATTTAATAGGAAATGGTTATAATGCTTGGGATGAAAATGAAAAAACAAATACCTGGTTTTACAGAGAAAAAGGTAATTACTGGGATGATTACACAAAAAAATACCCAAATGCGAAAAAATTGTATCTAAAAAGTGTTTGGGATACAGCATATGAAATACCAAACAAAGAAAACAAGGATGAATACCCCTTATTAAGACCGATGATTTTGTCTAATGAAAAAATTAAAAACCAACTATTAACAAGGTTTTTTGTAAAAATACTTAATCTTCTAACAAATTCAAAACAAAATATTATTTATTGAAAAACATATTATAGAAAACATTTAAATTAAGTTAATATATATCTATAATAAGGGAGGTAGTAAAAAAATGGATAATTATAAAAACATAATAAAAACTGGTAGTATTTTATTACTTACAATCATATTGATTTTAACATCTTTTAACATAAATGCTGAAGAAACTAAAAACAATAATTACTCAAATGATAATCCAGATCAAATCGGGCTAAGGCATATAAAAATCCTAAGAGGTTGGGCATCAGGAAATGCAACAAGTGGAAAACTAATAGGTTTACGTGGAAAAATAGCAAAAATTAATTTCGAGTATTTAAGAATTGCAAAATATGCTTTAATACCACCACGATGGGAATACTCTGATTTCTGGGATGTTACTGCGATTTTTTTAAAAGTGGACCAAACAATACCACAAGGTCATTTTGAATTTGAACCGGATTGGGTTCTAGCAATTATTTTTGAATAAAAAAATATTTTTTTATAAACCTAAAAAATCATCATAATTTTCATCAATAATGTCACAAAAAATATAATTAAAAAGCCAGTTGTTATATTTATTTAAATAATTTAATGAGTTAGTATCGGATAAGGTTTCATAATATTTAACAAATTTTAACCACACATCCCTTTGTTCATTCATAAGTAGCTTAACATTGTTTTTATATCTTTTAAAAAAATCAATATAAGTTGAAAAAACCTTAAAAGATTCATCGACACCTTTTTTGAAACCTAAATAAAAATCACTTTCTTTATCAATTTTATTATTTACCATGGAAAAATCATTTAGTATCTTTTGTTTTTTGTTTTTTAAAGGCTCATATAACATTGTTTAACCTTTTTTAAATAAAAAAATTAGAATTAGTATTATTAAAGGGTAAATATAAAGAAACTATAAAAATTTTATTGAATAATTATTAAATGTTACCTTTAAAAAAACCTATAAATTTATAAAACCTTATTATAATACCATTTAATATAATATTATTCAAGGAGGAATTTATATTAAAATAAAAAAATTATACATGATATTCATTGTAACAATTTTGTTAACAACAACAATTATCCAAGCACAAATAATTAATGAATATAAACAAGAAAACAATTCAAAATTTTATAAAAAAATTACATTAACATTTTCTGAAAATGATTTTATTTTTAAAACACTCGGTGAATATGATATTGTTTATCTAAATGAAGCTGGAGTTTTAAATGAAATTGGAAAACCAATGCTACCAATTAAAAATATTTTGGTTGCAATACCTGAGAATATGAAACCAACAAGTGTTCAAATTATCAATTTAACACAAAAGGATCTACAATATTCATTCAATATTATACCTGCACAAAAACCACAAAAAACAGAACTATTTATTAAAAATACACATTACTTTAAAGATCAATATTTTTATCAGCTTGATCAATACTATCCATCAAAAACTTTGGAATTATCAGGAGTAACTGATTTTGCAGGTCAAGCAATTGCAATAATTAGAGTATGCCCACTTCAATACAATCCAGCTTTAAAATCATTGAAACTACTGATAAATATTAGTTTTACAATTGAGTGTGAAAAAGGATACACATGTGGAGATTATCTACCTATAAATTTTTCAGAGCAAGAAATTAAAGAATATCAACAAAAAATTAAAAACATGGTTATAAACCCTGAAGATGTTATGTTAAAGAAAAGTTATAATCTAAAATCTCGTAATCTTGAGCCAGGTAACTATGACTATGTAATTATAACTCAATCCAGCTGGGTTTCAGCATTTCAAATGCTTTTAAACTGGAAAACAAAAAAAGGTATACCTGCAACCATAGTAACAACAGAATGGATTTATGCAAACTATAGTGGTTCAACTAATAAAGAAAAAATCAAAGCATTTATTCAAGATGCAAATACCAACTGGGGAACAATATATTTCTTACTTGGTGGTGACATTGATGTTATACCCTGTCATTATAGAACATTTTCTTCTGTTGATCCTGAATCTGTCCCAACTGATACATATTATGCTGATTATGATAATGATTGGATGTGTGAAGTAAATATCGGTCGTGCATCGGTAACAGGACCTGGAAATAATGCTGGGGGTATTGAAAATTTTATCAATAAGATATTAACATATGAAAAAAACCCTCCTGCAACAAACTATGCTAAAAATATTTCATTATTTGGTTTTGATCTTGATGCCGTTACTGATGGGGAGGATTGTAAAATTGACATTGACAATTTGTATATTCCTTCTTCCTGGACTGTAAATAGTGTTTATGATAGTTACAGTGGAGATCATGAGAATGCTGTTAAACAAGCAGTAAACAATGGTCAGAATCTCATTAATCATATAGATCACTCAAACTATAATGTCATGGGGGCTGGTTATTTTAACCATGGATGGTATCTTGATACATCAGAGGTTGATGCATTTTCAAATGGTAACAAACAAAGTATACTTTATTCAATAGGTTGTTGGGCAGAAGCTTTTGATTATGATAATTGTATTGCTGAGCATTTTGTTCGTGACACAAACGGTGGGGGCGTTGGTTTTGTCGGTAATACTAGATATGGATGGTATCTGCAGGGTTTTGATGATTATTTATCATTACGTTATGATAGATATTTTTTTAGATCACTATTTAATCAAAATCATTACAAACTTGGTGATTTATTTTCAGATCATAAAATGGATGCGTATTTTAGTATAACCCAAAATGATTACAATAAATACATTTTCACAGAATTAAATCTTTTAGGTGATCCTGAGTTACCAATTTGGTTGAATAACCCAGCAAGTTTTGTTGTTTTACATCCAAATGAAATTCCAATAGGTCCTACTTCTTTTACTGTTCATGTGGAAACAACAACTGGAAGTAATATCCAAAATGCTTATGTTTGTCTTTGGAAAGCAAATGAGGTTTATTTAACAGGTTTAACAAATAGTAATGGAAATATCACATTCAACTTTTCAACTTCATCCCCTGGAATAATGAATGTTACTGTTACAAAACAGGATTATCTACCATATGAAGGTTATGTTATTACTGGAAATCAACCACCAGTTGCACCATTTAATCCAAATCCATCTAATGGAACAACTGGAGTGAATATTAATGCTGATCTTTCATGGAATTGCTCTGATCCTGACGGTGATCCGTTGACTTATAATGTGTATTTTGGCACATCAAGTAATCCTCCCTTAGTTTCTTCAAACCAATCCTCAACAAATTACGACCCTGGAACAATGAATTTTAATACAACTTATTATTGGAAGATTGTTGCTTTTGACAGTAGCTCTTCAACAATTGGTCCAATATGGAGTTTCACAACAGAAATTAATGATCCACCTTATACTCCAAGTAATCCTTCACCAACAAATGGTGCAACCAATGTTGATATAAATGCAGATATTTCATGGACTGGTGGAGATCCAAATGGTGATACTGTAAACTATGATATCTATTTTGGTACAAGTAGTCCCCCGCCACTTATTTATCAAAACTATGAGTATACAACCTATGATCCAGGAACAATGCAATATAATACAACCTACTATTGGAAGATAAAAGCTATAGATGTACATGGATTTGAAACAATTGGACCTGAATGGTATTTCATAACAGAAGATGAACCCTCTAATTATCCACCTGGTTTTTCAAATGAAAACCCTTCTGATGGATCAACAAATGTTCCAATAACAATTTCTTTGCTATCAATTTATATTTATGATAAAGAAGGCGATAGCTTCAACTGGAGTATTGAAACCAGTCCTTTTATTGGAAGTAGTAATGGCAACAATGAAAATAATGGTACTAAAAGTTGTACTATAACAGGGTTGAATTATAACACAACATACACCTGGTTTGTAAATGCTACAGACAAAGGAAGTGGAAAAAAAACAACAAAAACGTTTACCTTCACAACAGTACCATTTTCAAACAATCCACCAAACAAACCAGTTATTCAGGGTCCAATAAGAGGAGATAAAGGTGTTCAATACACTTTTACATTCACATCAATTGATCCTGATGGGGATAACATAAAATATTTTATTAACTGGGGTGATTCAACCATTACAAATTGGACGAGCTTTTACGCATCAGGAGAAACTTATTCTGAAAAACATACTTGGAATACAACAGGTAATTTCATCATTAAAGCAAAAGCAAAAGACACAAGTGGGGTTGAAAGCGACTGGGCAACTTTTGAAATTACCATACCAAGAGATAAATCTATAAATGGTTTATTTTTAAAATTGCTTAATATTAACCCTCGTATTCTTCTATTATTTAAAATAATCTTTAAACAAATAAAAATTTTTTTTTTAAATAATTTTTTTCATTCATTACAATAAAAATAAAAAAAAAAATTAAAATTTTTTAATATTCACATAGCTAATTTTAATTTAAGCATTTTGATTTAATAGTTGTATGTTTTTTTTTAAAATAATCCTAGTAAATACTTTATTATTGGAAATAGATTTTGAAACCGGTAAAATAAATTGTTTATGTGTGATATTTTTGTTCTTGGTATTGATACTTCTAATTCAGCCCATTCACCTTGTAAACCATAGCTGTCTTTTGCCCTGCATTTAATTATGTATTTCCCTTTTTTGGCAAATGTATGATTAACTGTTAATGTTTCTCCTGATGTTTTTGGTCCAACCCATCCAGAATTTGTACCATCTCCCCAATCAATATAATAGTAAACATCATCACCATCAGCATCAATTGTTACAAAACTGTATTCAAGTTCAATTTTTGGACTTGCTTTTATAGGACCTGTTATGATGGGTGCATCTGGTGGTTCATCTTGTAAAATTTCAATTGTCAAAGGATTTGACCAACCGCTTTCGAGATTGTCTACATCTTTTGCCTTTGCTAAGATATTATAAGTTCCTGGTGAAGTGTATGTTTTTGATATAATAGCAGTATAACCAGAGTCATATGGTCCAACCCATCCGCTGTTGCTTCCATCGCCCCAGTTAACATAATAATAAACATTGTCTCCATCTGGATCTGTTGTTGAAAATTCAAAATCATATGATACTCCTACAACTCCAATTGTTGGGCCATTAACAGTTGGTGCATTTGGTGGTGAACCAGCACTTAAATCAATTGTTACACAATCATCAACATAGTATGCATTAAATGGATTACCTGAAGGAGGATTTGAGTATCCTTGATGCCATTCATCATTTTCTACTGCAGCTATTATCATCATGTTATCTTTTGTAATAGAAGGATAACCATGAGAACTACCTATCCAATTCATGGTGTTACTCCAAGTATCACCTGCAGGTATTGAAATAGCTTGGTTAAAAGCGAAATCTAAAAAAGCATGAGTGTACAATGCACCACTTGTATCATACCAACCCATGCTGGAGACTTTTTCAGTAATATATACCCTTATTGTTCCTCCATAAGTTGTAGCTTCATTGTTAACAATAGAACAGGATATTTGCATCTCTGTTCCACCAAGCCAAGTAACATCAAGAGTAATATCAACATCTTTAACAGCTCTTGCAACACATTGGTTTATACTAGTTGTGTAAGCTGCTTTTGCACCAGCTACACTACCTGCTCCTACATTTACTTTGTAACCACCATCCCACCAGACTGTGGGGTAACCATATATGTTAAAATGACTTATTGTATATGAATTAGCAACAGGGTTTTTATCACAGACTAATGAAACATAATTAAAGTCTAATTAACCTTCAGCATACAATTCTTTTAAGGCA
>JBNVCE010000017.1:0-4581 GCA_050410885.1 Thermoplasmatota archaeon | reverse complement strand
GCATATTTACAATAACCACACCATGTTGCAGTACCATATTCGCCTAATGCAGTATGAGTCCCTCTTTTTGTAGAATTTTCTTTGGTTATTTCAACTTTAACATTTTCTTGAGATATTTGAAAAGCACCAGCTCCAAATACACTAAAAAACAAAATGCTTATTATCAAAATTGGTAAGATTTTTCTCAATTTTATACCTCCTTTTTTAGTAAGATATAAAATATATTAACATTTGTTAATTATTAAATTTTTCGTTAAAAAAATTTTTAGAAATTATTTCACAAGAATCAACAAATAGCTTTATATTATCAGAAAATATAAATAACATTTGTTAATTATCTTATCTTAAGGAGGTAACATATATGAAAAAGATGTTATTAGCAATAGGAATCTGTTCTATTTTGGTTTGTATGCCATTGATTACATCATCCCCAATAAATGTTTTTAAACATAAAGAATTAATATCAAGAAGAACCTTACAATCCAGTGGCACTTTTGAAGGTATATTTGCTGAAAAAAATGAAACAGGTTATAATATTTTAGGCAACATATCTGGAACATATACAAAAGCAATTAATTGGTCAGTTGGTACTTTTTCTGGTATATGGGCAGTGTATGATGAAAATGTTTCAGGTGAATTTAATGGAAACATATTCCATAAATTCTTCATAGGTCAATATAATGTAACTGATGGAGATTCAGGTTGGCTTATTGGTTTATTTAAACTAAATCAAACCACAAACGAGTTCAGAGCAATATCCATTGTTTTTGCTGGTGAAACCTATCTAATAAGATACGCACTAGGCACTTATATTGAAACCTATTAATTTTTTTTATTTTTTATATTATTTTATTTGGAACATAGATATGAAAAAAGTAAAACAAAAATATAATAATAATTCTTATAATAATTAGTCTTTTTTCTACATTACCAACAATTCCTGCAGATAATTGTTTAAAAACTATTACATGCAAATTCTCACAGATTTTATATGTTGGAGGATCTGGACCAAATAACTACACAAGAATTCAAGATGCAATAGATAACGCAACAAATGGTAATACAGTGTATGTTTACTGTGGTATTTATTATGAACATATTCAAATAAATAAAGAAATAAACTTAATTGGTGAAAACAATGAACAAACAATAATTATAGGTGATAAAACTGATAATATAATTAGAGTACAGTCAAGTAATTTTAAAATAACTGGTTTTACAATAAAAAATGGTCAGATAGGAATTTATATAGTTTATTCATTAAATTTTACAATAAAACAAAACTTGATTTTAGACAATTGGGAAGGAATTGGAACATTGAATTCATCATATGGTTTAATCTCTTATAACATAATAAAAAACAATGATTTTGAAGGTATCAATACTGTTAAAAGTACTGATATTGTAATATCAAGTAATTCTATAGAAAATAATCTAGAAGGTATTTTTTTATCCTCTTCAACATCAAATACTATTTATGGAAATACAATAAAAGATCATATTTACGGCTTGGAGTTAACTATTTCTTCTAATAATAATAAAATTTATCATAACAATTTTTTAAATAATGAACAAAATGCAAAAGACACTTGTACAAACACATGGGATGATGGGTATCCCTCAGGAGGAAACTACTGGGATGATTATAAAGGTAGTGATAACAATGGTGATGGAATTGGTGATACAGCTTACAACATTCCTGGAGGAAGTAACAAGGATCGATATCCATTAATGAATCCATGGAATGAACCACCGGAAAATAATCCTCCAAATTCACCAGTTATAAAAGGACCAAAAAATGGAAAAGTAAACATTTATTACGAATTTAATATCAGTACAGTTGATCCAGACTTAGACCAAGTTTTTTATAATATAAATTGGGGGGATGGAAGTATCACAGAATGGATAGGTCCGTTTAACTCTAGTGAAATAGTAACAATAAATCATAAATGGACAAATAAAGGAACGTATATTATTAAAGCAAAAGCAAAAGATACATATAATGCAGAAAGTAAAGAATCAACTTTTGAAATAACAATTCCTAAAAATAATTTTAACAGAATTTCTTCTTTAAAATTATTAAAAAATAATAAAATACTACTTAAATTTCTAAAAATTAATATATTTTTTATTTTAAATTCTAAATTCATCTAAACAATTAAAACATAGATTTTATAAATAAATAGATGTTACTACATATAGTTTTTAGGAGGGAAATAATGAGTAAATACAGAGGATGCAAAAATATTTTAAAATTTATCTTTTTAATGAGTGTTTTACTTTGTGTTATTTTTTCAACTCAAATTGCACATGCTGCTCCAACAATTTCATTATCCCCAACATCCGGTTTTTCAACAATTATGGTTTTTGGAAGTGGCTTTTCTTCATCTAGTGCTATTTCAATTTACTGGGATGGTAATTTAACATTGAATATACCAACACCATTAATTACAAATTTTCTTGGTGAATTCACCGCTATTATAAACGTACCAAATCAAACAACTCCAGGTTACTACAACATCACTGCAATAGATTCATTAGGCGGACAGGCTAGTGCTTTTTTTTATGTGGTTAACATGACAGGTCCTCAGGGTCCTAAAGGTGATACAGGTCCTCAAGGACCAGAAGGACCTCCTGGTGAAAAAGGTGAACAAGGTGAGCAGGGAATACCTGGCGAAAAAGGTGAAAAAGGTGAACAAGGTCCACCAGGGCAGATAGGTTTACTGGAAGAAATTTTAATTGTTTTTGCTTTTATTTTCTCCATATTATCATTCATAATAATGTTTTTTCATACTAAAAAAAAGAAACCTTTTTAAAAATCACTAAATTAAACTTTTTATTCTTTTTTAGATGATTTAATTGTTTTTAAAAAATAATTTATGTTAAAATTGTTTTTTTAAACATATAGATTTAAATATAAATATAATATTAATGTTTGTCAAATGGGGGATAGAAAAATGAGTAATAAAGTATTTGGAATTTTAATTTGTACATTGTTAATCACTAGTTCCATTGCAGTTGCTGGAAATATTCAAACAAACTCAACAAATTTATCATCAACAACATCAAAGATATCATTTGATACTAATCCACCTATTTGGGTAGAAGATAATTACTGGAATTTTAAAATGTTTGATATGACAATTGATTTTGAGCAAGATGATCAATACATTCATATTAAATTAGAATCAAAAAAACTAGCACTTAATGTAAATGAAGTTACAACTGATTCTTATATTATTGGAATTGATGCAGATATAAGTGGTTCTGGTGATTGTTTCGTGGATCTTGGCCAGGGTCCAATTAATTTATCAATAAATTTTGAGAATGTTCAATTATCTGGAACAATAGTTTTTAATAAATCAGATTTAGGTATAAAACAATTAAATCCGAAACTTCAAGGACGATTTTTTATAAAAATTAATGAAATACCTGAACTTCCTATACCTATTCCAGATTTTCCAATTCCAATTAAAGTAAATACTGATATTTTTACTAACTTTTCAACTCCTTTAACAATTTTAGAATTTCCATTAAATATCAGTAATATATGAGGCATTCCAGGAACCGATTTTTCAATAAATGGCACAATACAATCACCTTGGTTAAATAATATAAATTTAATTAATAATATGCTAAGAAGACCTATTCCATGGTTTATTTTAACAATAATTGCTAATGCAAAAAATATAGATATTTCCCAATTAAAAATTATATCAGATATGCTTGTTGATATTCTACCAGTAATAAATATTAGTTATATTTTAACAGAGTACATGAAAATTGGTAACATTTTCGAAACTCCAGAAATTCCTGAAATATTCATGTGTGAAGACTTAGAAGAAATTATTATACAAAATAAAATATACAATGCTTATAACATATCTGTAATTGGTGGTATTGGCAATATTTATTATGCACCAGATGCAGGTAATATTGTAAAAATAATAGGGCATTTCAAAGACATTTTACCTTTTATCAGTGATTTAAACATAGAATTAATAGAAACAAATTACCAACCATAAAATAACTAAATTTTTGTATATTAATTAATCAAAATAATTATTTTTTATTTTTTAAATCAAATAAATTATTAACCCTTAGGTTTTAAATATTAATTAACCCATATAAGTTTATAGCGTGGAGGTTAAAAAAAACATGAAAACAATCTTACCAATACTTGTTGTAGGAATTTTAATAATAAATGGATTTGGAGCATTTGCATTAAATATTCAACCAATAAAAAATATACAATTAATAACAGAATCAATAAATCTGGATATTAAAACATTAAAAATAAAGGAAATAGATGAAAATTATTTACAAATAAGTTTCAATTCTGAAGAATCCTATTTATTAAAACCTGGGGAACCAATGATTCCAAGGGAACTTAAAAGATATGAATTACCATTTGGCGTAACAAACATAAAAATTGAAACTGAACCATATAATATCCAAGAAATAGAATTATCAAAAGAGATAAGACCCACACCAGTACCATTACCATTAACACCTAACAAGGCTTTTATAAATAAACCCAGCAAAGATAAAACAATATATAATTGTAATAAACCATATCCA
>JBNVCE010000171.1:0-1518 GCA_050410885.1 Thermoplasmatota archaeon | reverse complement strand
AGATTAAAGGGTACAGTTACTGATTCTTACAAGACTGTGTTTTTGAAAAAAGATACTAGTAAGGTATCGGTTGAGATCATAGCTAAATCAGTAACTTATGATGGTGAAAACGCTGAGATAATTGTCATAAAAGAGATTTAAATCAAATGTACATAAAAATTTGTTTGGTATAGTTTACATTTTCCATTTGAGGTTAGGCAGCGAGTTGTCATTAAAAATTGGGGTATCTTGAATGCGTAGATTTTAAATCAAATGTAGGATTTGATATTTCTGGTTTTTTTATGATTAAGTATGATGTTGTAATAATAGGTGCGGGGCCTGCTGGAAGTTATTTGGCATATAAACTTAAAAACCAAGGTCTTGATGTATTAGTTTTAGAAAAACAAAAATTTCCAAGATATAAAGTATGTGCAGGGGGTCTTTCAAAAAAAGCATATGATATTTTATTCTCAGAAAACAAAAAAATAGAAAATATCGTTGAAAAAAAGGTATCAAAAGGGTTATACGTTCGGGGTAATAGGTTTAAAGTCACAGAACCAGGTAAAGAGTTAATTTATATGACATATCGATCAGAGCTTGATAATTTTCTTGTAAAAATGGCCATGGATAATAAAACAGTATGCTTCAAAGATAATGTTTTTATTAAAAAGATAAATGAGAAAGAAAATAGTATTACTTATGTTGAAAGTAACAACGAATATAGTATAAAATATGTGATATTAGTTGGTGCATGGGGCGCCAATATCAAATTAAACAAGCTCGTTGGTTTAGTTCCATTTGAACGTTTTTCTGTATCATCTTCATGGGAGGGGCCTCCAGGAAAAAGGTTTAGTGAATACTTTGATGAGTTTGCATTAACTCAGATTATGCGAAAGTATCCTGGTTTTGTGGGCTATATTTTTCCGAAATCAGAATTGGTCACAGCAGGTCTTTTTACATCGATGAATCCATCATCTTATATATTGCAGGAAATGTGGAAGGAATTTGTTAGGTTTTGGGGGTTAGATGATACGATAAAACCACGGTATGCATGGATTTCTATCAGAGATTTTAAAAAACCTATTGCAAAGAAAAATGTAATGCTTGTTGGTGATGCAGCAGGTCTTGCAGATCCATTTACGGGAGAGGGGATATACTATGCCTTTATTAATAGCGGTTTAGCATCAATACATATTCAAAACTTTTTCAAAAATAGAAACTATAATTTAGCGAATGAATATAATAAGAGTGTTAACTTAAAATTATTTGATGTACATAAATGGGCTAAATTCTATGAATCAATGTTTCATCGTTTTCCAAATCTTTCTTTCTGGTTTGGCTCAGAAACCTCTTTAGGAAACGATATTGTAAACTCTTTTATCACAGGTGAAATTAAGTATAATGAGGTTAAAAAAATAATTAAGTTGGTTGGAACTAGAATTTTAGGTAAAAAAAAGATTAAGGTACTTCCTATCTGGGATTGTTTAGGTTAAATGTGAAAGTTTAAAAGGGAGTTTCTACAGAAATAGTTCTCCAACC
>JBNVCE010000170.1:1039-1542 GCA_050410885.1 Thermoplasmatota archaeon | reverse complement strand
AGTCTATCATCTGATGAGGCTGTAATAAAAGCAATTAGGGAAATACTTGATAAGAAATAAAAAATTATTGACATTTTTAACATAATTTATCTTATAATTAAAAAAACTATTATCATAAAAGATTTTTTAATTTTTTTTCTATGGTTTTTATTATTTGATTATAAGGAATAATTCTATTTGTAAGTTTTTCTACATCTTGAGTGTATTCTTTTTCTTTTGGAATTTTTTCTATGTTAAATCTTTCTCTTGTTTTTTTAAAAAAAAGTTCTTTATTTATTGGTATTTGCTTTTCTAAAAGAAACCAAACATCATATAGATCTCGTCCTTTTTTTCTGTTAATTAAAGTAATAATTTTTTCAATAAGTATTTCTTCTTCATGTATTGCTTTTACTAAAAAATTTGTTTTTGTTTCAGGGTATTCTGATTGTATAAGTTTCCATTCAGCAGGCATTATGGTACCCATTCTTTTCCCAGCATCTATTCTTATTTTATTTCGTGTTTGT
>JBNVCE010000170.1:0-1029 GCA_050410885.1 Thermoplasmatota archaeon | reverse complement strand
CATTATATAATGGTCCTTGAAAACCAATTTCACATGTATATGCATGTTTGAATATTTCTTCTTTTAAAAAATAGGTTTTTATTCCTATTAACTCTATTTTTTTTATTGTTGAATGTATTTGTTTTTGAAATGTTTCTGATGAAATTGTTATGTTAAAATCTATGTCTTCACTAAATCGTGGTAGTCCATATAGGTATCTAATACATGTTTCTCCTTTAAATATTGCATCTTCAAATGTTTTGTAATAAAAGTATAAAAATAACTTAAGTAGATAGTCTTTTTCTTGCTGGTAAATATTTAATCCTGATATTTTTGCAATTTTTTTAAGTTCATTTTTAGATATCATTTAATTTCCTCTATTATTATCTGCTGGTTTATAAGAAGGTTCCATTTTTTGTTATATTTTGCTTTTTTTGAACTGTTTGGATTTAGTTTTATTGGTGTTTGTGAAATTTTTGTTTCTAGTTTTTTAATATCATCTGTTTTTTTAAGATTTAATTCATCAATTATAAATCCTATTCTGGAAATCATTGATTTATTATCAAATAAGAGTAATCCTTGAACAAATGTTTTTTTGTTTAACTCATCCCATGCATTTTTTAAACATTTTGAGTATTCGTTTAAGCCTCCACATTTATGCATTTGATATAATGAGTCGATAAATGTTTTTTCTGGTGTTGCAATTACAAAATCATTTATTTTTTTATAACCAAAAAAGCGTTTTGCACGAAATGTTGTAGGTTCTATTGTGAATGATGAAAGAGAAAAAGGTCTGGTTTGTTTTGTTGTAACAATCTGTATTGTTTTAATTTGTTGCTCGCTATACCCATAATGTGATAATGCTGTCCAAAAGCTAATATATGATGGTTGAACAGTTTCTGTTGCTATTTTAAATATTTTTTCATTTATATTTTCTGTAATAACATAAAGATTTCTTTTTATTCTATGTATATGGTTCTTTTTTTGTAATGAATAAAGAACATTGTATATACGTTGAGGAGACCAATTTGTAAGTCTTCTGAGTTCTTC
>JBNVCE010000169.1:0-1603 GCA_050410885.1 Thermoplasmatota archaeon | reverse complement strand
CCTGAAATTAAAAGCATAACAATCCCTTTTAGTATTATGTTATCAGAAACAATTAATTTTTTTAGGATAACATTAACTAAGAGGAATATTATTGAAGCAAAAATAACCTTTATTTGTTCTAAAAGATTTATGCTTAACTTGTAATGCTTTTTAAGGAATTTTGTTGCTGAGACGGCCATAACCAAAAAGCTTATTCCTGTTGTGAGTGCTGCTCCATTATATCCGTATTTTGGTATTAATAAAACATCCCCAATTAAATTGAAAAATGCTCCATAATAGAGTATTTTTGCCCTCTCATTTGGTTTCCCAATTCCTGTAATTACTGAAAAGCCTAAACTTCTTATCGGCATAAAAATAAAGAAAACAGAAAGAATTCTTAAGGCTGTTGAAGCTTCAACATATTTTGCTCCAAAAAGAATTTTTATGATTAGATCTGCAAAAACAGCGAATGTTATTGCCAAAGGCAGTGTAAAAAATAAAAAGTTGTTGTAAAAGAAATTTACTATGTTTCTTATTCCCTCATGATCTTTTTTGTGATACTTTCTTGAAACCAGAGGATAAACTACCGTGCTTAATGGCGCTATAAAAACAAGTATTATGTTAAATGCTGGTTGTGCTATGTTGTAAAAACCAACATCTTCCACTCCCTTTAGCATGGTTAATAGGATTATGTCTGTATAGTTCAGCATTACAACTCCGCTTGTTGATAAAAATAAAGGTATGGAAAATTTAAAGAGGTTTTTCAGTGCTTTTGAACTAAAAATTATTTTTTTTGAAGCAAGCAAGGGGTATTTTTTAAAGAATATAATAACTGCTATTAATGTGAGAACAATAAATGTAAGCAGGTATGATAGTGCAGGCACAATTTGTCTTGGAAAATATTTGAAAAGAATTAAAGCAAATGCTAAAATGAATAACATTTCTAAGAATCCTAAAAACTTAAAGAGCTTGAAATCCTGAAACGAGTTGAAGGAAAATGAAAAAAAGTATAATATTGTGTGAATTACAAATGCAAATGCCAAGATAAAAATAAGTTCTCTTGCAAATGGATTTTTAAAATAATTTTTTGTCAGAAAATTTGATAGTATTATGAAAAGCGCAAAAAATATAATTGAAGTGATAATTTGAAAATTTAAAGCTGTATAAAAATATTCTTTTACCTTTTTGTAATCTTTCTTTGCAATGAATTTGTTTATCAGAAAAACTATTCCTTCTGTGAGTCCGAATTCCCTAAAAAAAACAAATAAGAAAATGAATGTAAAAACTGCGTAGAATAAACCATATTCTTCAACACTTAGGTTTCTTGCAAATAAAATTCTGACAAGATAAGAGATTACGCCTGTTAATATTATTAGAAAGTATATTGAAATTATATTTCCTTTTCCTTTACTTTTGTTTTCTGTTTTTTTCATTTTAAACTAAATATTTTTTCAATGCTTTTTTTATTTCTTTTTTGAACAACAACGAGTATTTTTTATTAAAATGGTGTGTTTTTACTAAGTCCTCTACAGAGTGGGAATCGCTTCCTATTAAAATCATTGGTTTTATCTCTCTTAAAATTCTTATGAATTTATTTTCTTTATTGTATTTTGTGCTTATCTCA
>JBNVCE010000168.1:0-1603 GCA_050410885.1 Thermoplasmatota archaeon | reverse complement strand
AAAGTAAAGAAAAGAACAGAATTAAAAAAGTCCCGGTTCCTGGTCCAAAAAATCCATCATAAAAACCAATCGTTAAACCTGCCAGAGATGATAGAAAAATCGCTTTTTTCCCATCGATACTTTTGGATCTATCAACCATGCCAAAATCTTTTTTTATTAACACAAAAATCGTTATAACTGGTATCAGAAACAAGAGAATATATCTAAGAAAATCTGGTTTAATCAAAAGAACTGTCTTCGCTCCAAGAGACGAACCCAGAAGTGCAAATACTCCCGCTGTCAGAGCAACTTTCAGATCAATCATTCTGTTCTGCTTGTATGTTATGGTGGCAAAAAGGGTTCCAAATGTTGATGAAAATTTGTTTGTTCCAAGAGCAAAGTGCGGAGGAATACCAGCAGCAAGATATGCTGGAACAGAAATGAGTCCTCCTCCACCAGCGATAGAATCAATAAAACCTGCAATAAAAATTGATGGTAAAATTATCAGAAGTTTTACAACATATTCATTAAAAATCATTGTATTATTTTATGAAAACTTCTATGGAAATCAACACTTTTTTAAAAAGTTTCAACTCTCAAAAGTTTTTATTTTAAATATATTTGCATTAAATATTTTCCAAAAATGTCAAAAAGTCAAGCACCGTCCCCGAAAGTAAAAAAATTTAAATTTAATAATTAACACAAACTATTGGATAAATATAATAACAAATAACTCAAAAATATAAATGTAGGGGGTTATAAATGAAAAAATTTATAATTATTCTTTTAGTTTTCACCTTATTAATTTTCACAAGTTGTAGTTTTACAAGTTTAGAAAATGATAATAATGATAATGAAGATTTTGTTGATTATATTGGTTATTGTGATACTCCAGGTGAAGTACACGGAGTTTACGTCTCAGGCAGTTATGCCTATGTTGCTGATGGTTATTGTGGTTTAAGAATAATTAACACATCGAACTTAACAGAAGTAGGTTTCTATGAGCCTTCTGGATATGGTGGATATGTACATGCCGTATGGGTATTGGGTAATTATGCTTATATTGCTGCTTACGATTATGGTTTACAAATTTTTGATATTAGTGATCCAACAAATCTAAAAGAAGTAGGGCATTGTAGCATTCCTGGGTATGCAAATAATATTTTTATATCAGGTAGTTATGCGTATGTGACTGATGGTGATTTAAGAATAATCGATATAAGTAATCCATCCAATCCGACAGAAGTAGGTTATTATAAGACACCAGGATCTTCAAGTGATGTCTTTGTTTCAGGTAACTATGCATATATTGCTGATGGTTATTTTACTGACGGTTATAGCGGGGGTCTTTTAATAATTGATATTAGCACCCCTTCAAACCCAAAAAGCGTAGGTTCATTTTATAAATAAGGTCCAGCCAATGGAGTTTTTGTTTCAGGTAGTTATGCATATGTCGCCTATGGTAATTATGGCTTACGAATAATCAACATAAATAATCCATCAAGTCCAACAGAAGTTGGTTATTATAATACTCCAGGCGATGCTTATAATATTTACGTATCAAATGGTTATGCATATATCGCAGATGGATATTATTCTGATGGATATAGCGGAGGTTTTTTAA
>JBNVCE010000167.1:0-1605 GCA_050410885.1 Thermoplasmatota archaeon | reverse complement strand
TGGCAGTTTTTCTGCTTTTTCTAAAAGTTCAACAACTTCGTCAGGGCTTACATAACTTGAGAACAAACTTTCAGAATAACTTTGTATTATCCCATTTATCCTTATCAAAGCAACATTTCCATTCAACTCGCTAATATTTAGGGAAGATGCTATTAGGTAACTTGTAAGCCACACAGCAAAAAGTATCAAAAAAACATATTTTAATTTTTCATTCATGGAAAACCTCTTTTTTATTTTGATTTTTTTTCTTTTATTTTTTATTTAAAAATTTCTAAGCAGTTTTTATTATTTTTTGCATTATTTATCTTTGACGAAAGTTCTTTATTCTTGTTTTTAAAATTTTTTATTTTTTTTATCTTATATTTTCTTTTTAGGATTTTCTTTTTTTAAGTTAGCTTATCTCAACTTTGCATTGCAATAAGGGCAAAACTCATAGCCTTTTGGTATCTCTCTTTCGCAGGCAGGGCAGATTTCTGTATTCTTGAAATACTTCTGCCACCTCTTTCTGCATTTTTCAGCTTCTCTCTCATAGTGCTCAATCAACTTTTTGTGTTTCTCAATGCTTTTCTTGTCATTAAGATACTTCAAAAGTTTATAATGAGTTTCTGCTTTTTTAAGATTTGCTTTTTCTAATTTTTTGTAAAAATTTATTTCCCTTGTCCTTTTATAATGTTTTACTATGTTTTCTCCCTTAATTTTTATATTTAATAATAAAAGAAAGAAGACACCCAATAATCCCAAAGATAAAACCCACTTAAAAACAATTTTGAATTTTTCAGGATAATCACACTTGTGCATTACGGGCTTTTTTAAAAAACCGCAATTGAGTTTTACGCACTCGTGATTCTTGAATTCCTCATCAAAATTGCAATTCAAAAAAACGCATTTGTCGTTCTCACACTTCTCATCCTCTTTACATTCATAATCCCTGCAACACTCGTGCTTAACACAGGAATGATTATAAATATAACTGCAATAATCGCAACTTAAATTAAAGCAAATTCCGTTATTGCAGAATCTGTTCTCTTCGCAATCAAGATTGTTCTTACAATACTTTAACGGGTAAGGCATTACTGTCAGATTCATCAATTCATAGCATCTTAAGTTTTCACCTGTTTCGTTTGTATAGATTTTAAAGCACGGTCTAAAATACAATGCAGTGAAATTATCAGGCTTTGGAATTTTTGAGCGCAAAATGAAATTCTTGTAAGAATCGCTTTCTATTTCAGAGCCTTTTGTTTCAGCAATTATATTATTGCTTGAATCCATTATTATTATTGAATTAACAACCATCTTTTCAAGCCCTTCATTTGAAATTTTAACCTTCCAAAGAATCTCTTTTCCCTCATAACAATAGTTTTCAATGCAGTCATAGCTTATATTAAATCCGGCCCATGCATTTTTCAATAAAACTAGAAAGAAAAATATTGAAATTATAAATAAAAAGAACAACTCTCTTTTTTTTCTTTTACCAAAAATTTTTTCATTAATCAAAAAAGGATTAAATTCATTTTTCACAAAATAAGTTTTTTTATTCATTTTTTATTATGGCAGCACTTTTTTTACTTGAATCTAATTCTTTTATTTTCTGTTGTTTTCTTTTTA
>JBNVCE010000166.1:1145-1606 GCA_050410885.1 Thermoplasmatota archaeon | reverse complement strand
AAGAAAAGCATTGAATGGTACAACCTTTATAACAAAAACGATTGGGGATTTGTAAGAGAAGACGCTTATTGCAGTTGGGCTGACTCTATAAAAAAACAAGGTTTTGTTCTATATACTAATGCACTATATTATAAAGCACTGCTAGATTTTTCAGAAATAAACGCAATTCTTAATAAAAAACAAGAAGCAAAAAACTATTATGAAAAAGCAATTGAACTTAAAAAAAGAATAAACAAATGCTTTTGGAAGAACAAAAAAGGATTTTATTCTGACTTCTTGCCAGAAGGAAAGAATTATTTCTTAACAGAAGGGAACTTGCTTGCAATACTGTTTGATATTGCCGACCTTGAAAGAAGTAAAAAAATAATAAGATATATAGATAATAAAAAAATAAATTCTCCTGTTCCTTCAAAAACAAACCACCCAAAATATCCGAAAGAACTTGTTTTCTGGGCTAACAA
>JBNVCE010000166.1:0-1135 GCA_050410885.1 Thermoplasmatota archaeon | reverse complement strand
TAACAAGTTAATTGGAATAGGGGGATATCATAATTTTGAACACGCTTGGCTTTGGATTGGTTGCTTGGAATTTCTTGCAAGGAAAAAGGCAAATGACGAAAAAGCAGAAAAAATAATTAATAAAATAATAAACAAAGTAATAGAATTCAATGATGTTTTTGAGGTTTATGACAATGAAGGAAAACCTGTTTTTACTGATTACTACAAATCAGAACACCCATTTGCATGGAGCGCTGGAATGATTATCTATGCTTTGTTCATGGCAGGTTTTATCAATAAATAAAAAATCAAAAAAATCAAAAAATTTATAAACCTGTTTTTTTAGGACTCAAAAATAAAAAAAACAAGCAATGCGAGCAAAGGTGATGTTATGAAAAAAACAAAAAACTCGTTCTACAAAATATTATTTTTTGTTTTGGTGCTGACAATTTTTGTTTTTGAGGCAAGGAATGTTAAAAGCGAAGATATTTGTCCAGAAGGAAAATATTTAGGCGGAATAAAGCTTCCTTGCAGGTGCGGAAATGAAAAAATAAGTTCTCCATACACAGCAGATGCTTCTGGCAGGGTTTTCACTGTTTATTGGTGCTGTAATGGACAGGTAAAAACATCCACAACCAGCGGTCTGAATAATGTAGAAAATTCTAATCCTTGTCCACCACAATTAGGTTGCTGCATAAAGCAGACAGAATGTGTTCCAAACCAATATAAAGAAGATTGCGGGAATAATAAATTTGACACTACCCATCCAAATTGTGAGAAAATAGATGAATGCACTAAAGGCTGCTGCATAATTGAGTACCTTGATGGAACTTATGATTATTATCCAAAAAAAGGTTCAAAGGAATATGATACGGGTGTTTATAAATTGTATTGTGATTCTTTAAAACAATCATCAGATGTTGGTGCAAATAAAATAAAAGAAGTGACTTTTTATCCTGAAGTTGGAGAAGGTTGTTACAACCGTTGGAATACTATGGTCGGTCCTGGAGAACAATTAGGATATCAACCTTGTATCAAAGATAATGATCACATCATAAGAGCAGAAGCTACTAAAAGGCTAATAGAAACCCTAATAGAAATAAAAAAGAGTAAAAATAATTTAGATTACTATAAAAAAGAAGATTCAACATTTTCA
>JBNVCE010000165.1:1031-1626 GCA_050410885.1 Thermoplasmatota archaeon | reverse complement strand
TTGAATTCCTTCATGAAAAATTTTTATCTCGCTTTTTCTAATTCCAAGTTTTGAGATAATATCATTTTGAACATCGGGAGTAGCAGTTGCGGTCAATGCAATTGTAAGAGGGTTGTTGATAATTTTTCTAAACTCTCCAATTCTTGAATAATCAGGTCTAAAATCATGTCCCCATTCAGAAATACAATGAGCCTCGTCAACTGCAAGCAAAGAAATATTTGCTTTCTTTATAGCTTCAACAAATTCTTTTTTCTTAAATCTTTCGGGTGTAACATAAAGCAATTTTGTTTTTCCTTTAACAAATTTATTTAATCTTTCTGTGCGTAGTTTGCTTCCTATAGTTGAATTGATAAAATCAGCAGGAATATTTTTCTTTTTTAATGCATCAACTTGATCCTGCATCAATGCTATTAATGGGCTTATTACAAGTGTCCCTCCTTCAAAAATCATTGCGGGCAGCTGATAGCATAAAGATTTTCCACCACCTGTTGGCATTATTAAAAGGCAATGGCCCTTTTCATTAACCAATCTGTCTATAACATCTTTTTGCTTTCCTTTAAATGAATCAAAACCAAAATATTGCTTTAGATATTTT
>JBNVCE010000165.1:0-1021 GCA_050410885.1 Thermoplasmatota archaeon | reverse complement strand
TATTTATTTTTAGTGATTAGAAAATTAAAAAAGTTTTCCGAAACTAATTAACTTATTATCAAATTAAGTTATGAAATGAACATGGCAGAAATAATTTTAAAAAAGAATGAAGATAAAAGAATTAAACAGGGGCATCTGTGGATTTTTAGCAATGAGATTCAAACCGTTGAAGGTAATCCTCAAAATGGTGATTTAGTAAAAATTTATGACTTGCAGAAAAATTTTTTGGCTCAAGGATTTTATAATAAAAATTCATTGATATCGGTAAGAATTTTATCAAAAGAAAATGAAATTGATATTAAAGAGTTGTTCAAGAAAAGATTGATATCTGCTTATAATTTTAGAAAAAATGTTTATCCTAATCGAAATTCATTCAGAATGGTTTTTAGTGAAAGTGATTTTATGCCCGGGTTAATTATAGATAAATATAATGACACATATGTTTTACAAATAAATTCTGCTGGAATGGAAAAGAATATTCAGACTATAATTGAAATTCTTCAAAATGAATTTTCTGCTAAAAATATTTTTACAAAAAATGAAGAATATTTTCGTCAACTGGAGGGTTTGGAATTAGAAGATAGGATTTATAAAGGTGAAGTTACACCAGAAATTATTTCTGATGGCGAAGTTAAATACAAAATTGATTTCTATTCATCTCATAAAACTGGATTTTATTTTGACCAATGTGACAATCGAATATTTGCCGGTAAATTTTGTAAAGATAAAAATGTTCTTGATTGTTTTTGTAATGCTGGTGGTTTTGGTTTGAATGCAGCAAAACAGGGGGCTAAATCAGTTACATTTGTAGATTCTTCAAAAAGAGAAATTGAAAATGCAGAATTTAATTTTAAGTTGAATAATTTTTCCTGTGAATCAGAATTTGTAGATGCAGATGTTTTTGATTTTTTGGAGGATTGTATTCAAAAAAATAAAAAGTATGATGTTGTAATAGTTGATCCGCCTGCATTTGCAAAAAATAAAAAGAGCATTCATACTGCAGTCAAAGGTTATGAAAAAT
>JBNVCE010000164.1:0-1649 GCA_050410885.1 Thermoplasmatota archaeon | reverse complement strand
ATTAGCATGTTCAAGGGCAATCTTTTGTTCATAAAGTAATTCTTTTCTTTCTTTTTCAATCTTTTTTAAAATATTTTTAACCTCGGAAAGTGATACAGGTTTTGCTATTTCTTTTTCTTCTAAAACCACTATTGCACTCTCCTTAAATGCTCAGGTCTTGCAATCAATGTTTTATGTTTTTTACCATCAAAAATACCAACTAAATAAGAAGATCCTGGGTCTATAACAATACTAACAGATGCTCCTATATCAAATTGTTGTAAAGCTTTTGTTATAGAATGTATACCTCTTTGTCTGGGTTTTTTTGTTAGTAATTTTCTGCTTTTACTTCTTATTCCTTTAGATCTTATTACCAATTTTTATTCCCCCTTGATTTCTATTACATCAAGTTCAATGACTTTACAGGGATTGTCAATCATTTCACTTAAATTAGGTTTTGTTCTACCTTCATCACCGGTTATTAATTCCTTGATATATGTACCTGATTGGGCTTCAACTATTAATATAGCCATATTACCATCTACATGTTTAATTTTACAATTGAATATATACTTCTTCCTAACCATATTAGCTCGTCTATGAGCCACTCTAGAAGGTGTGAACTGACCTATCTTTTTACCCTGTAATGCCAAAACAGCCTTTTTAAGTTTTTCGTTATTTATAGGTTTTTCTCCACAAATAACAATTTTATAGATTTTATTAAACTCAGCTTGTTTTAATCTATTTATTTCATCTTTACTTGAAAAACGTAAATTTTTGACCTCAATAAAATCCTTATTCTCCATGTTAATCTCTTTTTCTAATTGTGCTAAATTTAATTTCCTTTTTACAGGATTTTTTATTTCTAAAACAAAAGGTCGCCCATTACCCAGCATCCGAACATCTATATCTTCTCTTCCACAACCATGAAATGATTCATCCACTGCATTTGTTTCTTTTAAAAATTTATAAGCAATTAATTCTTCAACACTTGTATCATATAATTTTCCTGTGTAATGACATTTTTTACAACCTTTTCCTTTACAAATTTTACAAAACCATTTTGTTTGTGGGAAATTCCTTTTAAATTTTTTATAACGACCATAAATATACAACGAGCTAATCTGTAAAGACACCGAATCAAAAGCAGTATCAATAACTGCCATAATTGTTGGATTTTCAAAATTAACTTCTTTTTTAAGTTTTTTTTCTAATATTTTACCGATTTCTCGGTTTAATTCATTTTTTATTGATTCTGAAAATTCTGAATTTACATATTTTAACAATATTTGTTCTTTTTCTAAAATTTCTTCATCTATTTTTGAACCAATTAAAAATGTTTCATAATCATATTTTTTAAGTGATTTTAAAATAATATTGGCAAAATGTTTTGTTTCATTTGAAAGTCCACTGCAAAGCCAGCAATCATTCACTTTTATTTTTTTATATTTTTTTAGTTCATTTCTGATAATTTGGCCTTTTTCTTTATTTGTTAATTTATTATCTATTTTAGTAAAAAGTCTTCCTAAACAATAATCACATAATTTATAATTAGATAAAATTTTATCTGCTAATGAAAGAATTTTTTTACTTTTAAATTTGTTAATCATTTAAAAAACAAATAAATAATTATATTTAAAATTTCTTATCTAAAAGGCTTCATCCCGAAA
>JBNVCE010000163.1:0-1668 GCA_050410885.1 Thermoplasmatota archaeon | reverse complement strand
TTAGAATACTTATGCCAGATCCTTTGGTGGTCATTAAAAATGGTTCAATGTCTAGTTTAGGATTACAAGGATTTAAAAGAGTGGTTGTTGGTGACAATCTTTATACTGTTAATGTAAGCTGGTTTACAGGAATAACTATTAATTTTATTGGAAAAGAAAGTTTAGCTAGATTTTTATTTATGTCAGGAATTGCTGTAAGGGTTAAAGAAGCCTCTACCTAAGTCCATTTTAAATACAAATATCAGTATAATTTAAGTATAATGAGCGTATTACCCAAAAAATCATTTGATCTATGCATTAAAAATTATAAGTGATAGATATGACCAAAGCAAGAGCAAGAACAACAACAGCTAGAAAGGTAAAAGATAGATGGAAATCAAAAAGTTGGTATAATATACTGGCACCCCCATCATTTGATAATATTACTGTTGCAGAAACATTAGCTGATAATGCTGAAGGGTTAATAAACAGAGTAACTGAAGTTTCTTTGCAGGATATAACAAATGATTTTAGAAAATCACACATAACCCTTTTTTTTAAGATAAATAAAGTAGAAGAAAAAAATGCCCATACAGAGTTCATAGGTCACACTCTAACATCTGATTATTTACGAAGAATGATCAGAAGAAGAAAATCAAAAATTGATGGCGTTTTTGACGTAACAACTAGAGATGGCGCTGTAATCCGGGTTAAACCATTTGCAACAACAGAAAAAAGAATTCAAAGCTCTCAAAAAAAAGTAATAAGAGAAGCTATGAAAAAAACAATATTTGATATTGCAAAAGCAAATACTATGTCTGATTTTATAAAAATTATTTTAGATGGAAGAATGGGTAGCGAGATTTATAAAAATTGTAAAAAATTATACCCTGTTAAAAGGATTGAAATATACAAAACTGAGGTGAAATCGCAACCGACAATAACTGTTGAAGACAAAAAAACTAAGGAAGAAGAAAAACCAAAGGAACCTGAGGAAAAAGAAAAGAAAAAAGAAAAAAAAGAAACTGAGAAAACTGCTAAAACAAAGAAAAAAACAAAAAAAGAAGAATGAATCATTTTTTAAATAATCTTTTTATATAATTATATTAATACTACTATATAGTATTATGTTTAAAAATAGGTTTATTTCTATTATTTTAATACTTTTACTTTTTTTAAATATTATTTTTAGTTTCAATGTTCATGCATGTAAAGACATTATTGCATGCGGTGATGCAACACATGGAGACTATAACCTACTTTTAAAAGTAAGGGATCCAAGTAGAGAAGGTCTTCAAGTTCTTTGTATTGTGCCACAAGGCTATAGATACACATATAGATATCCATGGAATGGGAAACCATTTGATTTCATAGTTTCACAAAAATTTATTGGTGTATCAACAGTAAAAGATGTCATACCAAACATAGTAAAGGCTGGTATGAGCATAAATGCTGCAGGTGTAGCATTTGGTGATGCTGATACAAACTCAAATTGGAGGAATCCTACAAAAAATGCATGGGATGATTTTGATTGGATAAGATACGCTTGTCAAAAAGCAAATAATGAAGAAGAAGCTGTTAAATTATTAACTGAAGATGTTGTAAAAAAACTTCATGCACCCGGTGTATCTGAAAACCTTTTTGTAGTAGGACCAAAAAAAGGTTTTGTTATAGAAGCAGATGCTTTTC
>JBNVCE010000016.1:18940-25259 GCA_050410885.1 Thermoplasmatota archaeon | reverse complement strand
CAAGGGATAAAAGTAAAAAAGATTCAAACTGCATGTTTTACAAAAAATAAATAGTTTTTCTATAAATATATTTTGGTATTTTATCAAATATTTTTTCAATTAATTAATTGTTTTGAAGGTTTTTTGTTTATTATTTCTAATAGTTTTATAGCAGCCTTTTTATCACCTTCTGGTTTTGGTAACATTTTGGCTAGTTTTTGTGAATTTTCTAAAAAATAATTATAATTTTTAAAAATCTCATCAATAGAATTTAATAATTTTTTTTCATTAAAATATTTTTTTGATAGCATTAAACCCGATCTATGGCCAACTATTTTCTCTAAATTTAGATGTTGTTCATATTGCATTGGAAATCCAATTATAGGTTTTCCAGCATAAGCTGCTGTAAAAACAGTACCTTGCCCACCATGTATTATTGATAGATCCACAATCTTGTGTAATTGTGATATTGATGGAACAAATTTTTTTAATAAAATATTTTCGTGAACTTTTGGTAGTTCATTTTCTTTTAAAATGTTTGAATAGACAGCAATGACACGATAATCTATTTTATTAAGAGTGTTTAATATTTTTATAAAAAGTGTTTCATCACCGCTACTTCCCATAGTAACAAGAATTGATTTTTCAGATTTTTTAATATGTTTTATTATGTCTTCTTCAATCTCATTATTACCAGTAGAAAAGTTGTTTTTAAATAGTTCGTCAAAAAATATGATTCCAATGTAATTGTCTGTAGGAAATTCTTGTTGATTAGGAAAAATATTTATAAATTCTAAAAAATTAGTTACAAAAGTTATGTCTCCATTGTATAGTTGATAAATATTTTTAAATGGTTTAAGACCATATTCCTTTGCAACTATGTTAAATGGTTTTAAAAAATTTTTTGCTTTTGGAAAAATTTGATTAAATACATGAATTTTTAAAAATTGAGGGATTAATCTTGTTATAAAATTTTCATACATATCTGGTATTGAAAGTTTAAATCTACCAGGACCTGTGGTGATACTAATAAGGGGTATGTTTGCAACTCGTGCTGATATACAACATGAATAATTATGTGTTGTTAATATAAACTGTACTTGTGATTTTTTATAAGCTTCTACTTCATTTTTTATTGCTTCTTTTAAATATTCAACATTGTAAAGTACTTCTTTTTTTTCTCCTTTAATAATACTTCTAATTCTTTTTACAAAATCTTCAGAAAAAAAAGGTTCAACTCTGATTATTTTACAGCCAATTTTTTTTATTAAATATTCATATTCCCCTCCATGGGTAAAAAAAATTACTTTACCTCCTAGCTCCATAAATCTTTTTGCAATTATTACTGCTCTTCCTGTTTCTGCTAAACTATATGATAATGGGAAGAAACCTACTAAAGGTTTTTCATCAGATAGATTATTTCTAACCATTTTAATGACAAACCATATTGTTATTTTGTAACAGGAATATTTCTGTTGCATTAAAATGTTTCAGTGTTTTTGTTAATTAATTTAAAATAAAATCTGAAATCAAATTATAAAATTTTTATAGGATGATTTTTAATTTATTTATTTTATTTGGATTATGAATATTTATTTTACAATTTTTTTTAAGATGAATTTTTTTCTAATGATTGAAAGAATCAATATATTTTAATATTAGATATTGTATTTTGGTCATATGATGGAAAACAAAACAAATCCTAACTTAGAAGAAGTTACTTGTTACCTAAAATTACCGGTTTATACTCGTAATGGTATCTTTATTGGAAATGTAAGAAATGTTATACTTGATATGGATGAAAAACGTATAAGTAGTCTGCTTATTACCAATACTAATCCCGATTTAGTTGAAGGCATGGTTGATGTAGCTGTTCCTTATAGATGGGTAAATGCAATTGGTGATATTATCATATTATCATATTTCCCTCCAAAAGTTACAACAAAAAAGAAAAAAGAAGAGAAAAAAGAAGAAAAAAACACAAGTTCAGATATTGACATTGTTCAATAAAAATTTATCATTAATAAATTTATTTTTATAGATATAAACTAATTTAATTTATTTTATATTAAATATAAAAGAAAATCCTTTTATATAAAGAAAGTTATATATAATATTAATATATAATCAATGTACAAACAAGAAAGATATGTACAACAATGTTTATATATTTGGTTTAGCAAATATATATTGAAAATATTAAAAAATTAGGTGATAATAAATGAAGAAAAACTTCAAATCAATTAAAACTGTAATGATAATGGGATTACTGTTATCAAGTTTATTTGTTGCAATTACTCCTAGAACATCAGCAGGAATATTAACCAATCTAGAAAGTATAGTTACAGTAGATTATGATGCCCAAAGTTTATCAAATATTCCAATACAACCTCGTGGAACAGGTTTTACAGCTGATTTAAACCTTACTTACTTTGTCACTTACTCAGGTGGAATATTTAACTTTTTAGGATCAATGCTTTATCAAATACACAAAGGTCGAACTCTTGTGATAAACATCGAAGCCGCAGGTCCTCCATGGGCTTCGGTAACAATAAGTGAAAGTCCTATTGTAACTGTTGATGAAACTCCTCGAACATATCCAATTAAACTAACTGTAAAAATCGGTTCTGATGCACCAGCTTTTGGGGCAGGAGATATTAAACTTAAACTTGTTGTTCCTAAAGTAGGTTTAATAAAGGGATATACCAAAGAAGTTGGAATTTCATTTTCAGCAGGATATATTCCATTAGTACAGCCTAATTTTCCAGAAGGTAAATCAACCTTAATAGGTCCCATGGATACAGCTGATATTCCAATTGAGATTCAGAACATGGGAAATGCAAGAACAAGAGTTTATCTAGAATTAGTAGATGTTCCAAAGGATTGGTCAGCAAGTATCACAAATGAAGTTTTAATAGAGGAAGGTGAAGGTTCAAAGGCAACTTCTTATCTTACGGTTAAGCCTCCAAAAAGTTTTGGTTTTCATTATGATACAGCTACAATCTATATTAAATACACTCCTGAGATGGCAGAAAACCCACAATATAAAGGTGATTCTAAAGTAATAGACGTATTGATAGAAAGTAGAGGTTTTTCTATAATTGGCATAGAAATAGTTTTAATACCATTAATAATAATTATAGTGATATTACTATTAATTTACTACTTTGTCATTAAAAAAAGATCAGAAAAATGAGTGTAAACTCATTTCTTTCATTTATTTAATCCTTAACTTTGGGGGTAACAACAATATTAATGAAAAAAAAAACAATATTTACGGTATTTGTTGTTTTCCTTTTATTTTTTAGTTTAATTAATCAAATAGTTTCAATAAATGCTTTAGCTCAAGAAGAACCGATACCAGAAAAACCTAAAGGATTATTACAATTTTTAGGAAAAATAGCTTCGAAGATTTTTATGATTTTCCGTCTTTTAGTCCTGACAGCTTCATCAAATCCACATATTATAGAAATCGGTTATAATGAAACAGTAATATTAGAGCTTGGAATAATAGATCTAAATACAAATGATTTTCAAATTAATTCAGGTATTCAACTTGAAAAGAGTAGATATTTAACTTTTGACGTTTTAGAATATCCTAGTGGAAATGAATATGGTAAATGGCACATAGTTTTTGACCCACCTATTGTGAATGTTGTCAATGGAACTAAAGTTAAAACAAATGTTTCAGTTACTCTAAGATCAAATAGATTAGCTGAAAAACCAATTCAAAATGGAATTTTAAAAATTAGAATTAATGACATTTATGTATTTGGTAATATATTTAGACCTCCTAAGGGTTTTCCATATTGGGATGTACCAATAAAAAGATCTCTTTGGACTTTTTTAGCAGTATTTATCGGCTGGGGGAGATTTTATAGTGGTAAAGTTGTTACTGAAACTCTTGATGTTGATATACTAGTTAGAGTTAAACCGGTTCATCAAGTTAATTTTTATTCAGTACCATATATGGTTTTCAAACCAGATGAGGTAGTTTCTATACCTATTACTTTACAAAATCTAGGAAATTATAATGATACATATGGTTTTAGAGTATTAAGTGAAAATAATGAAATAAAATGTGCAGAACCTACAAGTATCACATTAGCTCCAGGTGAAGTAAGAGATTCTTATTTAGGACTTGTTATTCCTCCATTGATTTTTGATTATGGTACTATTCATAATATAAAAATACAAGTATATTCATTAGATCAAAAAAATATTACAATTGCTGAAAGAACAGTTGTTTTAGAATCAAAAGGAGTTTATTTCTCAGAAATTAGTAGTTTTGGAATTATTTTCTTTATTGTTATAGTAATTTTAATTGTTCTATTTTTCTATTTAAAACGTAAACATACTTTGGATGATATTTGTATTAAACCTGATAAACCTTGGGAAATTCCAGAAGAAAAAGAATATTTAAATCAATTAAAAAAACAAGATAAACAAAAATACAATGAAGTATTAAGTGCTATGAAGGATGAGTATGAATCTGCTTTATTGTGGTATAAAGATTATATTAAATCTGTTACTAAACCAAAACCAATAAAAACAAAAATACCGAAAAAGAAGGAAAGAGCTCCAACAAAAAAAGAAGAAAAACCTGTTAAAAAGAAAAAAGAATATGTAAAAATTATTGCAGGTCTGAAAAATTTTTTAATTAAAAAGAAAGTAAAAACTGTAAAAAAGACAAAGGATGAAACTACTAAAGTTGAAGAAAAAACCGATACATTGTTTGATTTAAAAGTTCAAGATGAAAACCTTAAGAAAAAAAGAATTTTAAAAAGAATTAAAAATGAACAAGAAAAACAAAAAAGAAAATTTGACAAATTAAAAATATAAAGGAGATTTAATTATAATGTTAACCAAAATTAGAAAAATAAAATCAATTTTCATATTTTCTATTTTATTGTTGTCTTTTTTAATTTCAATAAATTCTCCTTTAATAAAAGCAATTGATTTATACAACGCAAAAATTGTTTTAGGAGTGGATTGGGATTTACAAGAAACAAAAAAACCAATAATACCAAGGGATGAAATAAAGGAATTAAACCTTTCAGTAATATTTAAAATAGAAACAGGAGATTATTTTGGTAAAGGATTATTAATTGGTTATGCAGGTTCAAATACAGCATTAATTAATATTATGGTATTTGAAACTTCACCATGGTGTCATGCTGTTCTTGATCGTACACTTGTAGAAACAAATATTTCAAAATATGAAGAAGCAAAAGTAAAATTATTTTTATTATTAGATGAAACTGCACCTGCTTTTGGCGACGGTTATATTAAAATAAATGTATCATGTGGAGATTTAGGATTATTAAAAGGCTTTGAAGGGACTTTTACTCTAACCTTTACTCCATCGTATCTTCCAATTATTAAAGTAGATTTACCTCAAGCTAATAGTAAAAGAATAAGTCCTGATGAAAACGCTGTTTTTCCAATAAAAATAGAAAATAAAGGAAATGCTAGAACAGCTGTGTTTTTAGAAATTGAAGATATTTCTGAAGGATGGAGTGCTACAGTTTCAGAAAAAATAATCCTTGACGAAGAAACAGGTTCAAAATCAACTGCTTATCTAACTGTTATACCACCAAAAGATTTTGGTTATCATTATGAAAATGCTATAGTTAAAGTAAAACTAACTCCTTCACAAGCTGAAAATCCAAGTCAAATGGGAAAACCATTATATGCAACATTTATAGTCCAAAATAGAGGTTTTTCATCAAATGGAATAGAACAGATATTTTTACTTGGTTTAATTATAATAGTAATTTTTACAGTAATTTTTTATATTAAAAAATTAGGTTTGAAGTTTAAAAAGGATTTATGATAAAATTTTTAAAAAATAATTGGTGACCTTGTTGAAACTAACATTACAGTAGAAAAAGATGTTATAAGCATTATAATCCACACTGTGACATTCCATCTAATGATTTTTAAACCATCAAGAGGACCAAATGGTAATAAATTAAATGTTGCGATAAAAGCATTTATCAAACATATAAAACCAAATATTACTCCAAGTTGAGTTTCATAAAATACAAATGTGTACAAGAAAAAAGTAATCAGGGCAATTATCATATTTGCAAAGGGACCAGCAGCAGCGATTTTCCCTGTTTCATCTATTTTTGCTCCTCCTCTAAACATAACAGCGCCAGGTGCTGCAAAAACAAATGGTGTTAAAATACCTAAAACAAAAGCCAGCATAAGACCCTGTGAAAACATCCTATACTCTGACCATAAACCATATTTTTGAGCCATAAATTTATGTGATAATTCATGGAAAAAAAAAGCTGTTGTGATTCCTAAAAAAGAAAGAGGTATAAAAAAAGAA
>JBNVCE010000016.1:0-18930 GCA_050410885.1 Thermoplasmatota archaeon | reverse complement strand
AAAAAAGAAAGATTATCTATTTTAAATCCAGTGCTAAGTCCATTAAACAAATTGTTACCAGATAATGCAAAAGAAAAAGCTATTGTTAAAACAAAAATTGAGAACATTAAATGTAAAACCTCAATTCTACTAAATTTACCAGGTTTACCAACTTCTAAAGTACCTTTTGGAAAATACATGTACTCCCTAACAGGTATATCATGAAACGATGTGTAGATTTTTTTCTCTTTTTCCATTTAATACCTCTTTTTACCTTTATCAAATTATTATTTATGTCCTTTATTAATAAAAATTTTTTTACTAAAAAATTAAACTAGCAATATATGGAAAAGCGATAATTGTTCCAATCATACTTCCAAGATTTGCAAGTGCAACAAGCATAAGCAATCTTATTACTTTGTTATTCCAAAAATCCCTGAAACTTTCTATTCTTCTTAAATCCTTAAAATCCTTTATAGCAGGGGTTCTGAGTTTTGCTTCAACAATACCTGCAAACCAACCTGGTGCAAAAAAAGGCTCAAGTGAGGTAAAAGGAGAAGCCACAAATGCTGTTAAAATGGAAAGAATGTGACCCCTAGCAATAGCTGCACCAAGAGCAGATAAAGATCCATGAATAATAAACCACCAAAAAAAGACTTTACCAATATCGGTCCAGGCATTAGATCCACGAGAAATAATTAACCATATTATTATTGATGCAAAAAGGAATGGAATGGCAAAAGAAGCAATTTTTCCAACACTTAAACGTTTTTTAGGAACCTTATCCAGCTCTTGTAAATCAACGTCTAAATCCTTTTTCTCCAGAGAATTTTTTATACCATTTACATGACCAGCGCCAACAACAGCAACAACCTTTCCCTTCTTGCTTTCATCATAAATTTTTTTAGCAATATACCTGTCTCTTTCTTGTATTAAAACTTTAGAAGCACTAGGTGCAATTTCACTAAACTCCTGCATTAAAGCTGATATTGCATCTTCTTTCATCAGTTGATTTAAATCTAGGTTTTCAAGTTCTTCTTCATCATAACCAACCATTGCTTTTATAAATTCCCAGAAAACCTTAAATTTTTCTCTAAAACCCATTTTACGCCATGCTCTTTTGAGAGTAACAGTAATATCCCTGTCTACTAACGCTATTTCTATATTGTTTTTCTTTGCCTCATTAATTGCTTTAACCATTTCAGAGCCAGGCTCAACACCATAATCTTTACCAAGTTTTCTTTGTATAGAAGATAAAAATGTTTGAGCAAGTATAAAATAAGCATTGTTTGATTTTAAAAGCTGAGTAACAGGTGTATTTTCCCATTTATCTTTTTCTATAATAGCCTCATATCTTCTTTTACAAAGTTCAACAGCAACAATATCTGGTTTAAAATTCTCAATGACTTGTTTAACTTCATCAACACTATCTTTTGAGATATGTGCAGTTCCAATTAATACAATATTATCATTTATTTTAACTTGCAATTTATCTTCCTTTTTAAATTTATTAATTAAATAAATAAAAAAACAACTTAACTTAAATTTCAGCCTCAAAATCTTCAGGTGTTAAAGTAAATTCTTCATATGATTTTATTTTTCCTTTTTCTTTTAATATCTCCCTTGTTAAAAGCCAGTAAACAAGGGCTAGGGCTTTTCTTCCCTTATTGTTTGTTGGTATAACTAAATCAAGATATTTAGTTTCATTATTGGTGTCACACAACCCAATAACAGGTATACCAATATTTCTTGCTTCATGCAAAGCCTGTGTATCAGCAAGTGGGTCAGTTAAAATCAGCAGTTCCGGTTCAATAAAACCTTTTGTATTAGGATTTGTTAAAGTACCAGGTCTAAAACGTCCGTCTATTACTTTTGTACCTATTTGCTCAGAAAATTTTTTAACTGGTTTTTGCCCATACTGTCTAACAGAAACAATTAAAACATTACCAGGATCATATTTTGCTATTAGTTTAGCAGCGCTTTTTATTCTCTCATCAGTTTTTTTAACATCTATAATGTATAAACCGTCATTTCTAACCTTGTAAATAAAATCCTTTATATCAGCTGTTTTTTGCCTCGTTCCAATATGAACACCAGCTGTCATATAAGTTTCCTCTGGTATTATCATATTTTGTTTTTCATTCACAGTTTCATTATCCAGTTTCTCATCAGTCATAAAAATTTCCTCATTAACCTTTTTCTTCTACTCTTTTAACAGTAATTGGTATAGCATTTTCTTTAAACTCATACATGGCAATATCAATAGGTGATATCAAATCCTTTGGTATCTTAATAAGTGTAGGCGCGCCCATAGAAATTTGTAAGGCTCTTGCCCCAATGATTCGTGCTTTTTCAAACCTTGTATATTTCAAATTAATCCACCATATCTAGTAAACAGTAACTGCACCAAATACTGGAAGTATTTAAAAAGGTTACCTTATAAAATTATAAAAAAACTTTTATCTATTGCCCTCCTGGCTTTCTAGAAAATCAGCAGAACGGTTAGAAAACTCTTCTAATGCAAGTTGAATATCAAGAGTAATGTCTCTTAAAAGCTGATCTAGATACTCGTTTTTAAACTCTTTTACCCCATCAACATCAGAAAACAATCTCCCAAGATATCCACCATCTTCATCCTTATGAATTTCAATATTATATAACGTTTCTTCCATAATTTACCCCTCTTTTTTAATTAATAAAACAGGAGTTATATAAAAATCTTTTGGAATATTTTATTAACTTTTTATATCATTTTTTCAATAAGAGCATTTATATGCTTACCACGGTAGCCTAGGGAACCTTTACGAACAAAAGATCTTTTAATGGTTTTGTAACCTTTTTTTGGCGGGTTTAACCTAAAAATTGGTTTAATATTTGGGATATTTTTATATTTATATTTATTTGCGATAATAGCCTCTGCAAGTTCATCAATACCATTAAAAGAAGTTGAAGATTTAATATATTCATCTGTTAATTTTTTATCACCAATAAGTCTACCTCTTAAGTTGATCAGTTTTTTCAAAACATCTTTGTCTATCTCACCCCAGGTTACATAATCCTTAACAATCTGAAGCATACCTTTTTGACTAGGATTTTCCTCAAGTAAAACACAATGGTTAACCCTTGTTAAATTCATCAATTGTAAAGTCTTTTTAATATCTGGATTAACGTTTACTGTTCCCCTAACTCTTATCACAGCATAAGTCATTTTATGAAGCCTCCTTTTGAACTGTTGGTGTTTCTTGTATTTTTTCTATATTACTTATACTTCCTGAGATTATACCAACTTTTTTAATTGCATCCTGCGTTACACGCATTTCAGCATTTTTTTTAAGAGCATTGAAAACAGCTTTTGCATAATTAACCGTTGTTTTTGTTTTACCTTTTGTAAAAGTCCAGCAATCCTTTATACCTGCAATTGCAAGAATTTTTTTTGCAACATTACCTGTTGCAAGACTAATACCACGTGGAGCAGGTTTCAATGTAACCTCAACAGAACCACTTTTACCAGTAACAGAAAAAGGTACAGTATGAGGGGTACCACAACCACATTCCCATGAACCACATCCTCTTCTAATTTCTATTAAATTTAATTTAGCATTTTCAATTGCTTTTCTAATACTGGAACCAACTTCTTTACCCTTAGCTTGACCAAAACCTATAAAACCATCACTATTACCAACAGCAACTGTTATTACAAATTTCACTCTTCTACCAGAATCAGTCATGCGTTGAACCATATTAACATCAATAATCTCATCATGTAAATCAGGAAGTAATAAATCAACAATTTCAGGTTCTCTTAAAGGTAAACCTGATTTTAAGGCATCACTTATGTTTGTTATCTGGCCATTTTTAACCATCCTTCCAAGTTTCGTTTTAGGAACCCATGAAGTAAATGCAGCAGAAGTTTTAGATTCCAATTGTTCTTTTGGTAGAATTTCTTCTCTTTTCCCTTTAATTGCTACCATTATTTACCCCCGATTATTTTACTTTTAATGTCAATAACTGATGGCGCTATTTCCTTACCTAAATGTTTACCCATTATTCTGTCTTCACTGGGTAATTTTTCTTCATTAAAAGGGCATGTTAAACCTGCATCAATAACCCCTTTTAATGCAGCAAAAATTTTACAACCATTAGAAGGAGTAAATCTACCAATATCTAAAACACATTCAGTAATTCCTTTTTCTTTTGCTCTAGTTCCTGCAAGTAAAGCTGTTAAATAGGCTGCTGGGGTTGTGGAGGCAGAAAAATTCCAGTTAAATTTTTCTTTAAGCTCCTTTGAATTTGCAAAAGCCAAAACATTATCTCCATGCTCTTTATATTCAATAAACTGAACCTGAGTATATTTCAATGATTTCCTAACAACCATTCTAATCTTACCAGATTTCAGTAAACTAAGCCTTTTTCTATAATCTGTTTTACCTTCGCGTCTTCTTCTAGGTTTTACATAATAACGAGGCCCATGACTCATGTTTTATCCTCCTTTAAAATACCATCAGAAATAAGGTGAGTTTTAAGATGTGATTTACTTTTAAATTCGCCACCTTTTGCTCTGTTGTAGTATTTTCTATAAGTTTTACTATCTATTTTTTTATCTTTCTTAAGAGACATTAAAAAAGATCTAATAGGCCTAATTGTTCTCATCCATCTTTCTTTTCTTGATAAACGAGCGTAACTTGTTCCTTTTCTAGAACCATGCCCACGTCTACGACCTTTTTCTTTTTGTTGTGCTTTATATTTCTTCCGTCCACTGGAAATCCCTTTTATCTGTTTACATTTAATAGCTTCACCTTTAATCAAAACTCTTATATCGTCCTTGGTTACAGCTTTTGCAATTTCCTCAAGTCTATCATTATCCATCCAAACTCTACTTTTACCACATTTAAGTAAAGCTGCTGCCATTCTACGTTGATTCCTTAAATCAGTCATGTTTTATAACCTCACAAATTTAATATCCTTATATCAAGTTCTTTTGCCTTCTTTTGAATCTCTAAACGCTTTTTTGTACCAACCGAGCTACCAATTCTGGCAGCTTGTTTATCAGGATTAATTTTTGATAAATCATTAACATTAAAAACAAAAACTTCTTCAAAACCAGAAGAATGTAACCCACGTGTTTCTCTTGGACCTCTAAAACCAATTCTTACAACACTGGGTCTGTATTTTTTATGCAATCTCATTTTAGATGTTAAACCATCTGGTTTACGCCAATTTTTAGGTATTTTAACATATCTAAACCATTCTTCTCTTAAAAACTTTGGTTTTCTTGCTTTGATTTTTCTTCTAATTATCAATTTTTCTTTTAATTCTTTTTTAAGTTTAGGTTTTTTCTTTACCTCGTATTTTACTTTTTTTTCAGTAACTGGTTCAATTTTTTCCTGCTTTCTTTTAACCTCTACTTCTTTTATTTCTTCCTTTTCTTTTTCAGATTCTTCTTTTGGCAAGGTTTTCTTTTTTTCAACCTTTTTTTGTTTTTCCTTAGGTTTTTCAGTTTTTTTTGTTTTTGTTTTTTTAACTTCTGATTCCTTATGTAAATGTTTAACGATACTTTTTGCCATAGTATTTGTGATACCATCAATTTTTTCTAAATCGCTAATTTTTGCTTTTTTAAGTTTCTCAATAGTGTCAAAACCATTATTATAAATAATCTCAGCTTTTTCTTTACTTATTTCTTTGATTTTTGTTAATTCTTTAATAACAGCTTCTTTTGTCATTTAATCAATCTCCTGTACTAACTAAATAAACACCATCTTGGAAAATCCTGATATCTCTATTTTTTACTTTGGTAGCTCGTTCTATATTAGCAGCAGTTTGACCAAGTTTTTCTTTATCAATACCTTTAAGTGTAACATATTCACCTTTTATTTCAACTGTAACCCCTGGTAAAATTTCTACACTGCGAGGTGATCTTTCACCAAGGAAATTTTGAATAATAAACCTGTTACCCTCAACAACAGTTTTTATTGGAAAATGAGAATAAACAGTTTTCATTTTGTATTCAAAACCTTTTGTAACACCTTTAATCATATTATTAATATGTGCAGAAATTGTTCCCATTATGGCTTTTTCTTTTCTCCTTATATCTCTACAATGTATTTCAAGAACATTATTGTTTATTTTAATCTCTATTTTTGGATGTGAAAAATACTTGGTTAATTCACCTTTTTCCCCTTTTACATGAATAATGTTATTATCAATTGTAACCTTAACATTATCAGGAATTTTGACATTTAACTTCATGTTTTCAATAGTTGTCATTTCAATCACCATTTACTTAGTAGATGTATGCTAATAATTTACCTCCAATTCCGACCTTTCTAGCTTCATCTTGAGAAATTATACCCTTTGTAGTGGTAAGTATCAATGTTCCAAAATGTTGAGCTGGAAGATATCTTGCTTCCCATTTATCCAATTCATCTTTTTTTATTGGATATCTGGGTTTTATCACACCACAATTGTTAATATTACCTTTTAATTTTACTTCTAAAATACCTGCTTTTCCATCATCAATATACTTGTATTCACTGATGTATCCTTTTTCTTTTAATAAATTTAAAACACCCTGTATAAGTTTAGAAGAAGGACGAATAATACATGAACCTTTTCCTTTTATCTCAGCATTTTTTATTGTGGATAATGCATCTGCTAGCGGATCATTTAACATTTAATTATCAGCCTCCATTTATGAATATTTTTTAAATCCCATTTCTTCAGCTTTTTCCCTGAAACATTGTCTGCAAAAATGTAAACCATACAATCGAATAATGCCTCTTTTCCTACCGCATCTATCGCATCCTTTAATTCTACCATAGACTTTCTGTTTAACCTTTATCTTCATTGTACAACCTCCACGTTAAACTTTTCAGAGAAAAATTTCATTGTTTCTTCTCTTGTCACTCTATGTCGTTTTGGAATTTTACCAGCTGCAACACGTCTATATTTAACCCTGTAACCAGGTTTCTTCATGGTTATACAGATATCCATTCCAAAAATTCCAATATTTGGATCATATTTTTGTCCTTTGAAAATGGTATGATCAGGTACACCAAAAGCAAGGTTTCCCTGCTCATCAAATGAGTAATCTGACATTTTATTATGTCTAGTACTTAAGGCTTCTACTAAAAAATCTTCAGCCTCTTTACCACGTAAGGTTACTTTACATCCAATAGGCATATTTTTTCTTATACCCCAATCCTTGTTTGTTGTTTTTGATAATGTTTGAACAGGTTTATGTTTGGTAATGTTTTGTAAAACAGTTTCAGCTTTTTTTAATCGTTCTCCAGCCTCACCTACTCCTATGTTTATTGTTACTTTTTCTATTCTAGGTGAAAAAAGTTTTTCCTTGTCAATCTTTGTTGTTTTTTTGTCGCTTATTTTATTTTTACTGCTTTTTTTTGTTTTTTCTGTGCTCATTGTGTATTCACCTCAGGAAGTTCTATAACAGGTTTTGTTTTTCCTATTGGAAAAACATATTTTTGAAGTGTTGAAAATGCTGTTGCTCCTTTCATTTTTACAAGATTTGGTTTTGTTGATGGAACAATTTCTAATTCTTCTATTTCTGCGATTTCTCCAATATGACTACCACCAGTAATAAGGGATATCGTGCCTTTTTGGAACTTATAAATATCCTCAATTTTTTGGTCTTTAAAAGATAATTTTAAAACATCACCAGTGAAATACTCATTTTTTTCAACAATCTTGTTTCTGCCATCATGTAGATTCAATTGGATTTTTTTTCCTTTAAGAATCTTTTTATTCTCAATCCTGCATAGTTTCCAATCTGCATCTTTTGCTGTTATTGGAACTAATGTTAATTTACCTCTTTTATTAAATAAAATCCTGAAATCCTTTTTAATTGAAGGAATGGAAATTACATCCATCAGCCCACATGGAAATTTATGATCTTTTCTTACAACACCATCAACCAAAACTTCACCTTTCGTTAAAATCCTTTTTGTTTCTTTTAAATTATCAGCCAAATTTAGATAATCTCTAATAATGTTTCCTAGAGCTATTGATTTATCAAGAGGATGAGGACCTGGTGATGATTTTATAGTCCATTTTTTAACCTTTCTTTTTATGCTTAAAACCATTGGTGCTTTTAGTCTTTTTAAATGTTTCTTCATTTATTTTCCTCCTGTTTATCCTTCGCAGTTTTTGTTTCTTTATCCATTATCTTTTTTTCACTGGTAATTTCTTTTTCTTTATCGGTTTTTTTCTGGGATTGATCTTCTTTTTTTTCTTCATCTGTTATTTCTTCTACCGTCTCTTCTTTTTTCTCTTTGGCAGCTTCTTCTTTTTCTTTTAATTTTTTTTCTTCCTCTTCTTTTTTCTTTTGTTCCTCTGCTTCTTTTAGTTGTAATTCAGCCTCTTTTTCTATTTCTTTTTTTGCTTCTTCTGAAAGGCCTCTAGTTAATTTTTTTCTACGCCATTTATCAGTTAAATTCAATTTAGTTATCATAACATTACTTGGATGAATCGGTTTTGCGATTTTTGTACCATCTGCTTTTGACATTATTATCCCTTCAATTTCAAGGTACCTTTTTCTGACATTTACCCTAGCAACCTTATCCTCATGGCCCTTAAAACTGCCTCTCATAACCTTAACAGTATCACCTTTTATAACAGGTAATGATCTTCTATCATATTTTAGAAGAAGTTTTTCCTCTAAATGCGAAGAAAGCCATTTCCTTCTTTTATGAAGAGGTGCGTTGAATAACTCTTTTCTTTGTTTTCTTGGCATCATGGATTTCATATTTATCAACTCATACTATTATTGATGCATTAGAGGCAATTTTTGGATAACGTTCTGCTGCTTCTAATGCAACAGGTCCTTTTATCATGGTTCCTTTTGTTTCACCAGTTTCTGTAACAATGACAGCGGCATTATCCTCAAATTGAACCATGGTTCCATCTGATCTTCTGAAAGGTCTTTTCTGGCGTACTATCACAGCTCTAAGAAGTTGTCTTTTCATCTCAGTAACACCCTTTTTAACACTAATTACAACCATATCACCAACACCTGCTCCAGTATAACGTCTATGGGTTCCCTTTATTTTTAATGTCATAACAATTTGTACAATTTTTGCACCAGTGTTATCAATGCATTCTAAACGTGCACCAATAGGCAGTCCTCTTTTAACTCTTCCAGCAATACCTTTCATTTTGAATCCTCCTTATATTTTCTCAATAGTAACAAATGAAATTGTTTTACTAAGTGGTCTACATTCAGCAATTTTAACCTTATCTCCAACTCGAACATTAATGCATGGAGGACAATGTGCTGCATATGTAGAAGTTCTTTTTTCATATCTTTCATATTTTGGAATGTAATGCATAAACTCTCTTTTAACAAGAATTGAGCCCTGCATTTTATTAGATTTTACAACTCCTGTAAAAACCTGCCCTCTAATAGGTAATGTACCATGAAACGGGCAGTTTTTATCATTACAATTTTCTGCAGGAGGTTTTACATCTACTCCAATATTTCTTACCTTTTTTTTATCAGTCACAATCATTCACCTTATTTTTTTTATTCTATCCTCTGGTCTATAGGAGATTTTTGAGCCGTCAAGTATCACTTTTTTACCCTCATAATCAAGTTCAAATATTGCAATATTTTTTGCAATAGTTTTTTGTTGATTATCAATTTTTATCAGGAAAGTATTTTTTGTTTCATCAATTATTAAACCTGATTTTCCAATCCAGTGAGGATCTTTACAATCCTTGATTTTTATTTTTAATCCGATTAACTCCTGTCTTGCAAGTTCTTTTTCATTCATACTATCATCTTTTAAACGTGTTCAATTGCATATGTATTTTTTTAGTATAGTTTTAGAGATTTAAATTAACTCAACCATGAAACCCATTTTTTCTAAGGTTTCTTTAACCCGTGTTCTGTGGTCTCCCTGAAGTTCTATTTTTCCATCTTTTACAGTTCCACCGCAGGCACATTTTGATTTCAATTGTGTTATCAATGCGTTGATGTCTAATTCATGTGAATTTATACCTTCAATAATTGTCATAACCTTCCCGTATCGTCTTTTGTCCACAGCAATAGTAATTTTTTGTTGTTCCCTTGCTATTTCTTCACAGACACACAAATCTTTTGGTAGACCACATACTTCACAAATTTCGCTCATTTATTTTTCTCCTTCCTCCCGCATGATTGTTAGTAGCTTTGCAATCTCCATCCTAATCTGACGGATTTTACCGGGTGATGCTGGTGAACCACCCATTGCAGCTACTCCTCTTTCATGCATAAGTTCACTTTTTAATTCTTTTAATTTTTTACGTCTTTCATCAGGAGTTAAAGCTCTGATTTCTTTAGCTTTAAGAACCATTTAATTCAAACCTCTTACAATAATTTTCTTAAATTCTTTACAATATTTTCAGCTGTTTTTAAACCTATACCATCAATAGTGGTTAAATCATCAACATCCATGTCATATAATTCCTCAAGTGATTTTATACCAGCTTTTTCAAGTTTCTTAACAACAGATGGACCAATACCAGGTATATCTTTTAATTTGCTTATTGGGGTTATTTTTTTTTCAGTTACTGTTTCCTCTTTTTTCTCCTCAACTTTTGTTGGTACTGTTTTTTCTTTTTCAGGTAATTTAATTTTAATTTCATCAGGCAGTTTTGCATCTGGTCTCATAATCCTAACCTTAACACCAAGTACACCAGGTTTTAATTTAGCAACTGCAAATCCTGTTTCCATGACTTCTCTAGCTGTTTCACCGCAATATTTTACATGTCCTTCTGTGAATTTCTCAGTTCTATGACGAGCACCTGTTAGTTTCCCAGCAATTATTACCTGGCATCCTTTTGCACCAGCATCCATTATTCTCCTAACTGTTGAATGCCCTGCTCTTCTAAAATGCCATCCACGTTCAAGTGCTTCTGCTAATTTCTCTGCCATGATTTGTGCATTAAGTGATGCTTTGCTACCTGCTTCTTCAATCTCAATCTGTGGGTTATCAACCTTAAAATTATCTCTAATTGAATCAGTAAGTTCTTTTATTTTATTACCACCTTTACCAATTACCATACCAGGTCGTTCAACTAGGATGTTTATTCTTGTACCCATTGGTGTTCTTTGGATATTCATTCCACCAAAACCTGCACCTTCAATTTTTTTAATTAAAAACTCTTTAATTAGAACTCTATTTGTATTTTCTTTTATGAAGTTTCTTTCACTTGTCATTCTTCAACCTCTTCAAGTATAATTTCAATGTCACAAGTTTTTTCATATTTGTTTGTTGCTCTTCCATGAGCCCTTGGCATCATTGATTTTAAAACTCTACCACCATATGCTGAAACATGCACTATCTTCATTTTTTCAATATCAAATCCCTTGTATTCTGCATTGTTTTCAGCATTTTCTAATGTTTTTAACATATATTTTGCTGCTTTTTGTGGATATGAGCCAGGGCCAATATTTTTTTGATGATGAATCTTTCTTTTATGATAAACTGATTTTAAAGGACGTTTTAAATCAATTATATCTTGTAAAAATTTTTTTGCTTTTTCAACTTTCATACCTTTAATTGCATAGGCAATATTCATGGAATCTTTTTTTGAACAATGAAGTTCATATCCAAATGCCTTGGCAGTTTTATCTGAATCTATATTTATTGAATATTTCATTTTCCATCACTTTACTTTAATGGCATAAATTTAGATGATCTTGTTGCACCAACTCCAGGTCCTGTATGTTTAACCCGTTGACGAGTTAATGCAAATTCACCAAGATAATGTCCAATCATTTCAGGTTGTATCTCCAAACGTTGAAATTCTTTACCATTATGAACTTGGATTATATGACCAACAAATCTTGGTAAAATTATCATATTCCTACAATGTGTTCTTATAGGAATGGATGGGCCTGCATGTTCAATATCTTTTATCAATTTCTCTTGTTTAGCGGTAAGTCCTCTTTTTAATGTTCTTCTAGCTCTAGATGGAAGTAATGGCATTAATTCATCTATAGTAAGTTTTTGTAATTCTTCAAGTTTTAAACCTTGGTAAATGAACTCCTTCTTTTTTATTTCAATCTTTTTTCTTTTTGCCTTCCTTATACTTTTAACCGAGCTTTTAAATTCTTGTGCCATAGTATTTACTTCCTCCCAGTTTTTCTTGGTGCAATATTTCCAACCTTAGTCCCTGGTGGTGAACCTCGTTTTATGCTACTAGGTTTACCAACATGTTGATGACTTCCTCCACCATGTGGATGAGCAACTGGATTCATTGCAACACCTCTAACAACTGGATATTGTTTACCCCTTGTTTTGTAAGCATGATATTTTTTACCTGCTTTTAAAAAAGGTTTGTCTTTTCTTCCACCACCTGCAACAACTCCAATTGTTGCTCTACATTTTGATTGTACTGTTTTAAATTGTCCTGAAGGTAATTGTAAAACAGTTTTTTCTTTATCATGGGCTACAACAATTGCTGTACTACCACCTGCTCTAACAAGTTTACCACCATCACCTGGTGATAATTCAATATTGTAAACAGGTGCACCTTCTGGAATTAAACTTAATGGTAAAACACTACCAATTGAAATATCATTTTTATCATCTGTAAATTTAATAGTATCCCCAACCTTGATTCCTTCAGGAGCTAAAAAAAGAATTTCTTTATTTTTTTCAAATTTAACATTAACAATAGGAGCAGAACGCCCTGGATCATGGATAATTTCTTTAACAATGCCTTCAATTTTGTTTGTATCTTTTAAATATTTAATATCACCTTTAAATCTATGAGAAGGTACATTGTATCTACCTTTTACTCGTCCCCGTCTTTGTTGGATTAATTTTTTACCCATATTTTAACCTCTTTAGAATATTCCAATTCTCATTCCAATATCTTCTGCTTTAAATTCCGGCATAAATGTTACTATTGCATGTTTACCATTTTTTGTGATCCTTGTTCTAACATCTTTTACTTTAACTTCAAACATTTCTTCAATTGCTTTTTTTATAGTTTTTTTATTAGCGGTTCTTCTTACAACAAATTCCAGTGCATTGTTTTTATCCATGAAATTCATGGTTTTCTCAGTAACATAAGGATGAAAAATAATGTCATATGGATCCATTACTTGGCACCTCCTAAATTTTTAAGAGCAGACTTTGTAAAAATAGTTAATCTACCTGCATCTCCACCTGGTGCTAAATATTCTATGTTTATATTTGAAGGTTTAATAATATCAACACCAGTTAGATTTTTTGAACATTTTTGGAATTCTTCATTCATGGAAACTATTAAAATAGATTTTGGGATTTTGTATTTTCTACCCCTAATTTTTCCAATACCAGCACGAATATGTTTTCCTTTTTTTGCCCTGATTACATCCTCATATACACCAATTTTATCAAGGGCTTCAATTATTTCTTTTGTTTTTTTAATCTTTTCAAATTTATCATCAACAATTACTGGTAAAGTTAATTTTTCGTTAAATTTATGCCCTCTTTTTACAACTAATTCCTTATTTGCAGTTGCCGCAATTGCAGAATTTTTTGCCAAAAGTTTTTCTTTTTTATTTATCTTTTCTTTCCAGTTTCTTTCGGCTTTTGGTGGATGAGCTCTTCTGCCCCCAACATTACATGGAGCAAAAGCAGCATTTCTACCTTGAGTAAGCCTTGGTACTCTTGACATTCCTCTTCCTTTTCCTACTGAGGCAACTGCATGTCTAGCACCAGCAAGTGGATAAGCACCATACGGTTGTCTTTTATTTGAGTGTAGAACATTAAATGATTTTTTAATAATATCAGGTCTAAATGGTGTTTCAAATATTTTTGGTAATTCAATTTTTTCTAAAAAAGAGCCATCTATACTATAAATATTTACCTTTGGCATAATCAAACCCCTTGTTTACTTGTAGTTGATATATATGTTATATCAGGTTTTTCGACTTTTACACCACGTTGATATCTAATAGCATCCCTCATTGAAATAAGTCTTTTTACAGGTCCAGGTATAGAACCATGTAAAATAATATATGAATTTCTAACAATACCATAATGTGGAAAACCACCTGCAGGGGTAATTTCTTCACCTTTTTCACCAATTTTTAGTACTCTTTTATTAAACTCTGTTCTTTGATGATAACCCATTTGACCAGCTTGTGGAACAGTTGCTTGTATGAAACTAGGATGCCAAGAACCAGCAGTTCCTATCATTCTTCTGTGTTTTGAGTTTTTATGGAATAAAAGTTTTACACCCCATCTTTGAACATGCCCTTGAAAACCTTTACCTTTTGTAACTGCTATGGTATCAATCATGTCTCCCTCTTTTAATGCATCTGTAATTTTTACATCCTTTCCAAGGATTTCTTTTGCATATTTAATTTGATCCTCAATAGTTCCACCACCAATTCTAAACTCTCTGATTTCTGGTACTTTTTTGGGAATGCCTGTTACAAGTTTTGGTTGCGTATAAACAATGACACGAATTTCATCTGCATCTTTTATAAAATCCCAGTTCCTGTTTTTTTCCTTTTTAAAGGCATTTATTCTTTTTAGTATTTCAGGATCCAATTTTTCAGCCCAAATCTCCCCAATTGTTTGTAAACCATATGCTGTTTTTTTATAGGCTCTAACAGCAGCTACTTTTAAAGGAGGGGTTTCCACTACTGAAACAGGCATTATTACTTCTTTACCTGATGTGGTTGAGGTTGGACGATAGTCAACAACAAAAGCATGAGTCATACCTGCCTTGTAACCTAAAAACCCTTGAATTTTTGGTTTTTCATTACCTTCAGGCCAATTTTTTATATGCGGAGTTTGGGCTCTTGCTCTTTTTCTAGGCGAAAAGCCCATTGATCCTCTTCTTGGGTGACGTATATTAGGCATAATATACCCTCTTTAATATTTTTTAAAGGATTATTTTTAATGTTTATTTTTCTTACAAACCGTGACATTTCACAACCAATTAAAATAGTTAAAAGAATTGGTTGATAACGGGATTCTAATAGAATTGCCCGAATAATGTCTGGTAAGGATAGAATTAAGGGATATCGGATACAATATATAAATTTTTTTATTAGAAGATTCTTGGTATTAACCTCCATGGAACCTTTTTCATATATTCTATATATTCATCACCATACTGTTTTTTTAAAATTTTTTCTTCATCTAAAATACTTAATATCATTATTGGTACTGCTATGGTTGCAATAAACAAAGCTGCTAATGAATAAAAAAATAAAGCAAGTCCAAACCCAATAATTAAAAGTGATGAATAATGTGGATGTCTAATATATTGAAAAATCCCATGTGTTACAAGCTGTCCTTTGTATGTTTTATACCAGAATATTTCCCATTTGAAATAAACATATGTTCCTATAAAAAAAATTAAAAGCCCAATAATCACACAGGTAATCATGTTTATTGGGATTTTCCAAACACCATAAATCCATGACAATGGGCCAATCATTATTATTAGAAGTAATGGAGAATAATGAATGATAAAAAGCGCTCTTAATTTTTTTGGTGGTTTATAATTTAAAAACATGTTCAGATGATTTTTATTTAAAGAACTTTTATACCGCCATTATCTATTATTATGTCATGTGGTTTTAGTGAATGTTTTGTATTTCTCATTTTTATTATTGATAATTTCCTTCTATCCATTGTTGGATCATAACTTAGGGTTATAACTCCATCTGCTATAAACTCTGAAATCCCATCTCTTGAAAGTAAAGAAGATCCAACTGGAAGCTCAGAAGTAACAACAGCTGTTGATTTAGATGATTCAAGTGCAGACATAATAAAACGCAGGTGTAATCTTCTTGTTGGTAAGCTGAGTCCTTCTGGGACATTTTCAATATCTAGTATATCATTATTTAAACCAATGTCTTCTGTATTTCTAATGAAAATTGGCATTTCAGATAATGGTGTTATTGAGTCAAGTACAATCCTACTGTATTGACCTGATAAAATTTCGTTTGTCATTGCTTCATAAACAAATTTTTTTGCAATATTTAAATATAAAAATTTTGCAATATTTTTTTCGATTGCAGGTTGAAAATCAAATCCAAGATTTTTAGCTTGGATAAGTATTCCTTCGACCTGCTTGTCTAATGTTAAAAATAAACATTTTTCTCCATTTTTTACTCCTTCATATAAAAATTGAAAACAAAATATGCTTTTTCCACCACCTGGTGGACCAGAAATTAAGGTTATAGAGTTTTTTGGTAACCCGCCTTCAATTAATTTATCAAGTCCTTCTACACCTGTTTTTAATCTTTGTATTTTTTCAACACTGTAATTATTAAATTTGGTGATCCCATTCATCAATCCGATATATGACAACTATTATATTATTTTATCCACATTTTTAATTTAATTTTTTTTTATTTCTTCAATTTTTTTAAATTCTAAATTTTTTATTGATTTAACTGTCTTTTGGATAGAAATTTATAGAAATATTTATATAGTAAATAAAATAAAATAAATTATATAAAAAATAATTGGTGATCATAAATGTTCAGCAAAAACGTTAATATCTGGATTTGGCTTCAAAATGGAAATTTGATGAAAGCTATAATTTATTCAGATGAAGGGATAATTAAAATTTATGATGAAAATGATAACCTTTTATTAAAAAGAACAGGACTTAGTATAATAAAAATAAAAGAAATTGAAGAAACAATTATAAAATATGGTGCAAAAAAATTAGACAAACAAGCAGAACCTTTTAAATTTTTATAAAAATTTTATTCATTCTAATAAAATATATTTATCGCAATGAACCTTTATCCCATTTTCAGTAATTTCCATCAAAACGATCTTTTTTTGATGTTTACTATATCTCATTTTTAATACTTCTATTGCACTTTCACGTGTATCCTTTTTTTGAAAATTATAAAGAACTATGATACCATCAGCTAAAAATTCTTCAATACCTGACTCACTATATTTTGTAGGAAGTGGATCGGTTTCAGTAATCAAAAAAGAAGTAGCACGTGTTTCTTCAAAAAAGCTAAATAATTGTTGTAAATAAATCCTATAATTTTTATCCTTTGTAATTGATGCTGCTATAATAGCACTTAAAGAATCAACAACTATAACTTCTGGATTAAAATCCTTTGGGATAATAAGAGGTTTGATTTTATATGATAGTTCTGTTGCTGATCCAGAACCGCCAATTGAACCAAACTTCATCCTGAGAATATCCAGCGGATTAATTTTTTGTATTAAAAAACTACCGTTATCAATATATTTTTTTATATTCCAACCAAATTTTTCCATACTTGTGATGATTCGTTCTTTACTTTCTTCAAAACTGACATACATACATTTTTTTCCTTTTGAAACAAGATTATAACATATCTGCCTGCATAATATGCTTTTACCAGTACCTGGACCACCAGCTACTAAAACAGAATTACCCTTTGGAATTCCTCCTTCAGCAAATAATTCATCAAAGCCGATTATGCCAGTTTTAAGTACATTGTTTTCTTCATCCATTTTTAATCTCATTTTTGTATAAACATTTTTTTAATATTATATCCCAATTAATAAAAAACTTTTTTTATTTAGAAATAACTGCTCCTGGTCCTATTTGAACACCGATTTCTATTAAAGTAATTTTAACAAATATATTTTTAGAATCTGGAGTAATAATAATCCTGTTTGGTGTTGTTGATTTATCCAATTCAACCTTAATATCATTATTTTTTACATACTCCCATAATAGACCTCTTGTTGTGTTCACAAGGCAATGATACCAGGCATTAGGATATTGTGTATATATTGAGATTTCACTAACATTATTTTGACTTCCTTCATAATATCTTATATAATTGGTTCTTATATAAGATAAATCATAACCTCCATTTATTTTTTTACCTGGTGTACCAATAAAAATTGGTATGTCATAAATTATCTCGATGTCATTACTATTGTTTATAATATTCATAGACGGATTAACACTCATTACTTCTCCATCAGCTTGATTTAAAATTATTCCACCACCCTCAAAAATATATTTCTGGGGAATAAAATAGTAGTTAAAAGCCTCATATTTAATTGATGTTAATGGTATAAAAGGGTAATCATATGCTAAAGGTAGAGGTGGAGGATCTATTGTTATTTTGCTTTCATTTGCATCATTTTTATCAATTAAAGCAATTTGACCTGGGGATGCTGATGAAACAAAATATGGAAGTTGTCTGCTACCTAAAGTAATAGGCGAGGACATTGATGTATATGTGATAAATTTTGGATTTGGATTTTCATCATTTATAATACCCATTATTGATTGAATCTCAATCACAGATTTTAATTGTGAAAATTGTTGGCAAACTAAATCCATGTGAGTTGCTTCTTTATCCTCCATTATTTCAGGAACATAATAAAGTTGAATAAATGATAAAATTATTGCAACTAAACCTACAAGTAAAAGCGCTTCTAAAACCCCTGCAACTACATTGTTATCCTTGATAAAATTACTTTTTTTCATGTATCCCAATCCACCTCTAAATAGATATACATAAACTATAACTTATAGTTTTCTTTATAATTTATATAAAAATTTTTTTGTTGATAATAGATTTTCCTTCAATAAAACATTTACATTTTAACTAAAAAAATAACATTATCAACGTTTAATAATTTTTTAACTATTTACTAAGCTATTTATGATATTCAAATCTATTAAAACTTTAATATTTTATTACAAACTTTTAATAAATGAGTATAGTTACGTTTTTTTAAGTCAAAATAAAAATCCTTACTAAGGAGGAAAAAATAAAAATGAATATGAGCTTTGCGGAAAAAATACTTGCTAAATATTCTAAATTAAAAGAAGTTGTAGCTGGGCAGATTGTAACAGTAAAACCTGATCATCTTTTAACCCATGATAACACTGCTGCAATAATTCAAAAAATAAAACCAGAATTAGATACATACGGTGTGTATTCAAAATCTCTTCCCA
>JBNVCE010000162.1:225-1691 GCA_050410885.1 Thermoplasmatota archaeon | reverse complement strand
TATCAAATTCCCATCGAGTATTTTCACTTAAAAAAGTTATTAACTTATTGATTTGTTGGATATATTCGGAGGGGAATTCTTTTGTTGATGTTTTTATTAAAGAAATATCAATTTTATCAGATTTCCTTTTATTCCCTCCAATAATTTTAAAATTCTCAAATATTCTTTCTAAATCATGTATAATATTACTTATTCGTCTTCTTGCGAAAATACAGTATATTGAATTAATAGGGCTACTAGCATTTTTAGCATTTAAAAATTCTAACCAACTAATACAATTTTCCGGATAATTTAATAAATTTTTAAAAGTACCATCAACATATAATAATGGTGAAATAGCTGAATCAGAAATAGAAATATTTTTTTTATAACTAATCACAGATAAAAGGAAATGTATCATTGCAAAAGGATATTTATATTTAAAATTTTGATTTGCATCATAATTCCTAAGCATATTAGGATTAATACAATTTGAAAAATTATCCCAGTTTTTTGGAATTTTGTTTTTATTATATAATACAAGATGATGTCCACAACTTTTCACATTTTTTCTAAAGATTTCCATATCAAGAAAAATACAATCGTTAAAATTTATTTCTTTTTTTAAGGCCAATTGTTTTCCATCATAATACCCTACAATTAACCAATTAAAGTAATTTGACATAAATAATCCAGATAAAATCCCATCAACATCAGGGCTTATTATAACTTTCATGTTATTCTCAAAAATCCATGGATATTTTTTAAAAATATCTGAATAATTTAATTTATCAAAACTTTCATTGTACATTAACCCTCCTAATTTTATTTTTAATATATTACCTAAAAAATTTTTAAATTTCAACAAAAAAATGAATTTTATGATAGAGAAAGATTGGGGGATAAAATTAAACGGAGAGGCCGGGATTTGAACCCAGGGTAGCGGTATTCCCACTACAACGGATTAGCAATCCGCCGCCTTCGACCACTCGGCCACCTCTCCGTGAAAAAATTTAGTATATAAAGAATAAAACTTTTGTCAATCAAAAATATAGTTCAAACTCAAAAGGATGTGGTCTTTTTTCCATTTCAAGTGCTTCTTTCTCTTTGTATTCAATATAGCCGTTTATTAGATCCTCTGTGAAAACACCACCAGCAAGTAGATAGTCGTGATCCTTTTTGAGTTCTTCGAGTGCTTCAAGAAGATTTGTCGGGCATGAGTCAATCTTTTCAACAACCTTTTTGTCCATCTTTTCAAGATCCTCTTCATAGGGACCAAAATTGTTATCTTTGAGTGAAATCTTATTTTTGATTCCATCTATACCAGCCATGAGCATCGCTGCTGTTGCAAGGTATGAGTTACATGTTCCATCTGGTGGTCTGAACTCGATCCTCTTTTCAGTTTCACTCGTCGCATACTTTGGAATCCTTATCGCCGCTGATCTGTTTGCAAGTGAATAAAATAGTTTTACAGGTGCTTCAAATCC
>JBNVCE010000162.1:0-213 GCA_050410885.1 Thermoplasmatota archaeon | reverse complement strand
ATGAGTTCGTTGATGGGTTTGTGAAAGCAAGAAGTGATTTACCATGTTTCAAAAGACCTGCTACATAGTACTCTCCGATTTCAGAGAGTCCACCATAACCGTTACCGAAGAAAAGATTTTTGTTTCCATTGAAAAGATGCTGATGGAAGTGCATTCCGTTGCCTGGCATTCCATAAAGTGGTTTCGGCATAAATGTTGCCGAAAGGTTGTTCT
>JBNVCE010000161.1:0-1741 GCA_050410885.1 Thermoplasmatota archaeon | reverse complement strand
CTAATAGGAAAAAATGAATGTTTTTTTCTTTAATTATTTATTTCGGGATGAAGCCACTAACAATTACAAGTACAAAAGAAGAGATTATTAAAGCTAATATGCCTGGTAAAAAACCAAAATCTGGTAAAATTTTATAATGGAATAAAATGATAGAAAACTCACCAATTAAAATACTAAAAATACAACCATATTTTGTTGCTTTTTTCCAATATAAGGCAGCAATTGTTGTAGGGCATAAAACAACTAAACCTGAAAAAGTAGTTTTAACAAGCGTACCCATTATTCCTTCGTAAGGATCGTAACCCCCAATTACAAAAAAAACAGCAAACAATGATAAAATAATAATAATAATTTTACCAATTAATACTTCTTTTTTCCCTTTTTTTAAACCTAGTAGATCATGTGAAAGCATTGTTGATAAAGAAAGTAGTTGTGAATCAGCTGTTGAAATAAAAGCAGCTAGTGCTCCAGTCATTACAAAAGCAAATATAAAAGATGGAGTGAATTTTTCAACCATTAAAGGAAGCACCATATCCTCTTGGCCAGCAGGTATGATAACACCAGCACCATGTGCCCAAACGCCAATAAGCACAGGGAATAAAAAGAAAAAAGAAACAACAATAGGATATAAAATCATAGAAACTTTTAAAGAATTTTGATTTTTTGCTGTGTAAAAAAGAGAAAAAAGTTGAGGAAACATGGGATCTACAAACAACCATAATAACATAAATGAAAACCAAATCTGTAATGTAAAATATTCTCCTCCTCCTGGTCTTGAAAATAAAATAGGATTAGAGTTATAAGCCATTGTATTTGCATTTTCAAAACCACCTAGATTAATTGCAATAAAAATAAAAGCAAAAGTCATTGCAGAAATCATTAATACACCTTGAATAACATCAGCCCAACCAGAGCCTCTCATACCACCAAATAATATGTAAAACATAATAATAAAAATAGATCCTACTGCGCCAATTTGCCAATTTATAGAACCACTTACATATTGAATTAAAATACCTGCCCCTATTGCTTGAACTGCTAAGTAAGGAATTGTAAAAATCACCATTACTCCCATAAAAAGTAAGCGTAAAAATTTACTATTAAATTGATTACCAATAAGTTCAGGTGCTGTTATATAATTTTTTTCTTTTCCAAGCTTCCAAACTTTTCTGCCAATAATAAAAAACATTATAGCCATAAAAGCTGTACCAAAACCCATGATTCCATATTGACCAAGTCCACTTTTGAATGCATTACCTGCAAATCCTAAAAATGTAAAAGCAGAAAAATTAGTAGCAGCTAAAGAAAAAAATAAAATAATTGGACCAAATGTACGACCTGCTATAAAATAATCCTCAGGTGTTTGTTTTGTTTTTTTAAAAGCAATAAACCCAATTGAAATTAATATAGAAAAATAAATTAATACCATTAAAAGGAAAACAATCATTCATCCTCCCTCCAAAAAAATTTAGAAAAAATAGAAAATAATCCAGACAAAAATATTGTAAGAAAGAATAGATACCACATCCAAAATGGTAAACCTAAAAACATTGGTTTAGATTCTCCCCAATCCCAGAAATCAATGGATAATAAAAAAATAATTATAAAAGATAAATACCAAAGAAAATTATCTTTTTTTGGAAACCAAAATGGTAGTTTTTTCAAAGTTACAGTTCTCCAAATCATTTATATTTACTATTTCCTGGTTTTTAGGGCTGGAAATAGTAAAAAAAAACAATGC
>JBNVCE010000160.1:956-1780 GCA_050410885.1 Thermoplasmatota archaeon | reverse complement strand
AATGTATCGGGGTAAAATAGAAGTAATAAATTAAATTAGAAATTTAAAATCATTATGGAAAAAAAACTTGTTGCAACAATTTCAGTTTTATCAGTGATTATATTAGTTTTGGGATATATAATTTTTGGCTCGCAAAGTAAAAAAACTACTCAAATAAAAATACCTTCAAAAAACGAGATTGTTTTTTATTATGGAGCTACTTGTCCTCATTGTAAGGATGTTGAGGAATGGATGAAAAAAAATAAGGTTGAGGAGAAAATAAAAATTGGAACAAGTGGCTGAAGCTTGTGGTTTAGACACTTCATCAATTGGTGTACCTTTGTTATGGGCTGATGGAAAATGTTATATTGGGACGCCGGATGTTGAAAAAATATTAGCAGAAAAAATTAATTTAAAAGCTAATTAAAATGTCAATTAAAAAAACAATTAAGTCAATTTTTATAATCTTTTTAAGCTATTTATTTTCAGCGGTTTTTAATAAATCTTTTGCTGTCTGCCCGTTGTGTACCGTGGCAGTTGGCGCCGGTGTTGGTTTATGTCGGTATTTAGGAATTGATGATACAATATCTGGAGTTTGGATTGGGGGGCTAATAGTTTCAATGGGTTTTTGGCTGGCGGATTTTTTAGGAAAGAAAAAAATAAAAATTAATTTTCTTGAATTTTGGTCAATTTTATTAATGTTTTTATTAATTTACCCATTTTTGTACTGGGGAAAACTAATTGGTATTGCCGGTAATACTTTATGGGGAATAGATAAATTAGTTTTGGGAGTTATTAGCGGATCTGTGGTGTTTTTTTTGGCGGTCTTCACTGATAAATTTTTG
>JBNVCE010000160.1:0-946 GCA_050410885.1 Thermoplasmatota archaeon | reverse complement strand
ATAATAAGGTTTATATTTATTATCAAAAAGTGATTATTCCTCTTTTATATTTGGCGCTTTTAAGTTTAATATTTTATGAAATAACTTGTTAAAAATTGGTTAATCAATAATTATCAGTTTTAAAATTATTTATGAAAAATTTAGATATCAATCAATTTTTGGAAAAAATTAAAAAAATGGAAAAAGGAGAGAGGCTTGATTTATCATCTGATGAGGATTTGTCAATTGGAATAATGAATTTGATCTCAATGGAAGAGCATTTTTTCTTTACTTATAACAAAACCGGTGATGAGAAATATCTGGATTTATTGAATGAAGTTAGGGAAATGAGAAAAAGCTTACTAAAAATGATTATTAAGGATTATGAGGGGGAGGTCTGGTGTATTTCCAAACATTTGCTAGCAGCTTCAATGAGATTAATGGAGGTGGGAACAAAGTATTTAACTAAAGGTGATAAAAAAAACGCTTCTGATTTATTTAAAAAATCTTACCAGTTATATAGTTTGTTTTGGGGTTTAAATTTAGGTGTTGTAAAAGCAAATGATGTTAAACAAAGTCAAAAAGATGAGGTTAAATTTATCACTGATGATGAAAAACCAAAAGTTAAAAATAAAGCTTCAATTTTTGAGAAATTAGGGGAGTTAGTAAAAAAAGCGATTGATTGCTGTCGGGAATGATTTTTTATTATTCAAATCTGCTATAATTAATAAAAGCGATGAGGCTCGCTTAATGTCCTTTTTAAAGGACTGATAGCTTCTACTTTATCAGTAGAAGCTTTTTTATATGAATCTGAAAAAAATTGAAAAAAATTTAGATATTTTAATCGACCTACCTTTAATAAAAGAGCATAAAAACCTCTTTTATCAATTCAATTTAATTAAGGAGAAATTAGGAAACAGGGAATTACAAATAGTAGTTTTAGGACAGTTTAAACGAGGTAAAACTA
>JBNVCE010000159.1:0-1780 GCA_050410885.1 Thermoplasmatota archaeon | reverse complement strand
ACCAGGATTAACACCCTTCTCCAAAACAAACAACCTATCAAACCTAACCAAACCACCCAAAGAACCAACACCAAAACCACTACCCTTACCGCCAAACAAACCCTTAACAAAATCAACCAAAAAAACAAAAGGATTCTCCCAAAAACCAGGACTAACAAAAGAAAAATTAAAATTAGAAAAAACAACACTCTCCAACTTAGGATTATACCAAACATCTTTGGAACGGCATTGTTTCCACCCGTCTGAAGATAAAGCATTATCACAATAATTAACACTCTTATTCGAAACATTCCTCAAAAAAACAAAAGGAAGATCATCACTCCTATTATTAATGGGATAAGTTAAAGCAGTACCAACCAAAACCCTCTCCATTCCAGAATCATTAAACCTCAAAACACAAAAACTATTAAAACAAGGAACACCCCTAAAACCCCTATTACACTCAAAACCACCAACCAAACTAAAAGGCTCATCAAAAAAATTACTCACAACATTAAAAGAATCACAAAACAAACTATAATCCCTAACACCCTGTTGCTTAGTAAAATTCAACAAAGCCAAAGCAACAAACTTAGTCCTAGAAGTCCAAACACCATTCTCACAAAAATAATCCCCAATAAACTCACCAGAATCAACACACCTAGGAACATTAGCATCACTAACAGCATTAAAATAATCCTCGGCCAAATGCTTACTAACGTTACCATTAGGATCAACCAAACATTGACTAGCGGATAAACAACAACCAACAGTAACACCATCCCAATGAGTTTTTAAGAAAGGACAGTTTTTACAACACACTTGGCCACTTGGACAAGTTCCAGAACCAGTAATGTAACCTGAAGTACAAGCACTTTCTCCTTCAATACATTCATTAACACAAGAAGGAACACATTGGCCATTACTAACAGTATAACCTGATTTGCAACTAGTGGCAACACAGTTCCCATTATCACACTTAACAGCAGTAGAATATTGTACTTTTGAAGTATCACAAACAGTTCCGCAAGAACCACAATTATTAACATCTGTTTTTAGATCAGCACAATATCCTTTTCCATAATTAATTTCACAACAAATTTTTCCTACAGAACCACAATTGTAGTTATTAAGCCAAGTTCCTTGGTGGGTACATGTGCACAGTATATTATTTTTTGCACACCTCAAAAGACCAGGATCTGTACATACGCCAGTACAATCATTAGGAAAATATGCTCTCACAAAACTTACATTAACTGCAAAAAGTATTGTGAAGAGAAAGAGTGCAATAATAATTCTTTTGTTGCCAAGAATGATTTTTGGATTTTTGTTTGTTTTGTTTTTGTTTGTTTTATCTTTTGTTTCCTCATTAATTTTTGTGTTGGTTTTGCTCTTAATTTTTTTATTTAGGTTGTTTTTATTTAGTGAACTTTTCATTATTTCAACCTCTTTTTTTAGGGATTTTCATTAAAATTAACTCATTTTTAATAAAAATTTTTGTTATAATATTTTTGTTATAATATAGCACTTACTTGTCCAAGATTCGGGTTTTCTTCTTGTTGCTGCGCTTCTTCTGGTGAATATGGAACAACAGGAACTTCTTTTCCTTGTTTTTGAGTCTTAGTGTTTATTGAGTCAGAACTTATTCTTGAGAAGAATAAAAAATATAATAGTATTGCTATTGCGAGTATTGTAAGTGCAAGCAAGAATTCTTTTTTTATATTTAGTTTATTTTTTTGCTTTCGTATTTCGGGTGGTGGAAAGATTATTTTGCAACCTGCAAACTGTTGAGTTTATGAGC
>JBNVCE010000158.1:0-1784 GCA_050410885.1 Thermoplasmatota archaeon | reverse complement strand
TTTCTTATGCTTAAGTTTATGTTTTTTAAAGCCTCTATTTTTAGATGTTCTCTAAATTTTTCTGAAAAACTGGCTATTAAGAAATCCTTTAGGGTCTTTTCCCTTTCTACAAAGATTAAAAAACTTTTGTTTACATTTTCAAATTTTATTACTACGCTACTATTTTGTATGCGATTTTTGCTCTTCATATTAAAATGCCTCGTTCAAAACTTGGGAGTTTCTCTTAAAAAAATAGTAACCAAATACAAAAACAGCAAAACAAAAGATGAATGTTATTAGCATTTGCTTTAAATCAGGTATATAACCGTAAAGCAAAATATTCCTTGAGTCAGTTATTATCCTCGCAATAGGATTGAGCATGTAAAATCTTCTAAATTCTAGAGGAATCCTTGATGGAGAATAAAAAATTGGACTTAACCAAAAACCAATTAATAATAAAAAAGACCATATGTGAAACACATCTCTAAACTTTGCATAAAATATTATCAAATAAAATGAAATGCCTATTGAAAAAAATATAAGTTCAAGCAGTGGAATTGTGAAAAGGAGAATAGAAAAACTTATTTTTATTCTGAAAAACAATAAGAATCCAAAAAGCACAGTCAGGTTAAATAATAAGTTTATTATTGAAAGCAGAACAGAACTGAAAACTATTGTTGATTTTGAAAAACTTATTTTTTTAAACAAGGAAGATTTTTGATTTATTGAATCAATGCTTGTTGTTGTTGTGCTTGAAAAGAAATTCCAAAGTATTATTCCTAACAACAAAAATAAAGGATAGTTCTCAATTTCAATCCTGACTACAATCCTAAAAACAAAATATAGAGTTAATAGCATTAAAAAAGGATTTAGCAGAGACCATAAATAGCCAATAATAGAACCCCTATACTTTAGTTTAAAATCGTTTATTGTTATTTCCCAAACCAATGCAAGATTCCTTAAAATTTTTTCATTTAACTTCTCAATCATTTTATTTACATTTTTTACATTTTTAAAAGTTATCTTAAAAGTTGATTAAATTATTTTAAAGTAGTAAAACTTTCGCTTCTTTAAAAAGATTTCCTTAAGAACGAATGTTTTAAATATTAATTTTCATAAGTTCTCTATATGTTTTAAAAGTTCTAAAAATCTTTTTTGAATCTTTAACTACACCTTTGTTTAATATTAAGTCTTTTATTAGATTAGCGTAATTTTCAGCTTCTTCTTTATACCTTTTAATTTCTTATTTTTCATTTTTTGTCTTTAATTTTAAACCCTCTATGACTGCTTTGAAATAAAGCATTATTAAATAAAAACTTCCTTTTTTACTTATTTTTGAATGATTTTTTAATAACAACTTTAGTTTTGAAAGCAAACTTGAATTTCTATCATATGAAGCCCAGTCAGTCCAATTAAAGTTAAAAACAGCGCATATGAAATGTTTTATTAAAGTTTTTATTCTTATACAATGTTTTAATCTTGTTTTCTTCAAAATCGTTTTTAATTTTCTTAAAGCATAAACAATTCCTCTTACCTCATAATAGAACCTTTCCTCGCAATTAGTCCTTTCTTTGAATAAGTGGATTATATGAACATTACTTAGGTATTTTGCTTTTAAGCCATAGTAATTGCATCTTATGAAGAAATCAACATCCTCAATTCCTGATTTGTAATTTTCATCAAAATAATGGTTCAATTTATTTAATGAATTTCTTTTTATCAGAAAGCATGTTGAAATCAAAGGATATTCCTTTTCATAATTAAGTAAAGGATACATTGTTTTTTTGTTTGGAAACAGAATTTTT
>JBNVCE010000157.1:0-1825 GCA_050410885.1 Thermoplasmatota archaeon | reverse complement strand
TGAGAATCAAAATCTAATGACAATCCAACACCTTGTGGTGGTTTAATAAAATCTATTTTTAATGAGTTATGACCTAGTTTTGATGGTTGTCTTTGTGGTGCATGTTTACAATCACCAGTAAGCTCAATGGTTTTTTCATTATCAGAATAAACACCTTTCATTTTACCAGGCATTTCACATAAAATAAATGCTTTGTAAAAACCATTACCAGGAAAATCATCAATGTATTCAAAACTGTCGCAAACAGCCCAGCTTCTAAGCTCAATTTTTTTATCATCTAATTTTGCAGTAACAGAAATATCACTGGGGTAATACACATCATAATCTTTAATGTATACAACCTTATTATATCGAAATTTTATATTACTGAATTCCAAATAATTACCATTTTCATCAAACAAAGTTAAAACTCCAAGTGAAGGCCCTTCACTTAACCAAAACAGTGAATTACCATAAAAAATACTCCAATTATTTTCAAAAACTCCCCAAAACCAATCATACCCAAAAGGATTATTTTCTGTAGTAAAAGCAATTCTGTCAGGTATACCTGGCTTGTTGTTTTTAAACCACCAGTAAATTAAACGGGCATATATTGAAATTGTCTTTTTTATTTTTGAAGATCTTTTAAAAGGGTTTGAATAAGAAAAATTTCCCCATGCATGTTCCAAATATGCTTTTCCTTTTATTTCTTGGATTTTATCATTTAATTTTATTTTTCCAGTTACATCAGAGTTTAAAAGCCATCCATATCTATAGTAATCTAAACCAAAAGGAAGATAACCATTTGTTAAATCTTGTGTACTCCAATGTGGTGGGATTTTGGCTTTTATATCCATGTCAATTAAAAAATCTGAATTTTTATCCTCATAATGTAGGTTATAATTTGGATAGATGCCCTTAATTGTAAAAGCCTCATATTTTAAATCAACAATATTTTTTTTATGAGTAAATTTATTGATATCATCATTTATTGTTCTATGTACTATACATTTATTAGAATCTATATCAAAAAGAAGATTTATAATGAAACATGAGGGTGTTTCCCTTTCATAAGCCATTGATCCTTTAAAATTCCATTTTTTATTGTCATCAAGTGTTTTGAACAATGTCTCTACTACCCACCATTCCTTCATAGAAGGATAGTGGTCCCCTTCATCTTCAGCTGTCCAAGGATTTTTTAATAAATTGTTTTTATTCATAAAATCTTGAATCTATATATTGAAATCCCTTTTATAATATCTTATAAATGATTGGATAGTTCCAATGGGAATAATTGCAGAAAATCTCTTAATTGTCATTATAATTTTAACATTTTTTCTTATTATATTTAAAGTAGAATAAAATTCTTTTGCAACCTTTCTTGCCCCCTCATATAATTCCTCAGGCGACATTTTTTTTGGTTGAAAAACAACTTCAACTTGATTGTATTTACTCCAATCCTTAGTGAGTATTCTACCACTTTTTTCTAATCTTTCAAATAAAGGGGTACCAGGATAAGGAGTAAGAATATTTACTTCTAGAACGTCTAATTCCCAATCATTGATTGCTTCAATTGTTGCATCAAAAATATCAGGGGTATCTTCATCAAAACCAAAAATAATACCACCCTGAACAGCCATCCCATGATCATGAACTCTTTTAACCATTTTTTTAAAATCACTTACTTTGTTATGTGTTTTTTTGATATTATCCAGTGCTTCTTGATTTATAGATTCAAAGCCAACGAACCATTCGACACAGCCTGATTTACGAGCTAAATTTAAAAACTCTTCATCAACTGTTCCAAGAATATTTGCAGTACCATTGGCTACCCATCCCTTGTTAA
>JBNVCE010000156.1:0-1833 GCA_050410885.1 Thermoplasmatota archaeon | reverse complement strand
TGATGAACTATAAAATTTAATCATTTTATGACACTAGGAAAAAATGCAAAAGAAAATAATATGTATTGTATTAAGTATGCTGTTGTGCGCTACTATTTCTACGGTAACAGGGACGAAAAATGAGGCAGATGCTAATGTTTTTGCAAGCATCCATCAAGGGTTTGAATCTACTTTGGCTCCTTGGGATTTATTGGCTGAAATTGATATTGGAGCCACCGGTCAAACTGGAGCAAATGGTAATGCAGGTGCAGAATTTGATGGAACATATCTGTATAGTACCCGCTGGCAAAGCAATTTGATACACCGTTATGATATAAATGGAAACCTCGTCGAGGAATTTTCAATACCTGGTGTATCAGGCCTTCGTGATCTTGCTTTTGATGGAACATACATGTGGGGCGGAGCTGCAGCTGGTACAATATGGAAGATGAATTTCACATCAAAAACACTTGTTGCAACAATAACAGGTTCTTTCCAATGCCGTGCAATAGCCTATGACTATGACCAGGATATTATATATTGTAAAAATTGGGGTGATCCGGTATATAAGGTGAATCCATCAAATGGAGCAACTATAGGTACATTTAACATTGTTTCAATAACAAGTACATATGGAATAGCATATGATCCTAATCCTTCTGGAGGACCTTTCCTATGGTTTGTTGACCAAGGAGATGGCACAGATACTATGATTTACCAATGGGATATTGCTGCTGGGGCATTCACAGGTGTTACACATGATGTTAACCAAGAAGTTGGTTCTGGAGTTGGAATCGCAGGTGGATTATGGGCCTCTGAAGATTACCAAAGTGGACTGTTCTGTATCGGTGGCTGTGTACAAGACAGTTCTGCACCAGGAGTTACAGACTGGTTATATGTATATGAATTATACCCAACAAATCTACCACCAGAAACCCCAGGTGCACCAAGTGGTCCTAGCCAGGGAGTTGTTGGTGTAGAATACACATTTACTGCAACAACAACAGATCCTGAAGGAGATCCAATTGAATACTGGTTTGACTGGGGCGATGGAAGCAACAGTGGCTGGGTTTCACCAGGTAGTGCTAAACATGCATGGGCATCAGAAGGGACATACGATGTAAAAGTAAAAGCAAGAGATGCTATTCATGGTGGAGAAAGTGGTTTTTCACCAGCTCATCAAATCCTAATACTTGGAGGACCAATACTTGATATTAAAACGGTTAAAGGTGGAATATTAAAAGTAAAAGCATTAATAACAAACACTGGAGGGCTTGATGCAGAAAACGTACAATGGTCAATAACTCTTGAAGGCGGTGCATTTATTGGAAAAGAATCTAGCGGTACTGTTAATGTTCCAGTGGGAACAGATGTTGAGATTACATCAAAACCAATAATTGGATTTGGAAGTACTAAAGTAACCGTGACAGTAACCCATCCTGATTCAAGTGATACAACAACAAGAAGTGGAAAAATCTTTTTAATATATATATATGTAAGACCTGGAGGATAAAATTATCCTCTTTTTTTATTTTTTAAAATAAAATTTAAAAAATTAATAGAAACAAATTTTATAAGAAAACAATATTTCATTTTGTTATTTTTACACAATAAATTTATAAAGTATTAACAGGAGATTATTAAGTAATAATATAAATCATAAAATAGGTGGATAAGGAATATGAATGAAAAATATGAAAATCTATTGATTCTAAACCCACGTTTTTTCATAGGTTCTCTTGTTACAATTTTCATGTTACTTCTAGCAACCACTATTTTTCTTTACTAAAATTTTTTCTTTTTAAACAAATTTTTCCTAGTGTCATAAAATGATTAAATTTTATAGTTCATCAC
>JBNVCE010000155.1:0-1870 GCA_050410885.1 Thermoplasmatota archaeon | reverse complement strand
GTTCAAGAGATGATTCTTCGACTCATTTCGGGATGTAGCCATTGTTAGTTATCTTTTACCAAAAAAAATAAGATAAAAAACTTTTACTAAATTAATATTTGTTATAAAATTTATTTTTTTTAACAATTGCAAAAAAATTATCAGGGAATTTTTTTGAATGTAATTTAACAGATTCTATTTTTTCTATTTTAAATTCAGCTTTTTTTAAATCTTCCATTAATTCTTTTTTACTATATAAATGATAAAAACGAGGTACATTTAGATTATGTTGTTTCCAATAAATATCAATATCCCCAAACTCTAATTCTTCTTTTTTTAAAAGAAATTTTTTTAAAAATATTTTCCTATATTTATCCTGCCATCTTGACCAAACACTTATTAAGGCAGTACCTTCTTTTTTTAAAATTCTTTTTAATTCTTTTAGTGATTGAATACGGTTTTCTTTACCATGGATATTATGCAATGACGCTATATATAACGCTGCATCAACAGATTCATTTTTTAATGGAATAAATCTTGCATCAGAATGTAAAAAAATAGCGTTTGTTAATTTTTTTTCTTCTAATTTTTCTTTTGTAATATGTAAAAGTTCTTTAGATAAATCAAGTCCTATTACTTTTTTACAATGTTCTGCACAGATAACTAGATGTCTTCCATTACCACACCCAATATCAATTACAGTATCTGTTTTTTTTAATTTTTTTATAAAATCTATACATTGTTTCCATGGTTTTTGTCTTGTTTTATCAAAACTTTTTGAAATCAAATCCCATGTTTCTTGGTTTTTTTTAATATTATCAATCATTTTTCAAAAGAAATAAAAAAAATATATTTTATTTTTGTTCAATATATATTGCTGGTCTAAGAGGCATTGCAAGTTTTGATTTATTATTAGGATCATAAATATCCTTATCATCAGCAGAATAAACATCTATTTTTGTAGACAACTCTTTTTCAAGAAAATCTAATGCTTTTTCTATGTATTGTTTTTCATTTAATTGTATAATGTATCTTTGTTTATCAATTTCATTAATTTTTTTAATTTCCCCTAAAAGTTTTCCAGCAAAATTTGATACGTCCTTAATTTGTTTTTTAAGATCAGGGTCAGATATGGCTGTTTTCATTAAATTATTTATATCAAGTTTGTTTTCTTTATATAATTCCAATGCTTTTTTAACTAATTTCTGCTTCCATTTAGTAGAAGTATAAATATAAACTTTTTCTGGAGTAATTTTTGTAATTTTTATTATCTCATTTACATCTTCAATTATTTTTGAAATTAGATATTCACCAACTTCTTCTTTTTCATGAATTTCTTTTGGATTAAAATCTGGATAATTTTCTAATGTTACAAAATTTTTTTCACCATTTAAACTCCAAAGTTCCTCTGCAAGATGAGGTGTAATTGGACTCATGAGTTTTATCCAATTTGAAAGCGTTTCTTTTAATAGTTTTTCGTTTGAACCTCCTCTTTTAATGTACCATTGTAAATGTTTTATAAATTCAAAAAAAATCTCATTTGTAACAGTACGAAGGTCATATATTTCAAAAGCATCAAGTATTTTTTTTATTGATTTATTCATAATACTTTTAAGCCAATTATCAATATTTTCATCAGTTTTATTAGTAATTTTATTCAATTGATTAACAAGCGTCCAAACATTAACAATTCTGTTTTTATATTTATTTACAATTTCTGTATCCCATTCTATATCAACAAAAGGTGAACCAATATGGGAATAATAAAGACGCATTGCATCAACACCAAACAATGTTGCTGCTTCTGTTATGTGTTCTGCACCACCTTTTGATTTACTTATTTTTTCTTTACCTTTTTGTGTGACCCACCAGTGAACGAAAATTCCTTTAG
>JBNVCE010000154.1:0-1873 GCA_050410885.1 Thermoplasmatota archaeon | reverse complement strand
TCCAAGAACTATTAATGAAAGGTTACAAGATTTGCTCACATGATGATCCAAAGTCTAATTTTTTTACTCTGAAGAAATATTTACGATCCTTCATAGAACAAAAATGAACAACAAAACAATATTTTACCTAGAAGGACACGAAAACGAGGTAGCAAAAGCATTCCTAGAAAACTCAAATAAAAAGATCATCAGTTATCAACAATTAACTAGAATAACAGATGTTTTTAACACGAGTCTAACAAAAAAGGAAAAAGATGCTTTCCGTTTCAAAAAACAAGGAAACAAAAGAGCAGTAAACCAAGGGATCCAAAAGGAGGTTTCTCTCCGAGAAAAAGATGATTCTTTTTCATTTTTTTACATTCGGGGGTACTGAGTCTTTTTATCCTTTTTAATCAAAAATCTAGTATACTTCTTACAATTACAACAATAAATAATAATTTTATGTCGATAAATCCGAATCCTACAGTTTACCCCTGGTAAAAGGTATTTATAACAATGCTTACAAAAACGACGTTTAAACTTTCTAGGAATCGCGATTTTAAATCTCATAGAGATTTTCCTGGCAATCTCAACATACCTGTTTGCAAGATTTAAATCCCCTGAGAAAGCCATTTTTTCAGCCAATAAAAAAAGTTGGAAAATCCTTTGTCTTGCAATATTGTTTTGGATTTTTTTGGCTTTAATAAATTTTTTTTTAGACATTATCAAAACCTATAATAAGAAACAGGGTTTAAAAACTAAGTTATTTATTTTTTATCAAAATTTGACAATGAAAAAAAATAAGCTAAATATCAGGTTTAACAATCCTTTTTTTCCAAAAATAAGACACAATTAAAACAACCAATAAGTCAATAAAAAGTAATGCCAAAGCAGAAAAAACATCATGCAACAAGGTAGAATCAAATAATAAAACCAAACCCAACGAAAACATCATAGTCCCAGAGTACAATTTAAGTACCCTGCCCTGCCATTCTGAAAGCTTCCAATGCTTCAAAATAATAACAAAAATAATGACAATGAACAATAACGGTAAAACATAAATAATATTATAAAAAACTAAATAAAAATAATATTGAAAAATATCAAGATTATAAGAAGTTAAAATCCTTGTAAAAACAAGTGGGAAACCAAGAGTGCATAACAATTCAACAGTGTTAACAGTTAAGGCTAAAACAATTGTGTAAACAATTAAACTAATAAAATAAGGCGTTTGAGCTATTTTCCTAATTTGTTTAAACAATTTAGGTTTTTTTTCATCAGCAATACCCAGGGACGGACCTTTTTTAAAAAAGAAAAAATCTTTTATATTCAATAAACCAAAAACAATGGCAAGCAGTCCAGCAATAATTGATATAAACAGTTGATATTGACTTATTAAAAAAATATTAAGCAAAGCAGCCATTATTAAGAAATAAAAAAAACCAGAGAAAAAAATAAAAACTCCTGCAACAACCAGCATTTTTTTTCTGGAATGCAAATGTAACAAAATACTCAGTAAAAACAAAAAAATAAAAAAAGAACAAGGATTAAAACTATCGGCTGCTGCCAAAACAATGGTTAAAACAACAATAGACAACTCAGAAACATTGATGGTGCCAAAAGGTGTACTGATGATTTTATCTTTACCTATTTCAGGAGGTTTTTCAGAATAATTACCTAGTAAATGGAAATCAATTGCATTTTTAAGATTTTCAAAAGTTATATCCTCATATGAAAAAAGAATATTGAATCTTTCATCAGATGAAATATTTTTAACAACAACAGCTGGTACAATTTTAAAACCATAACTTTTAAACTTACTATAATTATCAATATTATTAACAGTATCCACTTCATAATAAACAACAGTTAAATTATCCCCATAGAAATTTTT
>JBNVCE010000153.1:0-1964 GCA_050410885.1 Thermoplasmatota archaeon | reverse complement strand
AAAGTAAAATATTGTTCAAGAGATGATTCTTCGACTCATTTCGGGATGTAGCCTAATTTTCCGATAATATTATAAACCATCAATTTTTATTGGTTTTTTGGAGGAACCAATTTTATGAAAATTTGCAAAAGATGTATAATATTTTTAAGCATGGGAATTTTGATAATATCAAGCCTTGCTGCATCCGCAGAAAGTATAATCGATACTACAGGAGACATATATCATTGGACTGAAACAGCAGGTGTATGGTCTTGGAAACAAAATATTAATAGAGAGGATATTGACATAACTGAGATTTCCTCAAGTGTAAATGGAAATAAAATAATTTTTACATTTAAAATACTAGGAACTATTCAAACCACTGAAAAAATTGGATACTATTTTTATTACAACACTAGCGACACTAATTATTGGGTAATAGTTTATGCTGGTGAATCTGTTGCTCTGGCTATAAGCCAAGGAACATATGCTCCAGGTACGGTTGAGATAAATGGTAACACAATCACAGCTGAGTTTGAAATACTTGGTGATACAGCACCTGTAGAAATCTGGGGTTGGGCTGTTGAATGGACTGAAGTAGGTGACATGAATCATGAATGGTGGGGTGATTGGGCGCCAAATACGAAATTTACAGGTACAATTTCAGATAATGAAACAGGTAATGAGGATACAAATGGTACCGATACCGGCAATGTTGTTCCTGAAGAAAAAGATAACGAACAAGCAAAAAAAACACCAGGCTTTGAGTTAATCTCTTTTATTGTTGCACTTGGTATTGCGTTAATCTTGTTAAAAAGAAGAAGGAAGTAACTTCCTTCTTTTTATTATTTACATACAAAATTTTTGTTTAAAATTTAATTTTTAATTAATATAAAAACCGTGATACCCATTCAAAATATGATCCTTATTTTTTGATGAAAAAAAAATTAGCAAATACTTGTTTAAAACAATAACTGAATTAAACGATTTGAACAATAAATTAGTATATCACCCCTTGCATTTCTCAAAAATTATAAATCACGGATATTACTTATTGTTGTTAATTTTCATGAATAACATTTCATATGAAAAAATAAAAGAAAAAACATTGGTTTTTACAAAGACACCACTCCCAGGTTATACTTTTACAAATGTTTTACAATTACTGGCTCAAAATAATTTTTTTGTAAGTCCTAGATACATTCCAAGATTTTTATACACACAAGTCTTGATAAGTATAATGACACCTTATAGAATTAAAGAAAGGATCAAATTTGATAAAAAAATCAATTCAACAGAAATAAAACATGACCCGATTTTTTTAATTGGTTTTTGGCGAAGTGGAACAACTTATCTTCATAATATTTTATCAAATGACAAGAGTTTTGCTTATTTCACAACTTTTCAGGCTTATTTACCTGGAGTTTTTTTAAGTAGTGAAAAACGTTGGAAGCCTATTGTTGCTTCTAGTATCCCTAAAAAAAGGCCTATGGATGATGTTGATATGAATGCTGATTTCCCACAGGAAGATCAATATGCAATTGGTGCTTTTTCAAAATATTCTTATTATCATGGTTGGTGCTTCCCAAAAAAAATGGAATTTTATAATAAATTTGTGTTAATGGAAGATGTAACACAAAATGACATTGAAAAATGGAAAGAAATTTATTTATACCTTTTAAAAAAAATAACATTGTATAATAATGGTAAAAGACTTTTATTAAAAAACCAGGATAACACCGCGAAAATAAAACTTCTTTTAGAAATTTTTCCTAATGCAAAATTTGTGTTTATGAAAAGAAACCCTTATGACTTATATTGTTCTATGATGAAATTTATGAGTATTGTTATTCCACTTTGTTGTATCCAAACACCGCCGGAAATAGAACAAGTTGAGGAATCAATGATAAATCTTTATATTAAAATGTTTAGTAAGTATAGGCTTCATCCCGAAATAAATAATTAAAGAAAAAAACATTCATTTT
>JBNVCE010000015.1:22491-25361 GCA_050410885.1 Thermoplasmatota archaeon | reverse complement strand
AGTTATTTTAACAAAAATTATTGCTATTGAATAATCAGGTGAATATGTATATGATTATACATGAAAGAATATTTTATTAATCAGTAAATACATAGCAAAATGTTAAGGTGTGGATGGGATGGAAAACGAAAAAGAATTATACAAAGAAACAAATTTTAATGATATACAAAGGCCTATTGCGATCAGAGCCTTAAGAAGAAGTAATGTAAGAAAAAAAATAGCAGAATTTCTTTTTGATATAAGTCCAAGTTGTAGTTATACTTCTGATATTGCTTATAATATCAAAACAACACCAACTAATGTCATTGGTGCCATACGTGGTATGGGTTCAAGATACAAGGTAGAGGAATCTCTTATTAGTTTAAAAATAGTTGAAGAAAAAAGTTGTAGAAAAAATATAAAATTATATGGTTTGACAAGTTTTGGTAAGGATATAATAGAGTCATTGCGTAAAAAATAAGAATTATGGTTTTTTAAAATTTTCATCCGATAGCTTTATATGTCACCGTCATTCTTAATAACAAGTTGTTGATATCGGTTTAAATTTCTTATATTGCAATGGGAGGTTTAAATAATGAAAAAACCTAAATTGTCAAATATAAAATTTGGAACATCAAAATTGAAAAAAGGTTTTGCTGCTATGCAAAAAGGTGGAGTAATAATGGATGTTACAAATGTTAAACAAGCACAGATAGCTGAAGAAAGTGGTGCTGTTGCTGTTATGGCTCTTGAAAGAGTTCCTGCTGATATTCGTTTACATGGTGGTGTTGCAAGAATGGCTGATACATCTATTATTAAAGAAATAATGAACTCGGTTAGTATACCTGTTATGGCCAAGGTTAGAATCGGTCATTTTGTTGAAGCTCAGGCTCTCGAAGCTCTTGGAGTTGATATGATTGATGAATCAGAGGTATTAACACCAGCAGATCCATTTTATCATATAGATAAACGAAAATTTACAGTTCCATTTGTATGTGGTTGTAGAAACCTTGGTGAAGCAGTTAGAAGAATATGGGAAGGAGCAGCTATGATTAGAACTAAAGGTGAAGCAGGAACTGGAAACATAATCGAAGCTATTAGACATCAAAGAATGGTTACAAGAATGATTAAAGAATTGGAAAAAATAAATAATAATCAGTTGCAGAAACTTGTAGAAGAGTATTCAAGTAGTTATGCAAAATCAACAGAGATATTAACTGGTAGAAAAGTAGATGATAATGTTGAAGTTTTTGGTAATTACACTTATGAAACTGTTAAAAAAGAAATATTTGAGATTTTAGTTAGTATAAAAAAAGTTTATCACAGGTTACCAGTTGTAAATTTTGCAGCAGGTGGAATTGCAACACCAGCTGATGCGGCAATAATGATGCAACTTGGTAGTGATGGTGTTTTTGTTGGCTCAGGGATTTTTAAATCAAGTAACCCTGAAAAAAGAGCAAGAGCAATAGTTGAAGCTGTAGCAAATTACAATAAACCAGAGGTAATAGCAGAAATTAGTAAAGACCTTGGAGATGCCATGACCAGTATAGAAATTGAAACTATACCAAAAGAAAAACGTCTTCAGGAAAGAGGATGGTAAAAAAGTTATCTATTGGTGTAATTGGGGTTCAAGGTGCAATTTCTGAGCATGTTTCAATGATGAAAAATGCTCTTTTAGAAAAAAATATTTCTGGTAATGTTTTAACAATTACAAATAAAAAAGAGTTAAACAATATTGATGCCTTGATTATACCAGGTGGAGAAAGTTCAACTATTTCAAAAATTTTATACAATACAGGAATTTATAATGTTATTTTAAAAAGAATAAAAAAAAACAATTTACCAATCATGGGTACTTGTGCTGGTTGTGTTATTCTTGCTAGTGAAGTTACCGATGATTTTAATAAAATCAAACATTTATCTGCAGTTAGTATGAAAGTGAAAAGAAATGCTTTTGGAAGACAGAGAGAATCTTTTGAAAAAAATATAGATATTAAAGGTTTTTCTAAACCTTTTAATGCTGTTTTTATTAGAGCCCCAGTAATAGAAAAAGTCTGGGGTAATTGTGAGGTATTAGCAAAAATTGATGAAAAAATTGTTATGGTCAAAGAAGACAAGTTCCTAGCTTTATCCTTTCATCCAGAACTAACAGATGATTTAAGGATACATAAATATTTTTTAGATATGATTTAAGCCTTCATAATTAATATTAACAATTCAGCTTGTCTGTAAACATGCAAAATTAATATGAAAGGAAAAAAATAGTTAAATTGCAATTACAGGAATGTCATAGGGTTGCTTTGCTGGATACCAATCAACTTGGTAACAACGACGTATAAGATACATAAATTTTGTTATAGGCCAAATTAGTTCCCCTGGTATTAATTTCGGGCTTAACCTTGGATTATCCCAATAATTATTATACCATTGATTTCTTTTAAGCGGATATTTTATATAAAAAACCATATCATAAATCCACCATATGTGTGCAGACATAGATATTTTACGTTTAAAATTATTTTCATAAATTTTATTTGAATGACTTAATTCCAAGACCATAGAATAAGATTTACTATTGGCTATTTCATTTCGATAAATTATATTATTACTTGAAACAAATTTATCCTCAGAAGTTAAAACAATCCCTTCAAAATTGTTAATAATAGAATTATTATATACTATATTATTAGAACTCAAAACAATAATACCATAACATAACCAAGTCCTTTTATAATATTATCTGTAATAAATGTCTCTGAAGATGAAGAACTTATAAAAATTCCACTAGAAAGACGAATACCATATTGTTGAATTGTAAAATCACTAATTTGCACCTTACTTGCATTAACTTGAATTATTTTTCCATGACTTTCTATGATTATTGTTTTTTA